>PUPD01000274.1 GCA_003552985.1 Spirochaetaceae bacterium
CGTCGTAGAGGCCGAGCACATAGCGATGGAAGAACTCGCCCTGCCGCCGGACGGCGGGGGAGTACATGTCGCTCAGATTGCGGTTCATGTCCCACTTGACGTACGAGATCGCAGCGCTTCGCAGAACGGCGTTCACGTTTTCGACAATGTAGTCGCGGACCTCGCGCCGGCACAGATCGAGCACAAGCTGGTTACGCCCCAGGGACGGCTCACGGCCGGGAACCTGCACCGCCCAGTCAGGGTGCGCGCGGAAGAGCTCCGAGTCTTCGTTGACCATCTCCGGCTCGAACCAAAGACCGAACTTCAAACCCATCTGCGTGATCTTCCGTGCCAGGCGCGCAAGCCCACCGGGGAGCTTGCGTGTGTTAACGCGGTAGTCGCCCAGCCCGGCGGCGTCCGAGTCCCGTTCTCCGAACCATCCGTCGTCGAGCACCACCAGCTCAGCGCCGAGGTCGCGCGCCGCCCGTGCGAGCTTCAGCACCTTGCGGGTGTTGAACTCAAACGAATACGCCTCCCAGGTATTGAAGAGGACCGGCCGCTCGGCTTTGTGGTGGGAACCGCGGACCACATGCTCGTTCACAAAGGTGTGCATGTTCCCGCTCAGGCGGTTGAAACCGTCTTCGGAATAGCTGAGGACCGCCTCGGGGGTTTCAAAGCGTTCTCCGGTCTGAAGCTCCCACTCGAAACAGTGCGGGCTGATGCCGCTCATCGCTCGCAGGGTATTGCCGGGGCTGAGCTCAACCGCCTCGTAGTGGTTGCCGGAGTAGATCAGATTCAGCGCGAGGCACTCGCCGGCGTCTTCGGTCGTCGCCGGCCGGGCGAGCACAATGCCGGGATTGTGCCGGTTACTGCTGGTGCCGGTGGTGGACTCGTTCACGTAGAGCCCGTAAGACAGGGGCCGGTGGTGGCGATGGGCCTCGCGGATCCAGGCACCGTCGAGCGTAATCAGCTCGTAGTCACAGTCCGGGAGGTCCACCATCATGCTCATGAACCGGCGGATCACAAGCGGTTCGGACTCGTCGTTGATGAGCATCGTACGCCGGGTGATTACGTCTGCGCGGGCAAAGACCGTATAGAACAGCCTGAGCTTCACATCGAGCTTGCGGTCTGCGAGCTCTACGGTGAGGGTGCGGCATGTGTCGGCTGTGCCGTCGGCGGAGGGTAATCCCTCGATTGGGATAACCCCTTCGGTTACGTCGTGGCCGGCATACACGAAGTCACACACCCAGCTACCGTCCGGCATGCGAACCTCGATCGGACTGTGACGATAGTCTCCTTTCCCGATTCCGGAGTACTCGAGCGTAACTCGGTCAAGCGAAAACTCAGCATCTTCACAACCGTAGACGACGCTTGTGCCTGCGCCCGAGGTGATCTTGGTCTGCAAGGCATCGAGCTCCTGCTCCTTAAGGCGTGCGCCGTAATAGAGGTGCTCGAGGTGCCCGGTGGGAAGGACGCGAAAGAGGTAACTGGTGCTCGCTGTGGTCAGCCGAAAGATTCCGTCCTCAGATTGGATCATCGCATGCCTTACCGTAGCCCAAGCTTTCGCAGCGTAGCGTTGAGGTCCGCTATCATCACCGGCTTGGCCAAACAGGCATCCATGCCGGCCTGCATGAACTCGCGTACGTGCTCAGCGCTCGCGTATGCGGTGATTGCAATGATCGGAATATTGCGCATCTTGCCGAGCTTGCGTGCGGTGCGAATGGTGCGCGTGGCCTCGGCGCCGTTCATGACCGGCATCTGGATATCCATCAGAATGCAATCGTAATCCTCCAGCACCAGAGACGCGAGAACCTGACCGCCGTCGCTGACCACCGTTACGTGGTGGCCTTCCGACTCCAGGAGCTTCTGCAGCGCGAGCTGATTGATCCGTTCATCCTCGGCTACCAACAGCCGCAAACCGCGCCTGCGGTCTTCGGTGTCCGGCTCCGGAGGCCGCTCGAACTGCTCACTCTCATCCAGCCCGGGAGTACCGGCGTCCGCCGACGCCAACTTCAGCGGCAAACGTACCCGCACGGTGGTGCCCTTGCCCTCCGAGCTTTCAATGCTTACCGAGCCGTTCATGAGCTCCACGAGTCGGTGCACTACTGCAAGTCCGAGACCAGCATCCTTATAGCTGCGCGTGAGGGAGCTGTCGAGCTGCAGGAATGGTGTGGAAATCTCGGCAAGCTTGTCCTCGGGGATGCCGATTCCGGTGTCGGTGACCGAGAACTCCACTCTGAGCCCGTTGCTCCCGATGGTGTCGAGAGACGTGACCGCTATTGCTACATGCCCGCGTTCGGTGAACTTAACTGCATTGCCGACCAGGTTGAAGAGGATCTGACGTATTCGCGTGCCGTCACCGACCAATGTCGCCGGCAGGTCGGGATCAACCGCGACCCGAAGCGAAAGCCGCTTCTCCTGCGACCGAAGAAACAACGAATCCACGACCGACTCACATAGGTGTTGGATGCTGAACTCCGATTCCCGAATCTGCGCTCTACCGGCCTCGATCATCGCGAGGTCAAGCACATCTGACAGGAGGCATGCGAGCCGGTCAGCCGAGCTCAAAGCCATCTGCAGGTGTTCAGTCTGCTCCTTGGTCAGGTCCTCCGTCTGCAGCAACTGAAGCATCCCCACGATACCATTCAACGGAGTACGAAACTCCTGACTCATCGTGGCCAGGAACTCGCTCTTCGCACGGCTGGCAGCCTCGGCCTGTTCGCGTGCCTCGATCAGCTCGTCCTCGAGGCGCTTGTGTTTAGTGATATCCACCGCCACAGCACCGAACCATTCGAGCTCAGCGTTACTGCTGTGCGTGGGGAAGAAATGCGTCTCGTATACGCGCTCCTCGCCCCCGATCATAACCGCTTCGGTCTTGGAGAATGGCTGCTTTGACTGTTTCAAGGTCTCCAGCGTCTGCTGATATGCAATCACCCGCTCGGCCGGAAAGAGCTCGTCGAAACGCTTCCCGCGAATCTGTTCCCGGCTCCCGCCGACAATACCGGCGGCGGCCGCGGAGACTTCCACATAGGTGCCGTTCTCATCGAAGATCATGATCACGAGCTGCGTACTGTCCAGGAGCGCTTCCAGCGGACTCAAACGGCCCTCCCTGCAGATATCGGTGTACGACTGTGGACAAAGGATCCATCGCGCTGTTGCGAGTAATGGTATCTCAACTGCGATACACGTGAAAACACCATTGAAGGTTATTTTTCGAATCTTCGCAGTTTGGGCTGCTGTGCCGTCGGCTATAGTCGCGATAGGATGGACAGAGAACAAGAGGCGTGACGCCGGCGCGCGTCGGGGCAGGGGAATAGGTACGAAGTTATGGAGATGCAAGTGGTTATCGACAGTATTGAGGCAGAGGTTGCGCGGGTAGAATCTGCGGATGGGAGCGTATACGCGATTCCTCACAGTTGGATACCGACCAACGCCAAAGAGGGCGATGTCCTCAGGCTGGAGCTCACATCCTCCGCGGATGGTGAGACGACAGAGCTCCGGCTTAGGGTTGACAGCGGCGCGACCGAAGAACGACGCCGCAAGGTCCGTGCAAAACTAAACCGGCTGCGGGAGCGCAAGCCGTGACCGAGGTGAGAGCTGGGACCGGCGCTCGGCGTCTGGTCTTCACCGCCGCACTGATTCTGCTCAGCGGCACGCTGTTTGCGCAAAACCTGCGGGTGCATTTCATTGATGTAGGGCAGGGCGATGCCATTCTTCTGCAAACCGAAGACCACGCCGTTCTTGTCGATGCCGGTGAATATCACGAGGCTGCTGACTATCTGGGCGAGCACGGTGTTGATGTGCTCGATCTTGCAGTTGCCACCCATGGGCATGCCGATCATGTCGGCGGATTCCCCACAGTGTTTGAGACGGTGCAAGTGCGCGAGCTGTGGTACAACGGGCAGGAGCATCCGACGCTTACCTTCGAGCGGTTCCTCGACGCCGTGCTGGCGTCCGAAGCAGCGTATCGTGAGCCGGCACGCGGCGACCGCGCCGAGTTCGGCAATCTTGTGGTCGAGGTACTGCACCCCGAAGGCACTGCAGCCGAGTATGACGGAGACCTGCATGACAAGAACATCGTGCTACGGGCCACATACCATGAGTTCTCGGTCATGCTGACCGGGGATGCCGAGGCGGATTTAGAGCTCGAGCTGCTTGAGCTGGAGGATGTGGTGCTGGAGTCGGTGGTGCTCAAGCTTGGACATCACGGCTCGAACACATCATCCTCGCGCGAGTTCCTGGCGGCCGTGGGGCCTGCGATCGTCGTCTATCAGGCCGGCAAAGACAACCCATACGGCCATCCCCATGCGGAAGTGATCACGCGGATCGAGGAGACGACACAAGCTGAGATATACGGCACCGACGTTCATGGCACCGTCGTGATCGAAACGAACGGCATTGAGTACTGGGTGGAGACCACGAAGCATCAGTAGTCGGGCGTAGTTTGCTCATAACTGGCCGCCCGAAAACTGTGGATTAGCAGTCGTAAAAGGCTACGGCATTCGAGTCTTGATCAATTGCTGCTTTTACGTCGTTTGACCCCAACCGCGGTCACGAGTGAGAAAACTGCTAAAGCAAGGAAAGCTATCGTAATAGGCCGAGTATATAGAAAACTCCAACTACCTTGATACATTTGGATAGCACGTCTGAGATTACTCTCCGCCATCGGGCCCAGAATGATCGCCAACACGATCGGCGAAAGGGGTATGTCAACTTTCCGCATCAAATAGCCGATCACACCAAATCCAATCGCAACGTGTATGTCAAATATGCTGTTATTCATTGCGAAAGCTCCCACCATGGACAAAAAGACAATAATGCCGATGATCAACCGCTTTGGTACTTGGAGGACACGCGTGTAGAAGCGTATCCCGACAATACCCAGAAACAGCATTACAACATTGGCTACCAACATAGACGCGAACAAACCATATACCAGTGGTGCACTGCGGGCGAACAAAAGCGGCCCCGGTGCTAGTCCTTGGATGATCAATGCGCCTAATAAGACAGCAGCAACCGCATCTCCCGGCACTCCAAGAGTTAACAGTGGGACTAACGCACCGCCGGTCACACCATTATTGCCGGCTTCAGGTGCGGCAACCCCCTCGAGTACGCCCTGTCCGAACTTCTCGGGTGTCTTTGAGCTTCGGCGCGCTTCGTTATAGGTTACGAAAGCGGCGATATCTGCACCGGCACCAGGAATGCTGCCGATGAAGGTTCCCATTATTCCGGATTTGATAGCCGTGGGTAGAACGCGGATGAACTCGCGGATCGACATTAGACGACGAGTTGACGCATCGCTCAGGACCTTGGAGTGAGCCTGTCTTAGAGTCTCCATTTGTACAAAGGCTTCCGAGATGGCAAATAGCCCAATAAGAACGGGGATGATATTGAACCCCTGTAAGAGATTTATGGTCCCGAAGGTGAAGCGCGGATAACTGGTAACCGGGTCCAACCCTACAGTGGCAATTAGCAACCCGAACAGTCCCCCAAGAAAGCCTTTTATCAGGTTTCGTGCCGAAACGCTGGCGATGATTGTGAGGCCGAACACCGCAAGACCAAAGTATTCTGGTGCGCTAAAGCGAAGCGCGAACCGTGCCAACATAGGCGACAGCGTGATCAGCATTATCGTACTGATAAAACCGCCGATGAAAGAAGAAACAGCAGAGACGCTCAGAGCCTTCCCGGCTTCCCCTTTTAGCACAAGCTCATGACCGTCCATTACTGTGGCGGCGGCTGCAGGTGTACCCGGTGTTCGCAGGAGAATAGCGGCAATGGAGCCCCCATATATGCCCCCGATATACACACCAACTAACATAACGAGAGCTGCAGTCGATTCCATTCCGAAGGTAAACGGAAGAAGAACTGCCACGCCCATTGTAGCGGTCAAACCAGGAAGCGATCCGATAACTATGCCTCCGGCAACCGCCATGACTATCAATGGGAAGATACTAACAGAGAATACCACCCTGAAGCCGTCCAACAACAACGCGAGCATTGTGACTACCTCTAACCCTGTATCGAGGGCCCGCTAGAACAATACGCCTCGTGGTAGGCGCACTCGAAAGAGGTCATAAAACACGTAGAATAAGACAACCGAAAAAGCGATGGCGAATAGATAGTGCCACCAGACCCGGGACTGCAGTAACGCCAGCAAGGCTATGAAACTTAGACTTGTGGCAAAAGGAAAACCCAAGTATGGTAGCGCCGAAGCATACACAATCAAGAGGATCGTCGTAATAAGTGGGGCACGCATATCTGTTAGCAGGGAGTACTTTTCGCCGTCTGACTCAGAATCGTTGGCTGTTAACGTCTCAGGACGGACTCGCGGTTCCATGAACCACAAAACCACGGCGAACACCAGCATCAATACGGCGATAGCACGAGGAAAGAAACCGGCGCCTAAATAAGCGTCGATTATGAGTGTAGCTCTGAAGGTTGTGGTAACGTACAATACACCGATCGACAGAAGTGCGAATACAACAGCTACTACTCGATTAGTCCTCTTCATCTCGTCATAGTCCATAGCTTCGGCGGTATCTGAACTACCGGGTTCTACGTTCCTCTTGCTGTCATGGTGACCGGCCCCAATTGGTTTAAACAGCAGTGCACTAACACAGAAGTGGCGATACGGCTCCGCAGCAGAGCCGTATCTATCCACCTCCTTGCACCAAGTTTGAAACTACCGGACCTTGTCATCCATTATATACGAAGTCAGAAATCCATTTCATCCACTATGCTTCGGATCACCTCGATGTCGTTGTCGATAAATGTGCGGAACTCATCTGCTCCGAGATTATGAATCCCCAGTTGAGCGTTTTCCATAAAATCAATGAATGACGGATCATCTACTGCGTTCGCAAAAGCTTCTTCAAGAACCTCGCGCACTTCCACCGGCGTCCCTTGAGGGACTGCGATGCCTCGCCACGTTCCTGAAACCAGATCTAACCCTTCCTCCATGAAAGTGGGAACATCCGGTAGGCCCTCCAAGCGTTCTTCGGCCATTACAGCAATCGGGCGAAGCTCGCCACCTTCGATTTGGCCGATCATTTCGCCCGGGTTAGCAATGGTGAAGTCGGTATGACCACCTATTACCGACGGGATCGCTTCGGCGGCTCCATCATAGGCAATGTGATTGAAACTGACACCCTGGTCGTTTTCGATCGTGAGAATATAGAAATTTGGCGCAGCAGTACTAGCGAAACTAATGTCGCCTGGATTGTCCCGAGCGTCATCCAGTAGATCGTGGATAGTCTCATACGGCGAGTCGGGACGGACAGCCACCAATGCCGGGTCCATATTCACCAGCCGGACTAGTTCGAAGTCATCTGCTGTGATATCTGCAAGTCCCATCAATGGCAGTGACACAATCTCTCGCGTAATCATTGTGATGGTATAACCGTCCGTGCGTGCCGTAGCACCTTCAGTCATACCAACGGCACCTGATCCGCCGGTCCGGTTAACAACCGTAACCGGCACCTCAAGGTAGTTCTCAACGGCGTTGGCTAATGCCCGCCCTACAGCATCAGTACCACCACCTGCAGCAAACGGCACAATGAGAGAAATGTCGTCTGTCGGGTACTCAACTTCGTCTTCGGCCGCGCCGCCGGCATGAAGCAAGGCGGTCACCAGAAAGACCCCAGCCAAAACTGACACTAAACGTTTCATAACGTCCTCCTAATTGTGTTGTCTTTTCTCCATCTAATGATGGTGCAACTACATAACACCGAAAGAGTTGAATGCCTCAACAGCACTCATGCCCTCCAACAAGGCGTTACGAACACGGTTCTCACTTCGCGCCTTGTCGTATGCAGCGTCCAGGATCGTTCTCTCGTCATCTTGCGGTATGACAACGATCCCGTCCTGATCGCCGAAAAGAAGATCGCCAGGGCGAACTCGCACCCCATTGGGAAACGAAATCTCACAACGATAGTCGATAACTCTGCCGCGAACTCGCTGGTCTTGGGCATAAGACCCCAGCGCGAACACAGGAAAGTCAAACTGCATTATGCCCCGCGTATCGCGATAGTAGCCGTTAAGTACTGCTCCTGCTGCACCGAGCTTGGTTGCCCGAAGAGTCATCAGCTCGCCCCACAAGGCGTATGTGGCTGAGCTCCCGTTACAAATGTAGATCTCTCCCGGCTTCAGATCATCCAGTGCATGGAGCATCTTACCGAATGGTTGAGATGACTGATCCGAACTGACCCAAGTCGTCGCGCAGTCGGCTTCCAGGACTGGCATCGCTCGCCCAAGCAACACAGTCTGTGAGCGGATCGGCTTAATCTGGGGCGGCAAAAACTGTTGCACGAATCCCATCTCGTCCATCACATCCCCGATAACAGCAGAGAACAAGCTTTCGCGGAGTTCTGCATTTGATGTGACATCATGAGCAGACACTTGGTTATGCCTCCTGTTTGCAGTCTACTATACGATATCATGAAGATGGTGATTGTCAATTTTGTTTTCTATGTTATAATACTTAGAACTGTTTGAAGCGTTTGTCCAACATATGGAACCGATTGAACACTCTCGTAGGTCTGAGGTTTACCGTTCGTATGCGCCAGTGCCTGCTTTAGACCGGATGCACGAGATTTTTCACTATCTATTATCACATCCCTCTGGGCGAACCGTGCGCCAGATGTCCGAAGATCTTCGCATCCCTCGAAGCAGCCTGTATCGGTTGGTGGCTGTGCTGGAGTACTATCGCTATTTGCAGATTATCAATGGGCGGCAAGCATGTGTCTTGGGGCCTGCGTTTATCCCATTAGCTCGTTCGGCGAACGAAAGGCTCGACCTTATCGAGGTGGCGCGACCTTACATGAAACGGCTCGCTGAGCAGGTTGATGAAACGGTCAAGCTCAGTATACTTAAGAATGACGCAGTCGAAGTGGTCACTCGAGTTGAAACCGGACGGGACTTAAAGATTTCCGTTAACCCCGGAGCGTTTTTCCCGATTCACGCAGGAGCAGCGAGCAAGGCACTGTTGGCTTTCCTGCCCGAAGCCGATCGACTCGCGCTCATTGATAGACCGTTATCGAAATACACAGAGACCACAATCACTGACCGTTCTAAGTTGCAGAAGGTCCTTCAGGAAATTCGAGAATCATGCGTGTCATATGACTTCGAAGAACACACGGAGGGGATCGCTGCAGTGGGGTGTCCAGTGTTCAACTTCTTACAGGAAGCTGTGGCTGCGTTGAGTATACCATTCATCGCTTCCAATAGGAACTTGGAAGCGAAGGCGATCCAGCACCGGACATCATGCCTTTTGAATACGGCCAGAATCGTTACAATGCGGCTGGGTGGAGACTATCCGGTTTAGGAATGGAGTCTGTTTTCGCCAAGGCTTCCATTGCCAGCTATCACTCAGCAGTTGCCATTACCACGCCCGTCCGAGAGGATAGTCGATTCGCGATTCCTACCACTACCGAATCCGTTACTACCGCCTGTTCTATTCCATAGGCGAAGACAACGTTATCGTGCTCGTCGAACTACGAAAGCCCACGGGACGTGTGTCAGTAATCAGCGCCGCCGCGTAGGCCGGCCCCGGGCTGGACCGGGCACCTCGCCAGTATCACCAGTCTCGCGTGCAAGTCCCTGCTCGAAAGCCCGCAGATGGTTCTC
>PUPD01000045.1 GCA_003552985.1 Spirochaetaceae bacterium
ATTCACCATGCCTCGGAAGGGCGTGAGGAGAATGATTTTGATGTCGAGCCAGAAGCTCCAGTTCTCGATGTAGTAGATGTCGGCCTCAATGCGTTCCTGGATTGAGGTGTCGCCGCGCAGGCCGTTGATCTGCGCCCAGCCGGTGATGCCGGCTTTGACGGCGTGGCGCCGCATGTAGTGCTTGTACTGGTCGCGGAACTGCTCGACGAAGTAGGGCCGCTCGGGCCGGGGGCCTACGACCGACATCCTGCCGAGGAGCACGTTGATGAACTGTGGGGTCTCGTCAAGCGAGAGCTTACGCAGCCAGCGCCCGAGCGGGGTCACCCGCGGATCGTCCTTGGTAGTCCAGGCTTTGACCTCGGCGGTGGGATCCTGCACGTACATCGAGCGGAACTTCAACATGTGAAACGGGCGATTGTCGAGTCCTACGCGCTCCTGGCGAATGAAGACCGGCCCGCGCGAGGTGAGCTTGACGAGCAGTGCAATCAGGGCGAAGAGCGGCGAAAACAGCAGCAGGAAACCACCGGAAAAGACGATATCGAAGGAGCGCTTGAGCACTCGGTTCATGCCTTCGCGGGTGGGGATATCGCGGATCGATAGAATCGGGATGCCATCCATGGTCTCGACCCGTCCGCGGGAGGTGATGATCTCGCTGAAGCCGGGCACAATCTTGAGCGCCACGCCAGCCTGATCGGTGAGCCCGAGCACCCGCCGCAGGCGGTCGCCGCCCTGATCGGGGAGCGCGTAGACTACGACGTCCGGACGGTGGCGGCGCAGGAGCTGCTCGAGCTCGTCGAACTCGCCCACAACCGGAAAGCTATTGCCGGTATGGCCTTCGTCCTTCTCTGAGGCCACATACCCGATGATCCGGTAGCCGTGGATCGGTCGGTTCTTGATGAGTCCGGTGAGGCGCCGGGCAGCCTCGCCGGTGCCGACAATCAACACGTGGCGAACGTTATAACCGCGCTCGCGCAGCTTCTGCAGTATCCGCCGGCTGGCCGCGTGCCAGAGCGCGATATCGATCACGTTGAGCACGGCGAAATACGCGATCGTGAGGCGTGAGATCTGATCGACCTGCAGAAAGAACAAGACCGAGAGCGAACTAAGAATCGTTATCGCGACCCCGGCCACAATCGTCGTCATCTCCTCTGAGGTGGAGACTCCACGCCGCTGGTCGTACAGGCCGATGGCGAAGAACACCACGACCTGAATCGCAGCCATCATCAGGCCAAGGAAGACATAGCTTTCGAAGTCTATGTCGCGAAAGGCCTCCAGGTCGGGCTCCTGGATGACGAAGCGAACGAACATCGCAAGCGCGTAGCTCGCGAGTGAGACGAGAAAGTCGGTTGTTATGAATGTCAGCAGTAAGCTTTGGCTGCGTTCTTTGAGCATGGATGTTTGCATAGAGCGCTTCGCCGCTGGCGGCCGCCGGCCGCCCGCGAAGCCGTCGCTCAACGTAATAGTCGTTAACCCTTAAGTATAATGCAATTCTTCGCACGTTTCCAAGCTGGATTGCTCGCTCGCTTGTGTCGCGTGTACACGAGTGGTGAATCTCGGATCACGCTGATCAACGACGGAGCGCCTGCTCCTTGGCTGACGCGAGCCGGCGACGCAGGCTGAGTGGGAGTAGCCGATAGGCAACCCGCACAAACGCGAGCAGATACAGGCGCGCGCGCCGTGCGACGGCGGATGGGTTGCTGTCTGCGTGCAGCGCGCGGATTGCTCCAAGCTGCAGCTGTAGCGACGAGAGCACGTAGCGCAGGTGATCGCGCACTTCGAAGCTCTGCGCGCTGTGGATGCGCTTGCCGGTATACGGCAGGTCGATGATCCTCTGCACCGCCCCGGCGGCGGCAGCGCGGATCCACAGATCGTAGTCGAGCTGCCGCCGCCGCGCGGTGTTGTAGCCGTCGAGCGCCTCTAGCAGCGAGCGGCGCATCATCACCGAGCTGTGGTTCACCGGGTTGTAACGCGGCAGCAAGCGTGCAAGGTCGCAGAGTGGTTGCTCCCCCGGGAGCGCAGGATGCGGCGGGGCCGGAGGGCTTGCGGCGAGGTCGGCAACGTCGGGGGTGCCGGCCGATTCCGGCTCCGCATCGATGTAGCGGGAGGCGGTGGCGAGCAGGTCGAGCTCGGGGTTGCGGGCGAACTCGGCGAGCTGAGCTTCGAGCTTACCCGGCAGGAAGATGTCGTCGGCGTCCAGATTGGCGATCAGCTCGCTGCGGGCGCTGCGCCAGGCGAGGTTGAGGGCTGCCGAACGGCCGACTCCCCCCGGTGCGAGCACACGCACCTCCGGGGTGCGCCCGGCGTAACGCCGCAGAATCTCCGGGGTTTCGTCGGTTGAGCCGTCGTCCACCACTACGATCTCAGCCGGCAGGACGCTTTGGGCGTAGACGCTTTCCAGGGCGGCTTCAATGAAGCGCGCGCCGTTCTTGACCGTCATCATGACCGAGACACTGGGCGCAGACGGGGTGTTTGGCATCTTCATCAGTGTACGATACTATAGCGCAAAAGCTGGACGGCCAACGAGGGGGTGCGGGAGTGCGCGTTGCGTTTATCATGCATGGGTTTGATCCCGGACAACAACAGATGCAGTTTCTCAATTACGCGCGCTATCTGCCGCGGCGCTACCGGCTCTTGATGCTGTTCATCCGTCCGGTGGAGCGCGAGAGCGAGATCTACCGCACCTTTGAAGCGCTCGGTGCGGAGGTTGATTCGCTTGAGTGCACGCGGCGCTTCGGCCCGGGTGTGATCAGGCGTATGTATCGGCGGCTTCGGGCCTTCCGGCCGGACATCGTTCACACGCAGCACGCCATCGCCAACGTCAACGGTAAGGTCACGGGGGCGCTGTATCGGCGCTTCGAGAACCCCGGGCTGCAGATCATCTGTGAGCAGCGCAACGCCAAGCACGGCATACCCCGAGCGGCGCGGATGCTCGAGCTGGCAACGCTTCCGGCGGCTGATTTCATCCTGTGCTCCTCGGCCGGCGTTGAGCGGAGCTTTTTCGGCTCGGCCGAAGTCATAGACCCCGCCGGGCCCGATCTGGGGCGCCGGCGCCACTACACCTTTCACAACTCAATAGATGTTGAACGGTTCGCCGGACGGCAGGATGGGCCCGGCGGCGCGGAGCGAGTGGCGACGCGCCAGGCGCTGGGCCTGCCGGAAGACGCCTTTGTAATTGTAACAGTCGCCAAGTTTAGTCGCCAAAAGGACTACCCCACCCTAATCCAGGCGTTTGCTCGGCTGGCGGCCGAGCGTCCGCAGCTTCGCCTCTTGTGCGTGGGCGACGGGCCGGAACGCGAGAGAATCGCGACTGAGGTGCGCGAGCGCGGGCTCAGTGAGCGGGTTCTGCTCGCCGGCTATCGCGATGACGTACCGACAGTCGTCGCGGCGGCCGACTGCTTTGTGCTTGCCTCCCTGTGGGAAGGGCTCCCAAAGGCGCTCCTGGAGGCGATGAGTCTCGGCCGCGCGTGTGTAGCAACGCGCGTTGAGGGGAACGAAGATGTGATCGTACCGCAGCAGAGCGGACTTCTGGTGCCGCCGGGGGACCCGGCGGCACTCGCCGCCGCGCTCGGACGAGTGGTCGATGAGCCGGAGCTGCGCGAGGCTCTGGAGCGCGGCGGGCAGGCGCGGGTGCGGGAGTTCGGGGTGCAGGCCAAAGCCGCCGAGCTTGACCGCATCTACCGGCGGCTCGCCTACCGCGGCGCGCGCGAACCGGAGCTCACCCCGGAAGACCTGCTTCTGGCCTCGGCCCGGGCCGGCCTGGCCCTGCAGGCCGCCGACGGCTCCATGCCGGCCGGCAACAACGGCACCTGGGGACAACCCGAAACTCCGGTTCGCGCGACCGCCCACTGGGCCATCACCTTTCTTGCCGCGCGGCGCGGCGCGGGCGCAAGCGGCGCGAGCGGTGCCGGTAGTGAGGCGGAGACGTTTCGGCGGGCGGCTGAGCGCTGTCTGGCGTTCGTGCGCAGCGATAAGTACCGCCCGGCGGGCTACACGCACCACGCGTTGGGGCCGCCGGAAGCACCGTGGGAGAACGGGCTGATCGGCCCGGCCTGGGTGATGGAGGCGCTGTTGTTCGCGGCTGAGGAGCTCGGGCGAGAGGAGCTTGCGCGCGAGGCCCTGGAGCTCTGTCTCCTGCATCCGCAGGACCCGGGGAGCGGGCTGTTCTTTATCCGCGGGGTGGACGGGACGGTCAAGCCGCCGGATGCCACCTTCAACCACCAGGCCTGGTTCGCGGCTATGGCGGCGCGTATCGGCGCGCGCTGGAGCACGTTGGCGCGGGCGAATGAGGCCGCCGATGCGGTGGAGCTCTTCCTGCGCCGCCTGTTCGCCAATCTGCAGGTGAGCCGCCGCATGGTGATCGAACAAAAGGTCAAAAACAAGCCGCGAAGCGGGGTTCCGCTCAAGGTAGTTCTCAGACAGGGCGTCGCCAACAGCTACAACCGCTGGGTTCGGCGGAGCCTGTATCCGCGCTCGGTGGGCTACATCAGCTTCAGCCTGCATGGGCTTGCGATGCTGCGCGAGTTTCGCCCGGCGCACCCCGTCTGGCGTTCGCGCCGCTGGCGGCGCTTCCGGCGCCTCGCCGCACGTTACATCCCCCGCGAGCGCTACTTCCGCGAGGCCACCGCCAACCGCTTCGCGTTTCAACACAACCTCACCGGCGCGGAGCTCCCCTATGCCGCGGCCGTGCTGGGGCTCCCCGAGGCGCCGTGCCTGCGCTTCTGGGCACATCAGGTGGCGCGCCACTGGGACCCTGCGCAGGGGCTCCTCTCAGCCGCGACCGAGGATCCCGAGACGCTCGCCGCCCGCGTCTATGAGTGCGTGTACCTGCTCGGGACGCTACCCGATCCGCTTCGTACGGACCTGGGGAGAAAACGCGGCCCGTACCGTCGCGAAAATGCTTCATAGTTAACCGGGGTCGGAGATCACATTGTTAACATGGTTAGGATGGTCAAGGGTGTCCGTGAGCACCATGGCGGCGCGGTGGTTTTGGGTCGACGCGTGAGGCGCGGCATTATATAATTGGCGGCCAATGGAGGCTGACGGGAATGCTTAGGGTAATGACCGGTGGCGGGACGGTTCATGCAACAGCGGTGTGCCGAGGCGCAGTTCGGAGAGCCGGTTCGGTGTTGTGCGGCGGGCCGACTCGCAGCACGGTTGTGCGTGTATTCGTGGCGTTGTGGATCGCCCTGAGTATGGGAGCGGGTGTGATCGGGGCGCAGGCGCAGGAGATGCCCGGCGCCGCGAATGACGGGTTTTTCGCTGAGGAGCTGCATCGGCCGCGAATCACGACCGATCTGCGGGATGAGGTCTATGAGTACCTTTCGATGTGGGAAGATCGGGGCTATATCACCCGGCCGCTTCCGTACCTGCGCCCGTATCCACTGCAGGTCATACAGGCTGCGCTCGAGGAGGTGGCCGAGCGGGCACCGGCGCGGCACGCCGAACGGGCTGAAGAGTTTCTCAGGCAGATGCTTGGTGAGCCGCAGATTCACCTTCGCGGCGAACACCTGAGCGAGTTTTCTAACGATGGAGACTACTTCGGTGCGACCGGCGCGGCTGTGCAGTCGGCGGGCTACCTCTTGGACAACCTCTCGATCGCCGGGCGTATCGGTCTGTATATAATCGATGAGAACGAGGTCAGCGACGACGTCTATCCGACGACGAAGCGCGGGCATTACGACTACATGCGCGACGACAGTCGTTTGGGGGCGCTCGGACGCGAGTTTCTGATCACCCCCAGCGTACAGGGGATGAGCGCTATCGGCAACGAGAGCACCTATTTTCAGCTGGGGCTCACGCGGAGCACGTACGGACCGTTTTACGATTCGGGAACCATTCTGAGCCAGAACGCGCCGCATGCCGGTCATTTCTCGTTTACCCATCGAAGCGAGCGCTTTACCTATCAGCACCTCATGCTTGCGATCACCGCGACCAAGGACGACGGGTTCGCCCGGGATCGCACGTTTGACGGCAGCTCCGGGGAGGGGGTGCGCCCCAACAAGTTTCTGGTGCTCCACGGTCTAACCTTTCACCTTTTCGACTGGCTTGATATCAGCCTGCACGAGAGCATCACCTACGGCCAGCGGTTCGAGCCGATGTACCTCATCCCCACCTCGATCTTGATGTACAATCAGATCATAACCGGAGAGAAGGACAGCGCTTTCATCGGCTTCACGGTCAACGCGCGTCTGCCGCACGACCTTGCGGCGAGTACCACCTTTTACCTGGGGGACTTAGGCTTCAGGGACCTCGCGCGCGGCGATCTGGATACGCGTTACAAGTTCGCCTGGCAGACCGGCGGACGCTGGACTCCGATGCGCGGCATGCTCGAGCGCGTGAGCGCCGACTACACGATGGTGCTGCCGTACACCTATACCCATCGCCGCAAGCCGCAGGGCGACGACGCGGTATACGACGTCGGCTACGATGATCAGACCGTTCCGGCGGTTAACTATCAGAACTACACCCATTCCGGCCAGTCGCTTGTGGATATGGATCCTAACTCCGACCGCCTCCGCGTGCAGACACGCCTGCGGCCCAACCGGTTTGTAACCCTCAATCTGCACAGCGCCTTCCTGCGCCACGCAAACGCCACGCCCGACGATGCCTACGAGGATGAAGGCGGGCACGATGTCGGCACGTCAGACGGCAGCGTCTTTGACGCCGGCTACCGCTCTGAGGCGGGCAATCTCTACGATACATGGCGTTTCCTCAGCCAGGAAGTAATAGAGCGCATCATTCAGGTGGGTTTTGACGCGGAAATCACCTTCCCGGTGAGCGTGGAGTGGTTCACTGCCACACGAGGGCACCCCGGCGCGCTGACGTTTGATTTCGGCTACACCTTTGAGTACGGCTGGAACCGCCGCCCGCGCGGCGAAGGCGAAGAGGTGCAGCTTTCCACGAACGACGTCGACCGGCTCAATCGGCCGACTCCGGTAGAGGGCAACGACGGGGCACGGCATTACGGGAGGTTTGGGTTTTCGCTCGCCTATTGAGGTATAGTTGGAGGCACGTATGAGTTACACAGCGCAGCATGTTCGACGGGTTGTTGCGGTTTTTGTGCTTGCGGCGCTCGCGGTCACCCTTGCGACCGCCGATACCGGGCGCTCCAACGACACCAACGAGAATCCGCGGCCGCAGCGGTCCGTTGATACCATTCTCGGTGAGCTCCGGCCGAACTTACGCTCCACGCAAACGCTCGACCGCGACCAGATCCAGGAGATGTTTGACTACGGCGCCGACGAGGGCTACATGATCTTTGAGGTGCTCAATCAGATGACGATGTACCTCAAGGAGCGCAACATGCGCGCCGCGATCCTCGGCGAGGACTTACGCGAAGCTGAGAACCGCTTCAGTCTCGGCGACGAACAGATCGACGTGCTTCTGCCGGTTTCCAAGATCCAACGCGTTGAGCTCGGACGAACCTTCGGCAACGATCAGGCACCGTTCGATGTGTATCTGAACGAGGAGCACACGGATTTTCTCGATGTCGCCTATTTCGACATGGAGAAGCACTTCGGCTTTGCGACGGTGGAGGAAGACCTGTTTGCCGACGGCTTCGGGGTGCGCGCGCGGCGCGCGTTTCTCCGCTTTCGGATGAGCCACATGGAGCTTCAGGGCGACCGGCGCATCAGGGCGCACGTCCACCGCTTCCCGCGATCACGCGGCATGCGCTTCGACGCTATTGAGCGCCTGTAAGCACACCCGCACCGCTTCCTCTTCGGGTCGCAACTCTCTGAAGCAGCTGCTCCCATCGTGGCATCGCCACCTCGGCCCGGTGGCCGGCCACCGCGTGACGGGCACGCCGGCCGATATGCCGCCGCAGGTGCGGCGTGGTGATCAGCTTGGCGAGCGCTTCGGCCAGCAAATCCACCTTGCCGGCGGGCACCAACAGTCCGCTGCTGCGGTGCCCAACGAGCTCACGTGGCCCCACCGGACAATCGAACGCAACCGCGGGTAGGCCCCCGGCCATCGCTTCCAGAAGCGAAAGCGCAAATACTTCGCTTCGCGACGGTAACGCGAAGACTTCGGCCTCTGCGTACGCCGGCGGCATGTCCTCCACCGCTCCTGCGAAATCCACCCGGTGCGCGAGATCGAGCTCATCGGCAAGCGCAAGGAGCCGTCCGTGCTCAGGGCCGCCCCCGAAGATGCGCAGCCCCCACTCGGGAAAGTCAGTACGTATCCTCGCGTAAGCCCGCAGAAGCAGATCAAACCCGTTGTGCGGGCTGAGGCTTCCGGCCGCCAGAATGAGTGGCGCCGCCTCCGCCTGGTCCGCGCCCTGCGCGTCCTCCCGAGCCTGCGGCCCGCCGGCTTCGGCTTTCCCGCTAGTCTCATGCACGCGCTGCAGAATGGGGACCGGCAGTGTCTCCACATGCCGGGGGGACGGTTCGGTGCGCTGCAGCTCCCGCGCAACGCGCTCGGTGGTGGCGACGGCTCTATCGGCGGTTCGAAGCGCCTTGTGGTAGGCCCGGGCGGGCGCGGCGGCCGGATCTGCGGCCGCAACCGCAACTACCGGGAGACGGCAGCGACGTGCCGCAGCCACCGCCTCGAGCGCCTCCCCGCCGGCGTCGGCGAACACCAGCAGCACATCAACGCCCAGTTCCGCAAAGCGGCGCGCGAGCTCGCGCCGCGCCCGCCCGGCGACGCGCTCAATCAACTTCCCCGCCGCTTCGGCAACCGAAGCTCCCGCGCCGGAAGCGGCCTCGGAGTGCTCGCCCTCGGAGTCCGCGCCCACCGTCCGTGTGTCGGTGTCAGTGTCAGGGCTTCGGCCGCCGAGGGCGACATGCAGCACCTCGGGGTGAGGGAAAAAGAGGTGCGCCTCGCGCGCCCCGAGTGTAATGTAGACAACATCGCCCCCGCGGGCCGCCCAGTATGAGGCCATATCGCAGGCGAGACGCTGAACGCCGCTTAACGGCGGCGCGTAGGCGAGAACTGCAACTCTCACGGCTTTGTGTAAAGTACTCAAGCCCTGCGTCGCACGACAAGCCGCAGCTCGAAAGCACGCTTCGGCGCGGCGCCGCAGGTCGCCGCCGGCGCGCACCACCCCGCGCGCACGTCAGGGGCGCGGCGCCGCCGCACACCACCCGCGTTGCCGTGGCTGGAAGCTTGCGCTATAGTAGGCGCAATGGACGGTCGTTTGAAGGTCGCGGTTGTGGTGCCGCATATCGGCAGGGGCGGGGGTGCGCGCACCTCTGCTACCGTCATTGCGCGGGCGTTGTCCGGCGAGCATAATACAACGATTCTTACGCTCAAGCGGCGCCGGAACTCCAGAGCGGGAACCGCTAAAGACCTGTATAACGGTCGCGTAGAAAGTCTAGGCATAGCACGGGTCAAAGGGCGCAGCCTGCGGGCACGGCTTACACGGCTGGTGCGCCCGTTTCAGGTTGGCCGCGCCGTTGCGGAGTTCTGCCGCAGGGAAGAGATCGATGTCGCAGTCGGCGTTTTGACCAACACCGCGCTCATCCTGAGCAGACTCTTGTATCGCAATCCGGCCCGGCTGGTCCTGAGCGTGCGGAATAACCCCGAAGGCTACGAGTTCAAGCGACCTGCGCCGG
>PUPD01000055.1 GCA_003552985.1 Spirochaetaceae bacterium
AAGTCTGCATGCGAGCTCCTCAATGCGGGTACTGTGCTGGATGATTGGAGGATACGGGAGTCGAACCCGTGACCTATTGATTGCGAACCAATCGCTCTACCACCTGAGCTAATCCCCCAAAAGCGGCACGGCCGGTCGCCCGTGCTCAACTGTGGAGCTTACACACTTTGCCTGCTTTTGAAAAGACCGTTGTCGTGATAATCTAAGGACCATGCGTGCTTCAGCCGGTACCCGGCTTCACTTTCTTGCGATCGCGGTGATGACCCTGGGGATAGCGGCTTGCAGCACACCGCCGGAAAGCCGCGACCGGGACGGTCCCAGCGCTCCCGACTCGCCTGAGCGTGGAATCCCGCGGCGGCCCGTTCCGAACGCGGAGCTTCCCGAGCTTCGGTTACCGCGCGTCCCACGGCTCAGTTTCGCTGAGTTGCGGGTCGGCATGAGTACCGCCGAGGTTCGCGGAATTTTCCCGAACCCGATCAGGATCGAGACAACCACACGCGGACTCGAGATCTGGCATTACGATTTTGCCCAGCTTGTGTTTCGAAACGGCTTTCTCGAGAATTGGTTCAATCTCGGCGACTATCCGCCGCGGCGCTGACCGTGTGGAGCCCGGTGATCGGCCGGTGCCGGCGCGATCAGACCGTTATGCTGTCCTGCTCCTGAGCGACTACCAACCCGACGCGCGTCTTGCCGTTGATCATTCGCCGATAGCCCGCCAGCAGCTCATGCAGCTCGGCGTCTGTGCGCAGGGGGTCATGGTGAAAAAACACGAGGGTGTTCACTTCCGCCTTGTGCGCTGCGTTGATCGCGAACTCAAACGGCGAGTGGCCCCAACCGATGCGGGCCGCCAGATACTCCTGAAGCGTATACTGCGAATCATGTATCAGAAGATCGCTTGCACGGTAGAACTCCTGCAGCTGGGCGTTCTGCTCGCGCGCCGCCTCTTCTCCCTCTTCGGCCAGAGCGGGATCATAGTCCGGGTGCTCAGGGTCTGCCGGGAACAGATTACGGAACGGTTCGTTATCATACACCGTCGCAACGCTCTTACCGTCGTAATCGAAGCGATAGCCCAGGCAGAGAACCGGATGGTTGAGGAACTTCGTCGTCACCCGCATGCCGTCGGCGAGCTCGAAGCTCTGTTCCTTCAACTCGTGGTACCGAATCGTCGCCGAGAGCTCGTTCTGGCGCACGGGGAAATAGCGGTAGCTCAGTTGCAACCCAATGATCTTCTCGATTGACTCGTTTTCGTGGGTTACCGGTCCATAGACGTCGATCTCACTCCCGGGAATAAAGATCGGGGTGAAGAACGGAAACCCCATGATGTGGTCCCAGTGCGTATGGGTCAGAAACAGATGCGCCCGAATCGGGCCGTGCGGGAGCTCATGCTTCACCAGATGATCGCCGAGGCGTTTGATGCCGGTACCGGCGTCCACCACGATGAGACCGTTGTGCGAGCCATAGCGAATCGCGATGCAGGAGGTATTGCCACCGTACTCCACCGTATCCGGACCGGGGCTCGGAATCGACCCGCGTACTCCCCAAAACTCCACCGTCATTACGCGTTGACCTCCGCAATCCGCAGGAACACCGCCGCCTTCTCGATCTCTGAGTGTATCGTTTGCTCGATGCCATCGAGATACGCTATATCGACGCCAAGATGGTCAGGCACTGTTTCCGGCAGCGGAGCCGGGTACCGGTCGCCGGAGAATCCGAGCTCGGCAATGTTGGCGAAATGGTTTGCCAGCACAACTGTATAGACGAGATCCTTATGATCACCCTCGTACTCCAGTGCCTCATGATGGCTCGAGATCGCATCGATAACCTCGGGGCTCAGCTTCCAGGTCTTGGCAATGAGTCGTCCAACCGATGCATGATCCAGCCCGAGTAGCTCGCGCTCGGTTACGAAGAGCGGGGTGCGTTCACGGTCCGAGTGGGCCATGACCTCGAGAAACTCGTCCTCGAACACCGCGTTTATCGGTATCTTACCGATGTCGTGGAGCAACCCGGCGATGAAGTACTCTTCAAGCTCCTTGGAAGCCACATTGCGTTGTGTGGCGATGAGTTTGCTCGCCACTCCCACCGCCAGCGAATGGCGCCAGAACCCTTGCGCGTGCAGTGCGCGGAAGTTCTCGCCGCGACCAAGGTTCTCCATCACGGCGGTGCTCAGCGCCAAGTTCTTGACGGTGTTCAGCCCTAGCATGATTATCGCACGCACGAGCGAGGTCACCTTACCCGAAAGCCCGTAGTAGGCCGAGTTGATAAGGCGCATCACCCGCGCCATGAGCACCGGATCAACGCTGATGACCCGGTTGAGATCCACCGGCGACGCCTTCGGATTGTTGCACACCTCCAGCACCTTACCGACCGTGACCGGGAGGGCCGGCATGGTCTCTATGTAGCGGCGTATGCGTACGAGACGAACATCAGGGTCCAAATCCTGCTCCTACTCAGTCCTGCGGCGCATTCGCGCAGTTATCCGTTCCAAACGAGCATCGATGCCGGCGGCAAGGTCAGGGTCCGACAGCGAACGCGACAGACTTCGAATATGATCAAGAGTCCCAACCACCCTTGCTCGGTTCAGCTCACCCTGGGATGCCGCCGGCACTGAGGGCGGCCGTCGCGCCGCTGCGGCATGTTGGAGCCCGGGGCGATTGCGAAGTCGGTTGCGAAGCGCTTCCGCCCGCAGCCGCGCTTCACTGCGCAGGAACTCGCGTCGCTTCTCCTCCGGCAGGGCCTGCGTCAGACTCAACAGGTATTCAAGCATATAGGCTTGCTGCTCGTAGGTAATACGGACGATCTTCCGGCGTCCTCCCCCCTCTTCCCCGCCCGGGATAGCCCGATATCGGCGCCGCACCTCACGCTCGCCGGGCACTTCGTCCTCGGAGTCTTCGGCACCCCACTCAACCGGCTCGTCCTCCAGACCTTCTTCCGCAAGGTGCTCGGAATCGTCCGCGAGCGCACCTTCTTCCGCCGAGGCGCTTTCTTCCGGAGGTTCTGCATCCCCGGAAAACTCGGCGTCCTGCCCCGCGGGTACAGGCCTATCGGTCAACGGTTCCGAAGGTTCTTCCCACTCCGCGAAGTCGTCCCCCTCAGCGAGACCGTTCGGTTCTTCCGGCTCCGTGAGGTCGTTTAGCTCCTTGAGCTCTCCCAGTTCCTCATCGTCTTCCGGCTCCAGCGGTTCGAGATCGTCAGCATCATCGATCGCTTCGAGCTCTTCGGTCGGCTCGAACCGCCCAATCGGCTCGAGATCGGCCGCAGGTTCCTCGGATTCCGCGAGCACCGGGTCCTCGGTTACCGGATCGTCGTCCCCGCCCTCGCCTTCGGCGGTTCGAGCATGGGCCCCGAACAGGGATTCGAACGGCGAAGGAGTGCCCATACTGTCACCCGACGCCGGTACGAACTGTTCTTCGATTTCCGGTTCACCGTAGCCGCCGCCACTACCACTCGGCCGATAAGGAATCTCCTGCTCCAGTGGCGCCTCAGACCCCGCAGTTCCGGGCCCGCGAGACGGCGCGCCGGTTTGTTCCGGTTCCACTACATCCGGTTGGGGAGCCGGGCTCTCGAGTGGCTCGGCACCCGGCGCTTCGGCGCTCGGCGGCTCCACGCTCGAACTCTCGGAACTGAGCGGCTCCGTGATAGGAGAGCCCCCGGGCGTCCCGGTCTCGGCATCAGGGCCCAACCGCCCACCCGGCTCACGCGGCAGCCCTTCCCCGCCCGGGTACTGACCTTCCGCCGCCGGGATTGCTCCGGCCTCGGGACCAGCGAACTTCTCCATCCCACCGTCATCCTCAGCCGATCCCGGCCCAAGCATGTCCATCAGGGATGGTCCGAACTCGTCTTGGTAGTCCGCCTGCGCAGACTTGCCGTTGCCCTCCGGCCCGGAACCCGCTGTTCCCGCAGCGGGCCATGCAGCCGTCTCGGCCTCTTCCTGCGGCGCAGGCTCCTCCTCGGTAGGCTGCGGTTCCGGCTCCGGCTCCTCTTCCTCGGCCCCGGGCTCAGGCTGCTCCCAGCCCACGACCGGAATCGACGCTTCATCGTATTCGGCGGTACTCTCGACTTGAAGCTCTTCCTCACCTTCCGGAAGGTCTGCACCAGCGCCGGCGGTGAGCGCTCTGAGCCGGTCAAGACTCTGTTCACCGGCAGCGCCGCCGGCGGTCTGCTCATACAGGGCAAGGCTCTCGTTCAGTCCGTCGAGATCATCCGGCAGGCCGCGCCTGCCTTGTAGACTGACCAGCTCATCGAGCGACTGCAGCGCGGCCTCCGTGTCACCGACGTCACGGTGGACCTGCGCCATCTCGGTCAACAGCGGTGCGCTGTCCGCGTGTTTCTCTCTAAACGGCTGAACCACCGTCCGCGCTTCCTGCGGACGCCCGCTGTGCCGCAGCACCTCTGACTCGCGCAACACGCCGTTCAGGTCCTGAGGCCGAGAACGGCGAAACGTGCGGATCTGCTCGAGGGCCTTGTCGTGCTCACCGCGTTCGACATGAATCCTACACACATCCAGACGGTAGTCTTCGGCCTCGGGATCGAGGTGCAACAGGTGCTGAAACTGGCTCTCGGCCTCCTCGAGCTCTCCCTTGCGATAGGCGAGCAAACCGCTGAACCGCCGAGCGCGTGCGTTATCGGGCTCGCGCGTCACAACGCTCTTCAGGTACCGCTCGGCCTCATCGTAGCGTCCCCGCTCGCTGAAAACCTTCCCGACGTTCAGCTGCAGCTCAGTATTATCCCGGCCTTTGTCCGCAAGACGGCGCAGTTGCTCGAGCGTGTGCTCGTCCGGCGGTTTGCGCTCGAGCACGTGGCCGAGGTTCTCCGCCGCTCGGCGGTAGCCTGGGTTGCGCTCGAGTGCTTGCGCATAGTGCGCGAACGCCTCTTCGACGTTGCCCTGTTGCGCATAGACGGTGGCGATGTTGTTCTCGGCGACGGCGTTGGCCTCGTCGATCGTGAGAATCTCCCGCAGGTTGCTGAGGGCTTCGTCATAGCGCTTGAGCCCCTGCAGCACCAGACCGAGGTTGTTCAACGCGTCGGTCCAGCCTGGACGAGCCTTCAGCGCGCGCTCGAACTGCTCCTTCGCCTCCTCGAGCCGATCAAGGTTCTGGTAAGCGACTCCCAGATTATAGCGGAGCGTAGGATGGTTCTCGTCGTACCCGAGCCCATCTTCGAATACCGCCGCGGCCTGTGAGTGCTCGCCGCGTCGCTCATAGAGCGTGCCCAGATTGTTGTAAGCAACCGCGAAAGCCGGGTCAAGCTCAATCGCGCGTCGATACGCGACGACCGCCTCCTCCTCGTTACCAGCCATCTTGTGAATATTACCCAGATTGTAGGCGATGTCGGCACGGTCCGGAGCCAGCTCGGCTGCACGCGCCAGCACCTCGATCGCTTCCTGAAGGCGGCCGCTTCGGCGGTACATGACCCCGAGGTTATTCAACGGCTCCACCGAGTCCGGCGTTAGATCGCGCGCCGTCTCGAACTCGGCAATCGCTTCCTCGTTTTGGTCGCTCCGCGCGTAAACCGTCCCCAGCAGGATGCGGGCGGCGTATGACCGGCGGTTCTCCTCCAACACCTGACGCGCGAGTTTCTCAGCGTTCTCGTAATCACCGATACGGTACGCGTTCCGGGCGCGGGCGAGAACATCCTGTTGTTTAGCACCGGTCATTCGTTCCGCCTTGATGGTCGTGCGTGTACTTCCTGAGAGAATCGAGTCTCCGGAATTATACCTGCCGCGTCGTAAGCCGCAACCGCAAAGTAATATACCGTTCCGTTCTCCAATCCCGCAAGCTCGATCTCGGTCACGTCACCGACATCGACCGGGGATCGCCCCTGTTCGGCCCCCGTGCCGAAGTACTGTCCCGGCCGGGTTCCATAGTATACATAGTAGCCGTCAACGTCCGGGTCGACAACCTCATCCCACTGCAGCCGCACCGAACCGTCGCCCGGTTCCGCCCGCACGCGGGGCGGAGCCACCGGCGGCGAGGCTCGCTCGTAACGGATAGCCAGCCACGAGACCGAAGGGCTCTCGCGACGACGACCGTCGGGATAGAGCTCGACCCGCAGCTGCAGAAACCGTCCTCGTGTGCGGTCGGGAAGCGCGTCACCAGGTTCGACGCGCAGCCACCCACTGTGCAGATCATCGAAGTACGGGTCGTCGCTCAACCGATAGAAGAAGAACACGTCCGTTTCGCCGGGAGTCTGGAATCGAGCGTCGATCTGCCTGGGCTGCGAAAGGGGGTGCCCGAGATCGAATGCGCGCGTAATCCCGACAGCAGGCCGTTCGTCGATGCGGTCGAGCATCGGATCAGTCACATAGCGCCGACTGAAACGCAGCTGATCGATAAGACCGGAGTAACCCGCTCCCAGCCGTAGTTGTGACTTGGAAGCCCGACCGAGATACGGCAGATAGATATCACCGCTTTCGCGACCAGTGTCGGTCACGTGCCGGAGGTCTCGAGGCACCCCGTCGACCAGGTACTCGATTAAGCCCGTCTCGGCATCGAATCGCAGCAGGTGATGGCTCCAAGAACGGGGGATGAGACTCCGGTCACCCTCGAGCACGATGCGATGCGGCTCGTGATCGGGTCGGAAAAACACGTTGGTAAGCTCCCACCGCAGGCGGCGCCGATGCACCTCAGCCCTGAACCGCTGTTCAAGACGGTCTTGCTCGGTGCGCCGTGACCCCTCCCATTCGAGGATGGACTCGCCGTCGTCGAGCGCCGCTGGGTACAGCCAGAACTCGATCGAGAAATCGTCCCAACTCTGACCGGCTCCAAACATCGCTTCGCGCGAGGCCTCGAGCAGCACCCCCTGATCGGACGCATCGAATCTTGCGGCGCCCTGCCCCAGTCGCGCCAGCGGCGATACCCGTTGCTCGGCGCCGACCACGCGATACAGCCCGGCAGCGTCGACGAACGGCGCCCGGTTGAAATGCAGAAGCAGGTCGGTCTCCGGCTCGGGCTCATATTCCCCGTCCCGTAAGGACAGATCAAGCTCGCCCCGGTACCCCGACCGCAGGCGCAATCCGAGCTGATATACCATGTCCGCCCAGTTGTCGTCGCGCCCAAGGAACACACTGCGTTCGCGCGCCGCTACCTCGCCGGCCATCATGAGGATTAGTAGAATAGTCAGCACCCGTATTCGCATCGCCGTCATTCTGATATACATTACATATCGGCAGTTATGAACGATCGTAAAACGCTGTCGCCCGGGACCTCCGCACGCTATTTACCGACCGACCCCGGCGTCTACATCATGAAAGATGCCGACGACACCCCTATCTATGTCGGCAAAGCCAAGAATCTACGCAACCGGGTGCGCTCGTACTTCAGCGGTGAGAAGGACCGCAAGACCACGGTACTGCGCATGCGAGTTGCCGGTATCGAGTACATCGTCACGCGCAACGAGTACGAGGCTCTGCTTCTCGAGAACAACCTCATCAAGGAGCATGCGCCCCGCTACAACATCAATCTCAAGGACGGTAAATCCTACCCGGTCATCCGCATCACCAACGAAGCCTACCCGCGTGTGTTTCGCACCCGCACGATTGTCGAGGACGGCTCGCAGTATTTCGGGCCATATACGAACCTCGACAAGGTAGACCAATATCTGGAGCTGATCGAACAGCTGTACCCGTTGCGCAAATGCCGCGGCCCGGTCAAATCCCGGCCCCATCCGTGCCTATACTATCACATCGGCCGCTGCAGCGCTCCTTGTGCGGGGAAGACCTCGCAGGAGGAGTATCTCGACAACGTCGCGCAGATTCGCAAGCTGCTCGAAGGCAACACCGGAGATCTGCGCACCGAGCTCGAAGAGCGGATGGACGAGGCGGTGCAACGCCTCGCCTTCGAGGAGGCGGCCAAGTACCGCGACGCAATCCGCGCGATCGACGCACTAGCCGAGGATCAACAGGTTATGGATTTCGACCCCGACATCCGAGACTACGTCGGCTACGCGGCAAAGGATGAGCTCTGTTCCTTCACCGTATTCCAGATGCGCACCGGTAAGCTAATCGGAAGCGAGACTTTTCACACAACGGTTTTTGGCACCGACGAAGAGGACCTCACGCAGTTTCTGATGCGCTATTATGACGAGCTGCGTACCCCGCCTGCCCGACTGCTGATCCCCATCCCGGTCGAGCTCGACGATCTCGTGACGTTTCTGCGCGAGAAACACGGAGCTGAGGTACGGGTCGAGGTGCCTGAATCCGGGCGCGACGCCTCATTGCTGCGCATGGCGGTCCAGAACGCGCGCAGCGACCTCGAGAAACGCGCCCGTGAGCATGGGAATCTGCCGGCGCTCGAAGAGCTGAAGCGCGTGCTCGAGCTCGACCGCACGCCGCTGCGCATAGAGGGGTTCGATATCGCCCAGCTTTCGGGTAAGCACCCGGTAGCCGCCCTGGTTACGTTCGATAACGGCATACCGAACAAGAGCAGCTATCGCCGCTATCACGTCAGGACACTTGCGGGCCGGATCGACGACTATGAAGCGATCCGCGAAGTCGTGGCCCGCCGCTATACACGCTTGGTCAACGAGCGCGCGCCGAAGCCCGATCTGATCCTGATCGACGGCGGCATCGGGCAGGTGAACGCCGCAGCCGAGGTGCTCGCCGCGCTGGGGCTTACAGCGATACCGGTGGTGGGACTGGCCAAGCAGTACGAAGAGCTGTTTCGCCCACACCGCAACGAGCCGCTGCGTCTCCCCGAAGGCTCCGTGCCGCTGCGCGTGCTGCAGCACGTGCGTGACGAAGCCCACCGCTTCGCCACCAGCTTCAATCAGCAGCTGCGCAGTAAAGACATCGCGCTGTCGCGTTTGGAGTCGATTCCCGGCATCGGCGCGGCGCGAAGCCGCCGGATTATGGAGCAGTTCGCATCGCTGCAAAACGTTGCCGAGGCAACTCCGGAGTACATCGCTTCAACCTGCCGCCTCAGCCGTCATACCGCGCAGCAGGTGCGAGCCCTTGCGCAGCAGCTGAGCGAAGCGCAGCGACTCACCGATACGGAATCCGAGCCGCAGGGTCGGGACTGAGCGGGCCGTCGTGCGGCGATGCCACCGCCGCCCCTGCCCGGACCACGATCACATACATCAGTTGCTGCAGCAGCCCGGCGTGAACACCGGGGCGAACGGTGCGAAAGAGCGCGTCATACTCCACAAGGCGCTCAAGTATCTGTTCGAGCTCCCCACGAGTGAACTGCTCGCTGCCCGCAACGTAGGTACGTTGGTTGCGCTTGCTGCGGATGTTGAGACGACTGAAGGCCTCTGAATGGCTATAGCGCTCCGCTTCGAGCAGCTTGAGTCCATAGAGGTTGCGAAACTGCCAAGTTAGCCCTGCGATGACCTGCACCGGCTCGGCATTTCCGGACAGCGCCATCTTCTGCAACACCTCGAGCGCAGCCGCAAGCCGCCGCTCTACGACCGCCGCGAATAGCGTGAAGACGTTCTCTTCCTTGCTATGATACACGAACCGGTCGACGTCTTCGGCGTTCACAACCGCCTCGGCGCCCATGATGAGGCACAGCCGGTCGGCCTCCTGCCTGAGATCCTCGGTGTTGTTTTCCACAAGCTCGAGCATCAGCTCGGCCGCCTCGGCGGTGATCTTCAGCCCCTGCTTGCGGAAATAGCCTACAAGCCACCCTTTCTTCTGGTTCTCGAACATCTCCCAGAAGACCTTCCAGCGCTCGGTCGGCACAATCTTCTTCAGCTGGGTCTCGAGCTTGGAGTCGAGGCGGGGGGCGTCACTCATAAGCACCAGCGTGGCGTCCTCGTTCGGATGGGACAGATACTCGAGCAGCGCCTCGGTCTCGTCCTGACGCTTTATCGTTTCGGCGTCGAACACCAGAATAAGCCGGTGCGCGGCAAACAGGTCTCCGGTGCGAAGCACGCGCACAACCTCCGAGACCGAGGTCTCGGCCGGATAGAAGCGGTAACGATCCGGCTCTGCCCCATATTGCTTGCTGAGATGCGCGCGCAGTTTCTCCAGGTATTCCTTCTTCTCGCCATGTTCGGACCCCAGCAGAACGAACACCGAGCCCGCGGTACGTTTGGCACTCATCGTTGACGGATCACTCGTAGCTGCGGATAAGGTGAGCCAGCTTCCCAAGCACCCGCACGTCCCGGGTGAAGATCGAGGGGTAGCTGTCGTTCTCGGCCTTGAGACGGATACGATTCTTCTCGCGATAGAAACGCTTGAGAGTCACAGCGTCGTCCACCAGCGCGACCACGATATCGCCGTTGTCCGCAGTGGCCTGCGCGCGAATCAGCGCGATGTCGTGGTCGTGAATACCGGCGTCCCGCATGCTGTCGCCGCGCACCCGCAGCGCGAAGTAGTCGCCGCCGTGGAGGTACTGCCGCGGTACCGGGACAACTCCGTCATAGTTCTCTTCCGCAAACAGCGGCTTACCGGCGGCTACCTGCCCCAGAACCGGCACCCCTACGATCGCATGCTCCGGCTCCGGCTCGGCGGTAGAATCGGACTCGAGGACTTCGATCGTCCGCGACCGATAGTTGTTCAAGGCGATATACCCCTTGCGCTCGAGCGCCTTGACGTGGTCGTACGCGCCCTTCACCGAGATATTGAACTCGCGCGAGATCTCGCGGAAGGTCGGTGGATAGTGATGATCTCGCACGTACCGCTTTACGAACTCGAGAACCTCTCGCTGTCGCGCGGTAATTGCCTTCATCGCTCCACTTTGATTCCGTACTTGCGCAATTTACCGTGGAGGTTGCTGGGGTAGATCCCGAGCGCCTCCGCTGTGCGCGAGATGTTGTTGCCCTGTTCGGCAAGCTTCATCTCGATATACTGCCGCTCGAAACTCTCTTTTGCCTCGTTCAGCCCCATGTCTCGGAACGGCTCCAGCGCCTCGCTCTTGGCCTCAGCCCGGTCGGTGCCAAGATGCTGTTCGATCACCTCTGCGTCTATGTCTTCACGATCGCTCATGATATTAATGCGTTCGATGAAATTTTTCAATTCCCGGATGTTACCGGGCCACGAATAGGCTTTCATCTGCTCCAGGCCGTCTTCGGTGACCTTGCGTGGCGGCCCGTCGGGCGGATACCGGGGGAGCTTCATGAAGTACTCCACCAATACCGGGAGGTCCTCCAGCCGTTCGCGCAACGGCGGCACCTCAATCGGAATAACGTTAAGACGGAAGTACAGATCCTCGCGGAAACGACCCGCCTGTATCTCGGCCTGAATGTCTTTATTGGTCGCGGCAATCACACGCACGTCGACCTGCAGGGTACGCTCCCCACCAACGCGCTCAAACTCCATCTCCTGCACCGCCCGCAGGACCTTTGACTGCGCCGACAGCGACATATCCGCGACCTCGTCGAGGAACAGCGTCCCATGATCGGCCAGCTCGAACTTGCCTTTTCGCCGCGAGACCGCGCTGGTGAACGCCCCTTTCTCGTGCCCGAACAGCTCGCTCTCGATCAGCGTGTCCGGAATCGCAGCACAGTTGACCTCGACAAATGGCCCGTGCGCACGGCGACTGTGCTGATGAATCTCACGCGCGACAAGCTCCTTACCGGTTCCGTTCTCCCCTGAGATCAGAATTCGTGAATCGCTCGCCGCACTCTGTCGAATGATCTCGCGGATATGCTGCATTGCTTCGCTGTCGCCGAGCATCTGGAGCTCGGTCTGCATAGAGCTCTTCAGCAGGCGATTCTCGCGCTTCAGCTGCTCGAGCTCGATCGCGTTGCGCACCACGGTTAGGACCTTTTCGAGGCTCAGCGGTTTCTCGAGAAAGTCAAACGCACCGGCCTTGACCGCTTTCACCGCCAGGTCTATGTTGCCGTGACCGGAGATGATCACAACCGGCATTCCCGGGTACGTCTCCTTGATCTCCTTGAGCACATCGATACCGCCCTTGTTCGGCAACCACACATCGAGGATGATCGCATCGATGATCTGTTCAGCGAGGCGCGAGAGCCCCACGATGCCGTCCTCCGCGACCGTGACCTCGTAGCCTTCGTCGACCAGTATGGCTTCGAGGACCTCGCGGATACCCTTTTCATCATCTATTACCAGAATGCGGCTCATCTCTCGTCAAGCTCCCGGAATGTCGATAAAGAACGTCGTACCGACCGACTCGCTGGTTTCAAACCAGATCTGCCCGTCGTGGTCGAACACCATGCGTTCCACGATCGAAAGCCCGAGGCCGGTACCGTCCGACTTGGTCGTGAAGTACGGATTGAACACCTGCCCGTAGTGCTCCGGGGAGATCCCGCAACCGCTGTCCTGTACCCGGATACGGCAGTAAGGTGTGTTGCCTTTCGTCACGACGTCGGCGCTGACAATGACCTCACCGCCTGTGCCGTCCATCGCATCGAAGGCGTTGCGGAACAGGTTCACGAAAACTTGTTTCATCTGCTTGGGGTCGACGACCACCTCGAGATCCGGCGGCAGCGATTCATAACGGATCGTGTGTCCCTGCACGTGCTCGTACATCGCCGCTGCTTCGTTCAGCAGATCAACCAGCAGAACGCGCTGTCGTTGCGGTTTCGGTAGCCTGGTGAAGGCGCGGAACTCGGACAACAGCTCGTTGAGATTCTCGACCTCGTTTATGATTGAACGCATCGCCGGTCCGAAGACTGCGTCGAAATCCTCGCCACCGGCCTGATACTTGCGCACCAGGCGCTCGGCCGAAAGCTTGATCGGAGTCAGCGGATTCTTGATCTCGTGCGCAAGCCGTTGGGCGATTTCCTGCCAGGCGGCCACCTTCTCGGTCTGCCGCATCTTGACGCGAGCACGCTCGAGCTCGCTCACCATGCGGTTGAAACTGTCCACCAGGAGGCTCAGATCGTCCTTTGACCGCGTGAGGATGCGGATCGAGAAATCGCCTTCAGCCACTCTGCGGGTGGCATCCTCAAGCTGCACGATCGGGCGGATGATCTCATCGCTCAAGAGGAAACTCACCAGGATCGCCATCAGAATCAGCGGGAACGAGAACAGCCCGTAGAACGCCACCAGCAGCAGCAGGAACACCGGCTGCACGCGCTCGTACTGCAAAAAGCTCTCCCGCGCGGTGGTCAGCAGTTCCGCCGAGCGCTCGAACCCCGGCGGCAGCACGATCGACAATACCGCGATGCGGTCTTCATCGAGACTCGCGCGAACCCTCAGAACGCTGCTATCGGTGGAGCTGTCGCGTATCACCATGCCGTCGCGCACCGCCGGGAGGTCCTCGGCCTCAACTCTGCCTTCGCCGGCGCCACCGAAGAACACCTCCTCACGATCCGGCCCGAACACCTGCATAGAGTCGATATCGGGATTGATTGAGCGCAGATCGAGCCAGGCAGCCTCAGCGCTGTCACCAAACTCACGATCGCTGTTCGTCAGGCGTTCGGCGACCCGTTCGAGGTTCTCCACCTTTGCTTCATAATGCCGCAGTGACGCCTCCAGCCCTCCCTCGAGCGCCTCGCCGGTTCCGCCACCGAACCATGAGTCCATCACCGTATTGATCACCGTGATCGACAGCACCGCCTGCGGCACCGAGGCTAACAGCACCACCACGCCGAAAAACAACAGCAAGCGCAGCTTGAACCCGACCCCGGGACGCCCGGCGGCGCGATCACGGATTAGCCGCACCACCTGAGCCAGCAACACGACAAGCAGCACCGCCGGGAACGCAAGCGCCGCCGCCAGCATCAGAGCGTTGGAAGGCTCGACCCCCAATGAAAACTCGGTCAGCAGGTGCTGCGACAGCACGATCACGACCCCCACGATCAGAAGGTAGAGAAACACTATGCTGACGATACTCGTGAGAGAGGTGCTTGCGTTGCGATTCAGCTTCATCACCGAGTCATAGGAGTCTTGGGTGACTGCAGATCTACGCGGCTCCAGTTCGACCGAAAGATGCTCTCCGGGAACAGGAAGCTCAACATGCGTAGAGCCGGCGCCAGTCTTACCGGCCGCACCTCGACTCTAGACTCAATATACACCGCGTCCGATCGTTTTTCGTATCCGGGCAGATCAAAGCGATAATCTTGAAGCCGCACCAGGCTCGACAGGTACGGACCAATCGAGTCGTATTGCCGCTTCGTCCCGTCCGGTTCCTCGATTACGAATGCTTTACTGAACTTGTCGTAGCGCCCTTGCAGCCGCAGCGATTCCTCGTGCAGAAGCGTATCGCCGAACATACCGAGGATCCCGTCGGTGCGTCCGTACACGCGAAACGTGTACTCGATCTCAGAACGCAGCCCTTCAGCCGCGGCCCGGATCAGCTCGTCGGCATCATAGCCGTCAAGAAGCACACTGACGCGCACAGCGTTGCCGTCGAACTCGGCAGAGGCGTGACTCTCGAGCGCATCAGCCGCGGCCGGATACCCCAGCGCCAGCGCTGCAATGATGGCCAGCACCCGAACTCCCGCATTACCCCTATTCTTCCTCAAATCGGTCTTCGAATAATTTCGACAGCGCATCGACGGCCTCCGCTTCGTCCTCGCCTTCGGCCCTGATCGTGAGCGAGCTGTTGTAACTCGCCCCGAGTGTAATGATCCCCATAATCGACTTCGCATTGATCTCTTCGTGTTCGTTGCGAAACGCGATCTTGGACTTGTACTTGCTCGCGGTCTGCACGATCAACGCCGCCGGACGGGCATGAATGCCCGCCCGGTTCTTGATTACCACATCTCGTTCTGTCATGGCTCTACCCGGTACTCAGATCGTCTAAGCTCATGGGATCACGTTCTTGAAAATGGCGCGACCGAGCGTTTTCGGTCTCCAGCCATTTTAGCACGCTCTGGTTGAACTCGCGCGCCGAGTAGTAACCCATCTTTTTCAGGCGCTCATTCATGGCCGCGGTCTCGATGATCACCGGGATATTGCGCCCCGGCTTCACCGGCACCTGGAGATACGCCACCTTCACTCCGAGAATCTCTCGGGTCCGCTCTTCAGCACCGATGCGGTCATAACTTTTATCGGAATCCCAGTCCTCCAGCTCAACGATCAGTTGAATCTGCTTCTTATCGCGTATCGCGCCGACACCGAACAGGTGCGTAATATTAATGATGCCGAGCCCGCGGATCTCCATATGATGACCCAGCGTAGGATTGGCACCATAGCCGAGGAGTATATTGCCGGCCACACAGCGGATCTCTACCGCATCGTCGGCGACCAACCGGTGGCCGCGCTCAACCAGCTCCAGGGCTGCCTCGCTCTTGCCCACCCCACTGTCTCCGAGGATCAGCACTCCGATACCGAACACCTCGACCAGCACACCGTGTCTGGTCTCCTGCGCCGCGAAGATATTGCTCAGCGCCCGTATGAGCCGCGACTGAAACTCGGACGATGGGAGATCAGTCTGCAGAACCGGACAATTGTACTGCTCGGCTAAGGCATAGAAGTCTTTCGTCGGCTCCAGCCCATGAGTGAACAGCACGCACGGCACATCGTCGCGACTGAGCAGCCTCTGAATCGTCTCCGATTCGCCTTCCTGCTCCAGTTTCTGCAAGTAAGCCGTTTCCCCGCGCCCGAAGATCTGAATCCGCTCCGGTCCGAAGTTCTCGAAGAACCCGCTCAACGCCAGACCCGGCCGGTTGAGGTCCGGCACCCGTATCTCGCGTGAGAGGCCGGGCCGACCGCCGAGACACCGCAGATTGAGCGCGTTGTGCTCCTTCAGGTCGAGATTCAACAGATCGAGAACCGTGAACCGCCCCATATCACGACCGGTCTTTGATCTTGTTCTTCTCTTTGCGCACCTTACTATCGAGCTTGTCGAACAAGCGTTCGAGCCCCTCATACAGATCAAAGCTGTTAGTCTTCAGCACGCTCGAGACGCCCCAGCGAAAATGAAGCTTCGCCTCAGCTTCATATTCGCTCTTTTCCTTGGTGATTGTGAAGTCCAGGTTTACGATATAATCCCTTGCGAAATCAAGCTTCTCAAGCTTCTTCTCTATGAACTCCTTCGTTTCGTCCTGAAGATCGAGATGTACACCCTTCACATCAATATCCATGACTTCCCCTTTCTACCGATCGTAAGACGACGATATATCCAACTCTCTGCGATACTTCGCCACCGTCCGCCGGGCAATCTTGATGCCGCGCTGTTCGAGCAACGCCGCGATCTTTTGGTCCGACAGATGCGTCTCTCCAGATTCCTGTTCCAGTATCTCCTTGATATTCTCTTTGACTGCCTCTTTGGAAAACCGGCGGCCGCCCGGCGTCGTTGTCGAAACTGCATTCGAGAAGAAGTACTTCAGCTCGAAGATACCCCACTCGGTCTGCATGTACTTACCGGTGGTAATACGCGAGACGGTGGCCTCGTGAACGCCGACCTCGGCCGCGATATCACGCAGGGTCAACGGTACCAGATACTTCGGCCCTCGAATAAAGAACTCGCGCTGAAACTCGACAACCGCGCGAGACACCTTCAGCAGCGTCTGATTACGCTGCTGAATGCTGTGAATGAACCACCGCGCATCCTTGACACAGTTGGTCACAAAGCGCTTCACCTGCTTGTCCTTGCGCTGCTCGGCGTCGTCGACAAGCGCATCGAAGAACGGCTCGATCCCTAACACCGGGATCTCCTCTTCGTTGAGGATGATCACGAGCTGGCCCTCTTTGATCGTCACCAGAAGATCGGGGATGACGTAAGTCGGACTCTCGTTGGAGTACAGCCGTCCCGGGAAAGGGGTTAAGCTGCGGATAAAGGCGATCTCCTCGTCCAGCTGCTCACGGCTGATCTTGAGCTTGCGAGTGATCTCGGCGTGCTTTCCCTTCTCGAGCGCGGTAAGATAATTCGATAGAATCTCTTCCGCATACGGTGTACGATCTTCGGCCAGCCGGGCCTGTACGATGAGCGACTCGCGGTAATCACGCACGCAGGTGCCGACCGGCTCGAACGTCTGTATCATCGCCCGCATGCGTTCGAGCTCTTTCTCCTGCCCGGGCTTGACCAGCGTCATCGGATCTTCGAGATCAAAGCCGTTTTCGTCGAGATTGCGGATAAGAAGCTCACCGATCTCAAACTCCGCTTCCGAGATCGGTTGTAGGCGCAGCTGCCAGAGGAGGTGCTCCTGCAGCGACTCCGGGCGGGCGAGTGCTCCCTCCATAAAGCGCCGTTTGGAGTCGCCGGCATCCTGGTCGTACGAGGAGGAGGTGAAGCCCGGATCGGAGCTGTTTTCGAAGTACTCGTACTCCTCAGGAGTCGCTACCGCCTCTTCGAGCGATGTGGTCCCGGGATCCTCAGCGACTTCGAGTGCCGGATTGCGCTCCAGCTCCTGTTGAATGCGGAACTTGAGCTCCTGGAGCGGCAACGCCATCAGCTGGATGCTCTGTACCAGCTGCGGATTCATCTTGAGGCGCTGTTCCTGGACTAAGCCTTGTCGCTGATTCTGCACGCCGTTCCTCCGCCCCCTGCAGGATATATTGGCCCACGCTAGACCGTTTGTCAACGCAACACTTCCCGGCTTCCCGGCTTCCCGGCTTCCCGGCTTCCCGGCTTCCCCGCGGCTGCGGATCCTGCGTTCAGAGCCGAAACTCGCTTCCCAAATACACCTGTCGCGCCACCGGACTCTCCATCACTTCGTCACGATCCCCGGAGACCACGATCTCGCCGTTATTGATGATATAGGAACGGTGCGTAATCTCGAGCGTGTCCCGCACATTGTGGTCGGTGAGGAGAACGCCGATACCGCGCTCGGCAAGCTGGCGCACGATCGTCTTGATCTCATAGACCGCGATGGGGTCAATACCGGCGAACGGTTCGTCGAGCAGGAGGAAGCGCGGCGAAATCGCCAGCGCGCGCGCGATCTCGGTTCGGCGGCGCTCACCTCCCGAGAGAGTGTACGCGGGCTGGCGGCGCAGCTCCACGATCCCTAGATCGTGCAGCAGCTCTTCGAGTTGCGCCCGGCGTTCGGACGACTTCAGATCGCGCCTGATCTCGAGCACCGCGCGGACGTTCTCCTCGACCGTGAGCTTCCGAAACGCCGAAGCCTCCTGCGGCAGATACGAAACCCCGGCGCGGGCGCGGCGATACATCGGGAGCTTCGTCACATCCACGCCGTCGAGCAGCACGAGTCCCGAATCGGGAGCGATAAAGCCGACCACCATATAGAACACCGTGGTCTTCCCGGCGCCGTTGGGGCCGAGAAAGCCCACGATTTCGCCCGCTTGCATCGAGAACGACACCTGCTTGACCACCTGCTTTTTCCCGAAGCTCTTACAGAGCTGCTGCGCGGCGAGCTCGCTGGGGGTTACCCCGGTGTCGGGTGAACTGTTGGGATTCGGGTAGTTCACGCTCGGCCCTCAGTCGTTCGTGTTCGCGTCGGTTTCATCGGGTTCGTCGGCTTCCTCGGTGTCGTCAGCATCGTCCTCTTCGAGCGGTCCCAGCGGCGGTTCCTCAGGAGGCTCCTCGGCACGTTCCTCGGCAGCCCGCGCGCCGATTGCCCCGGACACACGCCCCTGCATCGTGACATGATCCCGGTCAAGATCGATCACAATGCGCATTGCCCGGTACTCGTCATCGCGCCGGCGCACATGTGGGACCCCCGACAGCTCGAGCACATTTGTGTCGCGCTGAAACCGGGCAAGCTCTGAGCGCGTCTCGAGGTCTTCTCCCTGAATCCGTACCGCCGCCTGCACAATCATCAGCTCCTGCTCGCTCCGATACTCGAGGAACCCGCCGCGCACGACAACTTCGTTGCGCTCATCCTCGAGCTCAACGGCTCCTTCGGCAAGCATGACCTCGGTCTCACGATCGTAATGCAGTCGTTCGGCGCGCATCGTGATTTCGTGCTTGTTATCGACCACCCGTACGTTGCCGGTCGCGATCGCGTGACGGAAGTCCGTTCCGAATATCTCGACGCGATCCGCTTCGATCACAAGCTCGTCGCTGCGAATACCGGCGTTACCTTCAAGAACCGTGCGCTCGCGCCCCTCCGCGAGCGTCATGCTCGTGCGGTCGCCGTAGAACTCGAACTCATCCGCGGCCTCGGCGATGCCGACGGTCGCGAGAAACAGCAGCAGGACCGCCGCCCAGGGCCGGACTGCCGCTGCTGCTGCGCTACTGAGGGAGGCGCCCACGAGAGAAGCGCAACGGATGGCAGCGCTATCGTTCACTGCGATCACCCTCGCCACCGCCGCCCCCACCGTCATCTTCTCTGTTTCGGGAAATCAGTGTACCGCGCACCTCACCCCCAAACGACACGTCACGAAACTCGAGCTCGGCGCTGAAATCCACACCCGACACCGTCGAGCCGTCATCGCGCTCGATACGAACCCGTTCGTCCGTGCGACCCGCAACAACTCGTGCTTCATGATCGTAGCGAAGGAACTCCGCAAAGATCCACGCTTCCTGCTCGACTGAGTACAGCTCGACATCACCCCACAACTCGACGTCGTCGCTATCGGTGTAGAGGCGCGCCTCATCGGCACGTCCCTCGGTCACGACCGACCCGTCGGACGAGATCTCTTGGAAGCGCACGTTGGTAAGGTGCTGCTCCTGTTTGCGTGGAAAATGCCGCACGCGCTCCGCTGTCAACCTGACTTCGCCGTCGTCGCGGACCGCAGTGACCACGGCGTCGTCGAACTCGGCCTCCGGAAGGTCGGTATCGAACTCTTCGTCGAGACGCGCGTCTTCGTAGTCCAGACTGCAGCCGGCCAGTGCCGCCGCCGCAGCTATTAGCCAGAGGAAGCGCCACAGGCCGCGAGGTCCTACTCCCAGATTAGGCGTGGCCCGCTGTGGCGTGTCCACGGTCGTTACCCGGTCGAAACCGCCGCCCGGTGCTTCAAGCTCACCCCGACGAATGCACGAAACAGCGGATGCGCGCGTGTGGGTTTGGAGAGGAACTCGGGATGGTACTGAACCCCGATCCCCCAAGGGTGATCCGGCCATTGCACTGCCTCTACCAGGGCCTCATCGGGCGTGACACCGGCGACAATCAAGCCGGCCTCCTGCATCTGAGGTCGATAGGCGTTTGAGACCTCATAGCGATGCCGATGCCGCTCCTGGATTACTGATTTCCCGTATGCCTCGTGCAGCTTGCTGCCCTCGCGAAGCAGAGACTCGCTGAGGCCGAGTCGCATGGTTCCACCGTAGTTCTTCACATCGATCTGCTCTTCCAGCAGGCTGATAACCGGATGTCGGCACTCAGGCGCGAACTCGGTACTGTCGGCGTCCTCGAGTCCCAGCACGTAACGCGCGTACTCGATCACCATCACCTGCATTCCCAGACAGATACCGAGATACGGAACGTCCTGTGTACGCGCAGCGTGCGCCGCGAGCACCATCCCGTTGATTCCGCGACTGCCGAACCCGCCCGGGATCAAAACTCCGTCAACGTCCCGCAGCAGCTCGGCCGGGTCATCGGCCTTCTCAAAACGCTCTGAGTCGATCCGGACAAGCTCCACTCGGCTCTCGGATGCGATCCCGCCGTGCAACAGCGCTTCATCGACCGACTTATAGGAGTCGTTGAGATCGATGTACTTGCCGATCAGCGCGATCCGTGCCGTGCGCTGCGCCGTGCGATACACCGTGGTTACCTGCTGCCACTCGGCCAGGTCGGCCTTCGGAACCTCCAGATCGAGCTTGCGCAGCGCGATCTCATCGAGCTTCTGCTGGTGATAGATGAGGGGAATCTCGTAGATGGTCGACTCGATATCGTACGCCGAGATCACCGCCTCATACTCCACGTTGGTGAATAGCGCGATCTTGCGCCGCAAATCTTCCTCGAGCTTGTACGGCGCGCGGCATAGCAGAATGTCCGGCTGTATTCCGATCTCGAGCAGCTCCTTGACCGAATGCTGCGTCGGCTTGGTCTTCAGCTCGCCGCCCGCCACTTGCGGAATAAGGGTGAGGTGCACCGAGATGACGTTGCGGTGCCCCATCTCGTGGATCATCTGCCGCGCCGCCTCGAGAAACGGAACCGACTCGATGTCTCCGACCGTGCCTCCGATCTCGACGATCGTAATATCGACTTCAGGCTGATCGCCTACCATTCGGATGCGCTGCTTGATGCGGTCGGTTATGTGCGGAATCACCTGCACCGTCCGGCCCAGGTAGCGGCCCTCACGTTCACGCTGTATCACTTCCTGATAGACCTGCCCGGTAGTTACCGAGTTGGCGCGCGTGAGCGGGGAAGCGGTGAAGCGGGCATAGTTGCCGAGATCCAGATCGGTCTCCGCGCCGTCGTCGGTGACATACACCTCGCCGTGCTGGTAGGGACTCATCGTGCCGGCGTCGACGTTGATGTAAGGGTCGATCTTGACCATCCGGACGTTAAAGCCGCGACACTCAAGCAGGGCTCCGAGTGAGGCTGCTGCAACGCCCTTGCCAAGGCTCGAGCAGACGCCGCCGCTGACAAAGACGTACTTCTTCATGTGCACCGATTATTCAAGACAGTTCCGCCTCTGTCAATTGGCGCCACGCCGCGTTGCGACGCCGCAGGCTTCATCCCGAGCGACGATCTTCGCTGCGCGACAAGCGGGCGTCGTCCAATGGGAGCACCGAGTACCCATCGCATTCGCCGTCGGCCCCCACTGCCGTTTCATCGCGGGCGTACAGCGCGAGGTGCAGATAGATCGGCGCACCCATGCGCACCGCGATCGCCACGCCGTCGCTCGGACGCACACGCAGGTTGTAGTTACCGCTGCGCCCGCTGTAGCTCAGGCGTGCAAACCGTTCCTGACCATCGCCGCCATAGATTATCAGGTGGCGCGCCCGTAATCCGTGCAGATCGAAGAGGGTGACGAAGAGATCGTGTGTCTGCGGCTCGGCACTGACCGCACCCTCCAACGCCAGCACGATCGACGCAGCCTCGGCCGCACCGAGCGGCAAACCCACCACTCTGTCATACTCGCCGGAGCGTAAGAGGAGGACCGGATCGGTATGAGCAGGGCCGGCGGCGATTCCGGCCACCGTGACAGGAATCCAGTTACTGTTCATTTGCGTTCGAGTATATCTCGACTGCAGAGCGAATTCCCAAGATCGATTCGTCCTTGACAGCCGATTCGCAAAAACAATAGACTTCCGCCGCGGAGCGGGTGCGCGCCCAGAGTTGAGATGCCTGATTTCCTAAACGATGTCACATTTGTTAAATTCAGAGATGCCATCTACAACGAAAGCGGCATCAACTTCACCGTTGCGAACCGCTCTGTCCTCGAGAGCCGCCTCAAGGAACGCTTGCGTACCCTCCAGCTTAACAGCCTCGATGAGTACTACCGCGCCATAACTGGTGATAAGGAGGAAATGCGCGCCTTCCTGGATTCGGTCACTACCAACCTGACCCGCTTTTTCCGCAACGCGGCTCACATTGAGGCGTTTGAGCACTACGTAATCCCGCAGCTGGTGGAAACCAAACGCAACTCCGACCGCGTCTTCCGTGGTTGGAGCGCCGGATGCTCGAGCGGTGAGGAGCCGTATACGATCGCGATGGTGATGAAGGAGACCCTGCCACCGGGGTTTACGATCTCGATCGTCGGGTCAGACATCAGTCTCAAGTCCTTAATGGTCGGGCGCGAAGGCTACTACAGCGAGAACCGCGTCAAGAACGTCCCTGAGAGGTACCTCGAGAAGTACTTCGAGCGCCACGAATCCGGGTACCGTATCACCGACGAGATTCGGCGTTTGGTCACGTTCGATTATCATAACCTGAAGCATGACAGCGGACTACGCAACCAGGATGTAGTGTTCTGCCGTAACGTGCTGATCTACTTCGACGAAGCCGCGCAGCGGGCCACGATGAACCGACTATGGGATGTCATGGCGCCGTATTCCTTTTTGTTTATCGGCCACTCCGAATCGCTGTTCGGGATGAACACCCGGTTCGAGTTTCTGAGGACCGACTGGGCCTGCCTGTACCGCAAGAACACTGCTGCCACGGGAGGTTTGAGGTGAGCTCGCGTCCGTTATCGGTGCTGGTGGTCGACGATTCCGCGCTTGTGCGCAATCTCGTATCGCGAATTCTCGAATCGGCGCCGGACATCACTGTCTGCGGCACTGCGATGAACGGGAAGTTCGCTCTGCAGAAAGCCGAGCGCCTGCGCCCGGACTGCATTGTGCTCGATATCGAGATGCCGGAGATGAACGGCATCGAGTTTCTCGGCGAGCGCCGGCGTCGCGGCCTGGATGTGCCGGTGATCGTGCTGTCCTCGGTGGTGACAAAGGGCGCCCGGATCACGATGGAGGCACTGAGCCTCGGCGCAAGCGACTTCATCCTCAAACCTTCCGGCTCGGTCTCTGAAGACATACAGTCGGTGGGCGGGCAGCTGATCGCGCAGGTACGCGCGTATGCAAGCGCTTACCGGGACACCCGCGGCGAGCCTCCCCCGCATCCGGAGCTGCTCGCCGTTGAGCCGGCGGCAACAGCTCCCTCGGCAGCGCCGGTAGCGCCCGCGGCCGGTTCGACCGAGGCTCCGCCGGGCCGCCGGACGCCGGCGGCCGGTGCAGGCGCCGAAGCGTCGCGCGCACCCGCCAAAACCGAGCCGGTTGTGCCGAAGACCGAGCCACGCGCGCTGGAGCTGATCGCGATCGGGGTCTCGACCGGGGGACCGAACGCACTGCGGCGCATGCTCGCTGAGATCGATCCGGAGATCGGACTGCCGATCGTGATCGTGCAACATATGCCGGCCGGCTTCACGACCGAGTTCGCCAAGAGCCTCGATCGGGTATGCCCGCTTGAAGTGCGCGAAGCCGGTGACGGCGATGTCCTGAAGCCCGGCAGAGTGCTGATCGCGCCCGGCAATCACCACATGCTCGTTGAGCGAAAACGCCTCGCGAACGTGGTGCGCATCGACGACGGCCCACCGTGCAACGGGCATCGGCCTTCGGTCGACGTGCTGTTTGAGTCGGTCGCCCATGCCTTCGGCAATCACGCCATGGCGGTTATCATGACCGGAATGGGCAAGGACGGCGCGGCCCAGATCGGCGAGATCTATCGACGCGGAGGGTTGACGATAGCTCAGGACAAGGACTCCTGCGTGGTATACGGCATGCCGAAGGTGGCATTCGACCACGGGTTCATACGGCACCAGTTCAGCCTTGACGACATGGCGTCGCGGTTAGGACGCCTCGCCCATGAGTATCGGTAGGATCGCGGCATGAGACAGACGCATGAGACAGACTGAGAGCGACAATCAAGCCGGTCGCCCCTTGAAGCCGCTCGAGCTGCGGGACCTCGGCCGCATCGGATACCGCGAAGCGCTGGATCTCCAACGCGAGCTCAATCGCCGCCGAGCCGAGGGCAGCATCCCCGATCAGTTGCTGCTGCTCGAACATCCGCCGGTGATAACGATGGGGAAGAGCGCGCCGCAGAGCCACATCCTCGCCGATCCGGCGTCGTTGGCCGATGCCGGCGTTGAGGTACATCAGATCGAGCGTGGCGGCGAGGCGACCTATCACGGCCCCGGGCAACTGGTCGGCTATGTGATCATCAACCTGCATGAGCGCGCACGCAGCATCAAGCGCTTTATCGCCGATCTCGAGCAGGTTTTCATTGACCTGCTCGCCGAGGGGTACGGTCTCACCGCCAGGCGCGATCACGAACACCGCGGCGTCTGGGTCGGCGATGATAAGATCACGGCCGTCGGCATCGCAATCAAGCACCGCACCACTCTGCATGGGTTCGCGTTCAACGTGAATACGAACCTGGAGCACTTCCGCTGGATCGTCCCCTGCGGGATAACCTCCGGCGGACAGACTTCGCTCCAGCAACTGCTCGGAGCTCCGCAGGACCCGGAGGCGGTCAAGCGCGCCGTGGTGAGGCAGTTCTGTCGAGTTTTCGGCTATCACGAGCCGGGGTAGTGGCCGCGCGGCGGACGACGAGCGCCGGCGTCTGACTCGGGCCGCCGCCGTGGTCTATTTGCCCCGTTCGGCGGGCGCCGGATCCGGACACGGGACGCGCAGGGTTTCGATCGAGACCGCCGTGCCGTCCTCGTTGAACTCCAGCACTACCCCTTGCAGCTCAAGTCCGTCCCAGGCTTCCCCCGAGCGCTCAGGGATGGCGCTCACGAACTGGCGGATCTCGCCTTCCGGGTCCAGCCCGCCGACGCTCTGCCGGCTTCCGGTCCGGCCTGCATCGCAGACCACCGCGGTGCCGCCTTCCATGATGGTTGCATCGGCGGTCATCACCCGCTGTCCGCTTCCGCACACGGCCGACACCTTGCCGGCAGCGTGGAAGAACATCGTATACTTCTCAGCCGTCGTTGCGGCGTGGAAATCCAGCACAATCGTGTTCGTTTCAGCCCTGACCCGCGAGACGATATCCGGAAGGAAAGTAAACGGGTTGCTTAGATGCACGCGCTCGAAACCGGACTGCCCAAGCAGGCTGATCACCGCGAGTTTACGCTCAGCGAAGGTATAGTAGCGCCACCCACGCCCGGGGGTGCCCGGCGGATAGTTGGCCGGCCGCAGAATATAAGGGGCGCTCTCGATATGGGTCACCATATCGCGCTTGAAGTAGATCTGATCGCCCCCGGTGATTACATCTACCCCGAGTTTGCGCAGATAGACCGAATGGTTCTTGCCAAGACCGAACCCTCCCGTCGCCCCATCGGCATTCGCGATCACCGCATCGATATTCCGCTCCGAGCGAATGCCGCTCAGCGCCGTCTTCACACAATAGACTCCGGCTTTTCCGACGATCTCGGCCAGATACAGCACACGTAAGGCCACTACACGCTCCTTTTGCTCGCCCAGAGTCTACCAGATGGAACGGTTTTGATTAACCCGCCGCATGGACTGCAAATTTTACTGGCCGACAGCGCTTCGGGCGAGTATCATGTAGGTGGGAGCCTAACTCAGGTCCCGACACGTCGGGCCATTCGGCCGGCGTGGCAGGCTGCCTCGTAGGAGGAGCTTCACAAACGCCGGCGGCGCGGACAACGGCCGCCGATACAGGAGAGGTGTGTGATGAGAACACATGAGTTTCTCGACATCGGGCGCATCATGGATGAGATCTTTGATGCTGCCGAGGACTTCCGGTCGCAGTTGAAGAGCAGCGTTGGGTACAGCCCGCGCGGCAAGGGTTTCAATCTCGGTGATATCCGGGACTTCTACCCGGCCTACTCGTTTCCCCCTAGCAACATCTATATGAAGGCCGACAAGACGCTCGTGTTCGAGTTCGCGCTGGCCGGTTTCTCGGAAGAGGATATCGCGCTCGAGTTCAAAGGCGAGTACATGTTCCTCACGGTTGAAGGCGCCGAACGTTTGCAACCGACCGAGGAGGTGAAGTACTTCAAGAAGCGGCTGAAGTTCACCAACGTAAACGGGCAACGCTACTACGTGCCCGAGGACAAGTTCGACCGCGAGCGCACGCGCGCTACCTTCAAGAACGGCATTCTGCGGGTTAACGTACCACCGCGAGAAGAGGTCGCGGGTCAGCCCGGCGTAAAAATCAAGATCGAGAAGGATGCTTCCAAAGGCGGGGCTTCCGCCTCGGGTGGTTCCAAGGAGAAAGACCCCGGAAGTAAGGAGGGCGGTTCATGATTTTCTGGCTCTTGTTGGGCATCGTAATCGGCTATCTGTTCAAGCCCCAGATCGATGAGGGCATCAAGCATGTCGCGCGCCTGATCAAGGAGGCCGGCAGCGAGAGCGGTAGCAAAGACAGCAGCGGAAAAGGCGGCGGCAACTCGTAGCGGGAGCAATGCCCGTCGAGAACACCTCGCAGGCCCAGCAAACCTCGGCCGCCGGGCGGCGCTCCGTCCGGTGGCCGTTCTTTTACGATATCACAGTTACGATATCACGGAGTCTAGAACCGGCGGCAGCAGCTCCGTGATTCCGCTCGGAATCGTATGGCCGCCTTCAAACCGGTGAAATCGCAGTTCGGCGCCGCTTTGCTTGAAGAGCTCGGCGAGTGCGGCGCCCTCGCTGTAGGGCAGGATCTCATCCAGGGAGCCATGAGTCTGCAGCACCGGAATCTGGGCCACCGCCGGCGGCATTTCGCCGCGCCACCGTTCCTCAGCGATGAGAGCGCCGGACAGCACCACGAGCGCGGCGGGCCTGAGCCGGTTGTGCAGGGCCGCCTCAATCGCCACGATCGAGCCCTGGCTGAACCCACCGAGCACCGTACGCTCCGGCGCGAACCCGAGATCGCCGCAGAACGTCGCTACCTCGTCACCCGAGGTGCGTAGCGTGTCCGGATCGAGCCGGCGCAGTTTCTGAAAATAGGCGCCGGTGGCCGCGGCCTCTATCTCGGCCTGCGCTCGAGGGAACCACGCCCGACTGCGAGGTCCGAACATCGTAATCGGATACGGGGCGTTCGGAAAGATCCAGCGGTGACGTCGCGGAGCATCGAAAACCTCGGCCAACGGGAAGAGATCGTCGGCGTCAGCACCGAACCCGTGCAACAACACCACGGTCAAACCTGAGGCCGATTGCGCCTCCGCCGGACGTTCGCGATAATCCAGCGTTGTGTGGCCCATACGCTACTGTACCTGCGCCGCTCGCCGGGCAATCTCGTTCACCACGCTACTGAGTTTATCCGGATCCCTAACCTCGGCACTTCGCAACGCCCGCGATGCAACCCAATCGGCACCCAGAATCCGCAGCTGCTCGGCTACGTTCCGAGCCAGACGGCTGTAGCGCCAGGTTCCGACCAGCATCGTCACAACGCGCCTGCCCTGCAGTTCCGGCAGCTGCGCGATGAGCCCACGCATCGGCGGCGTGATGTTGCCGGCCCAAACCGGCCCCACCAACACCACCAGATCCGCTGCGCCCAGGGCATAGTCCTCGGCAAGGGCCGCGGGGCGGCGGAACAGCGCCTGCAGTGTGCCAAGTACCAGCCCAACACGCCGCTTGGGTTCAAACGGCAACGCTTCGGTGGAGTGCCCGAGCAACTCGAGCTCGCGCGACATAGCCGCGGCGAGCGTCTGACTTGTACCGGTCCGACTGTAAAACGCAATGATCGCGTGCACTATACCTCCCTCCCGGGCCCCGGCGCCGAAGCGCGAAGGCCGCTAACTTCAATGAGATTCCTCCAATCAGCGGGAAGATGTCAAGGTGCAAACGCCGTTTGCAACCTTGATACTTACAACCAGGTGCGTTAGGGTGAGACTAAGGAGTGATTACTATGACAGTGACTAAGGATCGTGTGGTTAGTATCAACTACACGCTTACCGATGACGAAGGCCAGGTACTCGACAGCTCGGAAGGGCGCGAACCACTCTCCTACATACAGGGCGTCGGGGCGATTATTCCGGGCCTCGAGCAAGCGCTCGAAGGGCGCGAAAAAGGCGAGAACGTCTCGGTAAGCCTTGAGCCGGAAGATGCATACGGTGATTACAAAGAAGAACTCATCGTCAACGTACCCAAGGATCGTTTCCCCGAACCGGAACAGCTTGAAGTCGGTGGGCAGGTACAGGCACAGACCGCGGACGGCGGCGTGCAGATTCTCACCGTGGCCGAGATCGGCGACGAGGAGGTAACCCTCGACGCCAATCATCCACTCGCCGGGCAGGGGCTGCATTTCGAAGTATCGATCGAGCAGGTCCGTGACGCCACTCAGGAAGAGTTGGATCACGGCCACGTGCACGACGGTTCCCACCAGTAGGCGACCAGCCTCTTGAACCGCGCCGCTCGGCGCGGGCAGCTACCGACACCAGGCTATCGGCGCCGGGCTCAGTGCTCGGCGCCGAGACTCATAGACGCGATTAAGTTAACACCGGTCCCTTCGAAGTCCTCGATCAGCACCTGCCCGCACGCCACCGGAGGCGTAAGGGTGAGTGCATACGCGGCCCGAAGCAGCGCATCGATGTGTTCTTTGGGAAGTGAGGTGTTGGTGCGCACCGGAAGACGAGGGAGCACCTCCGATTCGGCCGGACAGGTGCAGGTTACCACCCGTTTAGGCGCATAGTACTCCTCTTCGGCATAGACGACGCCGCGTTTGCACTTGTTTCCGGTAACGCTCAACTCGTCGTTCTCGTCCTTATACAGACTGAGATGACACCCCAGCGGGCAGCTGATGCAGATCATCTCCCGTATCGGCTCTTGCTGACTCATTCGATACTCACCTCCAACACCGAGTCTTTCATGATATTCCACCCGGCGACGTCTTTGGGCTTCAGGTTGACGTGTAACATCTCCGACGGCTGCACGTGGCTGAGGCGCAGCTCTTTCACCGGCTTGTGGTCGAGCTTGATCTGCAGCTTAGCCTGATTCTTTACAATCAGGCTGCGGAAATAGAGCTTGTCCGGGTTGTCGGGGTCGAACATCGCGGGATTGATATAGCGGACGTTCGCGCCGGCCTTGATACGCATCTGCCGTTTAGGGCGTTCGTTGCGCAGATAGCCCACCGCGTAGGCTCCCGCCCGGCGCGCCTCCTCAGCCACCCAGTCGGCGAGGTCGTGCACATGCAGGACGTTCCCGCACGAGAACACACCATCGATCGAAGTCATCATGGTAGCGTCGACCAGCGCGCCGTTGGTCTGAGAGTTGATCTCCACGCCGGCCTCTTTCGAGAGCTCGTTCTCGGGGATCAACCCGACCGACAGCAGCAGCGTGTCACACTGGATCTCAAAACTGTTCTCATCATCCGGGATCCCATGTGTCAGGGGACTCACCTGCACCTTTTCGACGCGGTGCTTGCCTTCGATGCGCGAGACCACGTGCGACAGATACAGCGGGATCTCGAAGTCGTTGAGGCACTGCACGATGTTGCGCGTCAGCCCGGAGGGGTACGGCTGTATCTCGATCACGGCGTGTACCTTGGCGCCCACCCAGGTCATCCGGCGTGCCATGATCAGGCCGATATCGCCCGAGCCGACAATCACGACGTCCTTGCCCGGGATGTACCCTTCGATGTTGACCAGCCGCTGCGCCAGACCAGCGGTGTACACTCCCGCCGGCCGCGTGCCCGGCGTGCGGATGTTACCCCGATTGCGTTCGCGGCAGCCCATCGCGAGAATCACCGCGCGGGCGGAAATCCGCAGTACGCCGTAGACTGCCGAATAGCAGTAGGCCTCCTTACGATCGTTTTCGGCATTGAGCTGCGTGACCGTAGTGTCGGTAAAGACATCGACGTCCGCAGCCCGCACCGCCTGAATCTGCCGCTCGGCGAACTCAGGGCCGGTGAGCTCTTCCTTGTACTCTTCCAGCCCGAACCCGTTGTGGATACACTGAATAAGAATGCCGCCGAGGTGGCTCTCGCGCTCCACCAGGGCGCAGCTGGCGTTGTTCCTGGAGACCTCGAGCGCCGCAGCTAATCCGGCCGCACCGGCGCCGATCACCAGAACATCGTACTGTAGTTCCTTCATGCCTTCCCGTCCCTCACAATGCATCGCGTAGAAGCTCGCTGCCGGCACCACATTTCTGAATATCCTTGTACGATATGCCGGTCTCACGAATCAGCAACTTGATGATCTTGTAACTGCAGAACCCACCCTGGCAGCGGCCCATGCCGGCCCGAGTGAAATACTTGATACCGTCAAGCGTGGTGTGTCCACGGTGGATCGCCTCCACGATCTCGGCTTCCGAGATCTCCTCGCAGCGGCAGACAACGTTACCGTAGGCGGGATTCGCGTTCACCAGATTATCGGCCTCGTACGGGCCAAGATCACGAATACGCGGCAGCTTGGAGACGTACGGGTCCCACTCAGCCTTTTCCACCAGGCTGCAGCCTGCCTTCTTGACCAGGTCTTTGACGTACTCGCCGATCGCCGGTGCCGCGGTCAGCCCCGGTGACTGAATGCCGGCTACCTGAATGAAGTTCGGCGCCTTGGCCGAGATGTCGATGTAGAAATCCCCGTCGGCGAGCGCCGGCCTCAGACCTGAAAACGCGGTGATCACATCGGTCTGCGAGACCTTCGGTACCATCTTGCGCGCCTGGTCAAGAATCAGGTTGAGTTGGTCAGTGTTGGTCGAAAGGTCCTCTTTGTCTTCGATCTCCTGTGCGGTAGGTCCAATCAGCACCGTGCCCTCCACGGTCGGGATCACGAGCATCCCCTTCGAGACCTTCGTCGGCACCGGAAACAGCACCCGCTGCGGAGCCGCTTCGGTGGCGCGGTCGAGCAGGAAGTACTCGCCTTTGCGCGGGATGATCTGGAACTCCTCGGCACCAAAGATCTCCGATACCCGGTCGGCGAACAAACCCGCTGCATTGACCACGTAGCGTGCCTCCATCTGCCGCCCGTCGGCGGCGTGGATGCGGTAGCGCTCGCCGGCCCGCTCGGCATGCACCACCTCAAAGCCGGTTACGACCTCCACCCCGTTCTTCTGCGCCGACTCAACAACCGAGAACACGAAGCGGTACGGCTCCAGCACACCTCCGCCCGGGGCGTGCAGCCCGCCGACGCAGTCGGGATTGAGCTTAGGCTCGAGCTCGAACATTCGCTCGCGCGAGCACATCTCGATGCCGATGGCGCCGTTCTCCACCCCCTGCGTATAGAGGTGATCGATGTACTTCATCTCCTCATCGTTCAACGCCGCTACCAGGATACCGCAGCGCTTGAACGGGAAGTCGAGCTCGCGCTGCAGGCGGTCGTACATCAGGTTGCCGCGGATCTCCAACCTGCTCTTGAGGTACTTCAGATTGTGATGGAACCCGCCGTGCACGATTCCCGAGTTCGCCCGCGAGACTCCCATCGAGACGTCGCACTCCTTATCGAGCAGCACGACATCGAGCTTATACGCCGAAAGCTGGCGCGCAATACAGGAGCCGCTTAACCCGGCGCCGACGATCGCCACATCAACGCGTAATGCGGCCGCATCAGTACTCGCCATATATCCTTCCTTGTAACAAAAGTCATGACTTCAGTAGCAAGCGTTCCAACGCCCGGCGCCACTGTATCACGGTTTGCCGCGCTGCGCCAGAGCCGATCGGTCACCGGAAGCATCATAGCAGGCAATCCGGGGTCTCGAAAGCACGCAGAAGCGGGACACGGTTACCCTTCTGCGGTACTATAGGGGTATCTTGAGGAGGAAGATAAAGCATGCGTAGACAGGTGCTGTTTTCATTGGCGCTGTTCTTTGTGGTGCTGTCGGTCATAGCGGGTTCGAGCGAAGAACGCAGCGTCGAGGTGAAAGAAACGCCGATGCGGGAGCGGCCGGGGTTTCTCGGCACGCCGGTCATGACCCTGAGCTATGGGGACCGGGTCCAGGTGCTTGACGGCAGACAGGATTGGACCCAGGGGCGCTTTGCGGCCACCGGGGCTGAAGGCTGGATTCATAACTCGGCTTTGACCTCCAAGCGCATTATCGTCAATCCGAGCACCCGCGACGTCGAGCGCTCGGCAACCGACACCGAGGTAGCGCTTGCCGGCCGCGGATTCAACGAAGAAGTTGAAGCACGCTATCGCGCCGAGCAAGGACTTGAGTTCAGCTTTATCGACCGCATCGAGGAGCGGGAGGTGCCGGTCGCGGAGCTGGCTGCATTCGTCGAGGCGGGTGAGCTCAACGATCCGGACGGAGGTGAGTGATGCGTGCAACCAT
>PUPD01000062.1 GCA_003552985.1 Spirochaetaceae bacterium
ACTGGGGGACGCCCTGGTGCAGCCGAATCGCCTCGGTCAGCTGGTCGCCGATCGTAAACACCGGATTGAGGCTGGTCATCGGCTCCTGAAACACCATCGCGATCTCGTTGCCGCGGATGCGCCGGATCTCAGGGCCCGACAGTTCCAAAAGGTTCCGCCCCTCAAAGCGGATCTCACCGCCCTCGATCTTAGCAGGCGGTGAGGGCAGCAACTGCAGAATCGTCAAGGATAGCGCGGTCTTCCCACAGCCGCTCTCGCCGACTACGCCGACTACCTCACCAGGCCTGACGTTGAACGAGACACCGTCAACGGCGCGCACAACGCCGTCCTCGGTGTGGAAGCTCATCCGTAGATCACGGATCTCCAGTAGATTGCTATTGCTCATACGATGTCCTCTCAGCGATGCTGCCTCAGCGTCCCCGGCTCTTGGGATCCAGCGCATCACGGAGCCCGTCACCGAGCAGATTGAAGCCGAGCACCATCAGCAGGATCGCGAGTCCCGGAAACGTAGTAAGGTGAGGCGCCATGCGCATGTAGCCCCGCCCCTGACTAAGGATGCGGCCCCACTCCGGCATCGGAGCCTGTGCCCCGAGACCCAGGAAGCTCAGCCCCGCCGCCCACAGAATAGCGGTTGCGATCTGGAAGGTACTCTGTACGATGATCGGCGCCAGACAGTTCGGCAGCACATGACGAAATATTATCGCAAAGTCCGAGATGCCTGCCGCGCGCGCCGCTTTGACGTAGCTCTGTTCCTTCACCGACAGAACCGAGCCGCGAACCAATCGCGCATAGATCGGCACGCTCGCGATACCAACCGCTATCATCACGTTCTGAACCCCGACGCCGAGCACCGTGACCACGACGATTGCCAGCAGTATTCCGGGGAATGCGATCATGATATCGATGAACCGCTGCGTGATGATATCGAGCTTCCCGCCGTAATACCCGCTGACTGCACCCACCGGCACGCCGATCGCCACCCCGATCAGGACCGAGATCAACCCGATATTGAGGGAGATTCGCCCGCCATACAGCATGCGGCTGAACAGATCCCGACCGAGCTCGTCGGACCCGAGCCAGTGTTCGCTGCCCGGCCCCATCAGTCTTGTCGTCAGCGAGGTTTCAAGCGGATTGTGGGTTGCAAGATACGGTGCAAACACCGCCGCCAACACAAACGTCCCGATGATTACCAGCCCGATCAACGCACCCCGATTGCGCAGCAGGTGCCGCACCACCTGACTCCACTCGCTGTTGCGAAACCAGTGCCGCAGGCGTTCCCACCAGAGCTCCCGACGGCTACGTACGACGATGCCCTCGCTCGTCTCTGCCTGTTCTACCGTTCCCATACGTGCTACTCGCTTTGTCCGCCCTGATACTGAATGCGTGGGTCCAGAAACGCATACGCGATATCGACCACAAGATTGATAATCACGAAAAGTAACGCGAGCATCATGACCGTCGCCTGCACTACCGGATAGTCGCGGCGCAGAATAGAATCAACCAAAAGCCGCCCGATCCCCGGCCACGCGAACACCGTCTCGGTGAGGACGGCCCCTCCGAGAAGAATGCCGAACTGCAGCCCAAGCACCGTCACCACCGGAATCATCGCGCTTTTCAGCGCGTGTTTGTAAACCACCACGTTCTCGGCAAGCCCTTTCGCCCGCGCCGTGGTGACATAATCCTCCCGCAGCACCTCTAGCATACTCGAGCGGGTGATGCGGGCGAACAGCCCGGCGCTGGCAGCACCCAGCGTTACTGCCGGCAGCACCAAATGCGCCGCCGTACCGATGCCGCTCGACGGAAACCACCCCAGCTGCACCGCGAATAGCAGCTGCAGCATAAGGGCCAACCAGAACACCGGCGCAGCCACCCCCACAAGCGCAGCAATCATGCTGGCGTTGTCGAACAGTGAGTTGCGCTTCGTCGCCGAGATAATGCCCGCAGGCACCCCAATCGCGGTCGCCAACAGCAACGATACACTCGCCAGAAGCAGAGTACGAGGGAACCGCTCCCCGATCTCGGTCAGCACCGGCCGGCGGCTGAATACCGATACCCCAAGGTCACCCTGGACCGCACGGCTCATAAAGGTCACGTACTGCATTGGAATCGGCTGGTCCAACCCATAGCGGGCCCGCACGCTCGCGATGTACTGAGGAGAAGCCTGCGGGCCTGCCATGGCTCGGGCCGGATCACCCGGCAACATCCGGATAATCGCGAACACAATGATCGAAACGCCCAGTACCACCGGGATCGTCAGAATCAAACGGCGTGCAATATACTGATACACGCAACACCCTCCGGAAAGCGACTGAGCCCCGAACGCCCGGTGATACCCCGGGCGCCCGAAGCGGCCGCTAAACAGTCAGTCTAGTCGACGAAGTAAGCGTCCCACGCGCTCAGGTTCTCGAGCGGATGGTGAATCAACCCTTCCACATGGGTACGAGAAGCGTTGACCTGCCCTTCGTTGTAGAGAAACAGCCAGGACGCATCGTCCCAGATCAGCTCGATCGCATCAGCATACAAGGACTCGCGCTCATCGGGATTGGTGTTGACGCGTGCCCGTTCGAGCAGGTCGTCTACCTCCGAGTTCCGATAGTACGAGATGTTGTTTCCTGCCGGCGCGCCCTGGTCGCCGTGGAACAAAGCGAACAGGCCGTAGTCGGCGTCCAGGGTGACCGTGCCCCACCCCAGCAGGTACATGCGGTAGTCTGACTCGTCCTCCGGCAGATAGAGGAAATCGAGGTAGCTTGACCACTCCATCGTCTCGAGCGTCAGGTTGACCCCTACATCGGCCAGCTGATCCTGGACTACCTCGGCAACCGTTGAGTCCTGAGGATACCGCCCGGTTGGGTGGTACAGGGTTACGTCAAAGCCGTCGGGGTATCCGGCCTCGGCGAGCATCTCGCGCGCGCGGTCAGGGTCATATTCATAGGGGCCCACGGAGCTGTGCCCGAACACCGCATCCACAATCGGAGCGTCGGCGACGAACGCGTTACCTTCGAAGATCGCTTCCACGATGATCTCTTTGTCGACCGCGTAGTTCAGCGCCTGGCGCACCGTCTTGTTGTCGAACGGCTCGTGATTGACGTTGAAGCCCACGTAGATCGTCCGAACGCTGGTCTGGTAGGTCACATCGATGTTAGGGTCGTCGTCGAGCCGAATGGCGTCGGTAGGAGGCACTGCCATAATCGCATCCGCCTCACCGGTCTCAAGCGCCACCACGCGAGCCGAGTCTTCGCTGATGAAAGTGAAGTTGAGGTTCGGAATCTCCGGAATATTGCCCCAGTAGTTTTCGTTCACCCGCATCTGAACGCGGTCGCCGCGATCCCAGGACACAACCTCGTACGGACCGGTCCCGATCGGCTCGCCTGCGTCGTCCAGGTAATACTCCTCCAGCTGCACCGGGCTGATCATACCGATAAAGCTGTGCGACAGGTGCGAAAGAATCGGTGCAAACGGCTCTTCGAGATGCAGACGCACCTCGTACTCACCGACTACTTCAACCTCCTCAACGCTACCAAGCAGGAACGCATACACAGCCCCGACATCGGGGTCCAGAAAGCGGTCCAGATTCGCCTTCACCGCTTCCGCGTTGAACGGCTCACCATCGTGAAACTGCACGCCCTCGCGCAGCTGGAAGGTCCACTCAGTACCTTCCTCGTTGCTGTCCCACGAAGTCGCCAGCATCGGGGTGAGCGACCCGTCTTCCTCCATGTAGATCAGTCGCTCGACCGCATGCTCACCAACCGTCGCCGCCGGCGCCGAAGTCATGTTGACCGGGTCCAACGATTCCGGCTCAGCGCCGATTGCGATCGTGAGCGTATCACGCTCCACGACCTCGGGCTCCGGCGCTCCGGCTCCCGTCAAGACGAGCGCCGCAACAGCCACACCCAGTACCAGCAGAGCAAAGCGTTTGGCCATACTCATACACCCTCCTTTAATCCACCGCAGTTTTGATGGCGAGAAGTGTATAGATTAGGTTAGCAGCAGGTCAAGGTTGTTTCAGTCGCCCTTTGATGAGGTTCCAGATAGGGCCTCCGAACAGCGTGATGAACAACGCCGCCGCCAGCACCGCGCTGATTGGACGCGTGAAGAACGGCAGAAAGTCGCCGTGCGTACGCACCAGCCCCACACGGAGATTGCGTTCTACCATCGGCCCAAGGATCAAGCCAAGAATGAGCGGAGGCAGCGGAACGTCGTTCTTCTCCATGTAGAAGCCGATGATGCCGAAGGCGATCATGACGTAGATATCAAAGAAGCTGTTCTCCAGCGCAAACGATCCGACCGCCGAAAACAGCAACACGATAACCATTACCGCGTTTCGCGGCAATCGGAGGATACGACTGAAGGCTCGAATACCGAGAAGCCCCGCGCCGATCAGAAGTATCTGTGTAACAACCGCGATCATAAATATGCTGTCGACGATTTCGCGGCTCTGCTCGAAAATCAACGGGCCGGGCCGCAAACCATACATCAGCATCGCTCCGACAACTATCGCGGTCACTGCGTCACCCGGTATGCCGAACACTAGAGCTGGGATCCAGGCACCCGCAAGACCCGCATTGTTCGCACTGGTCGGCGCAATCACGCCTTCCTCAGAACCGGATCCAAACTTTTCGGGTTCGCGCGACGCCTTTTTGGATACGCCGTATGCGACCCATGCCGCTATGTCAGCACCTGCTCCCGGAAGTGAACCGGTAAATGTCCCGATAAGCGCCGAGCGAATAACCGTTATTTTGTGTCTCCAGATTGCCGGTAATGCGCCTAAGAGGGAGATCTTGGCTGACTGCGTGATCGATGGCACGTTCAGCGTGGCCGGATCGCTAGCCAGTTTCAAAACCTCGGACAGGCCGAACAAGCCGATCATCGCGGGGATAAACCCCACCCCACTCAGCAATTCCAGTTGTCCGAACGTGAATCTCGGGTGTCCCGTGGTCACGTCCATTCCAACGGTCGAGATCAGCAAACCGAACGCTGCGGCAATGATGCCGCGAAACGTGTTGCCTTTGCTAACGACCGCGCTCATACTCAATCCGAACAAACCAAGCCAGAAGTACTCGGCGCTGCTGAAACGCAGCGCTATCCGCGCGAGCGGCGGAGCGACCATAATGAGAATGGCAACTCCGATTAACCCTCCAATGCTCGAGCACAAGAGGTCTAGTGTAAGCGCAAACCCGCCTTTCCCGCGTCGGTTCATCTCGAATCCGTCAAGAATGGCGGCGCTTGACGCCGGCGTACCGGGAATACGCAGAAACGTGGCTGGAATGTCCCCGGCGAAGATCGCCGTGAAGGTGGCTCCGATTATCATCGCTAAACCGGCAACCGGAGACATGTAATAGCTGATCGGGACAATCAGTGCGGTTGCCATCGTCGCGGTCAGGCCCGGTGTGGCCCCGGCAAAGATGCCGAAAAGCATCGCAAGCATCCAGGGAACTAACACGCTCGGATGTAACAATTGAACTACAACATCCATCGCAGGTGCCTCCCACGGTTACAGTGCAATTCCAAAGGCACCGCGCGGCAGCGGTACCCGGAATAGCATGCCGAAGACCACAGCGATGACGAGCACGACGACGACCGAGAGTATGATGGCATTATACCACTTGGCTCGGAGTCGGAGCATCACCAATGCCGAGAACACAATTCCTCCGGCTATGAACCCGACATAGCGAATCAGTGGTACAAAGACAATAAGGCTTGCGAGTATCAATACGACGCTGTGGCTTCCCCAGTCCTGCATTACCGCGAACGCCCTCTGTCGAATCGACGGCGCCGGTACCGTCCGGTTTCGCCGCTGGCGAAGGTAGCGCACGAGCTCTACTACGGCAGCCACGCAGAAAAAGATCCCAAGAATCGTCGGGAAATACCGCGGGCCAGGCAGCTGCCGCCCACGCTGAATGAAATCGGGCAACTGCGCCGAGAGATACAGTGTCCAGGCACCGAGTGCTCCGAGGAGAATCGGGAACGTCGGACCGTAGTGCTTCCGATCGATTTGTGTGCTTTCAGATACCGTGTTTTCGTTGTTGGCGTTACTCATAAGCCTATTCAGGGGCGGTAATCATAAACGCAGCGGCACGCCGCTAAAGGAGCGGCGCGCCAACTGCCCCTGCTACACGTGTCGGCAGCTGATCGATCGCTCGACCACCGTTTCAGAAACCGACTTCGCGGATAATTGTCTGCCAGGTGTAGTGTTCCTCTTCCACAAACTCCGCGTAGTCCTCGCCCAACCGAAGCCGTATGCCGAATCCGGCATCATCCATGAAGTCACGAAATCGCTGTGAGTCTGCGATCCTCTGCCCGGCCTCGATCAGAACCTGCTTGACTGCGTCAGGCGTACCCACCGGGACCGAAAAACCGCGCCACGTGCCGCCGCTCCAATCAATTCCTAGTTCCTTCAGAGTGGGAACATCCGGGAATGTGGGATTACGTTCATCCGACATCACTGCCAACGCACGGAGGTCTCCAGCTTCCAGCTGTGACTGCGCCTCCGGCAAGCTATTGGTGATTACGTCGACATGACCGCCGAGAAGATCAGTTATCGCGGGTGCGGCGCCCTCGGATGGGATCCAGGTCGTATCGTCCGGATCGATTCCCGCCTCAAGAAGCATTCCCACACGAGCCAAATCCCAGACTCCCCCGACCGCGGTTCCCGAGAACGTGATCTGACCGGGATTGTTGCGAATGTCCTCCAGCAATTCGTCGAGACTCTCCCACGGAGCATCGCTACGGACGATTACCCCTGCCGCGTCTTCGTTCATCTGTAGGAGGTACTCGAAATCCGCGTACGTAAGATCCGCAAGACCCATACTCTCCAACGTCGCCAACTCAAAGGTCACCATCGTGATGGTGTACCCGTCCGCGGCTGCAGTTGCCCCAGCCGAGTGCCCGACCGCACCACTCCCACCGGTGCGATTCTCCACCACGAATGGGGTATCAAGCTCGCGTTGGAACTCGTCGGCCCAAAAGCGTGCAACGCGGTCAGTACCACCGCCGGCCGCCCACGGAACCACGATGGTCACGGTCCTGTCCGGATACACCTCTTCCTCAGGAGCACCACGAGCCCATACTATACCACTCATAACCAACAGTAGGATCGCGACCACTACCACGATCAAGACTCGTTTACTCATAACCATCCCTCCTTGTTTTCTCCCTGGAATTCCTCCACGAATCAACGACTCGCGGTTCATCCTCACACTATCTTCCCTGTCCGAGAGCAGCGCCGGACCGGTCGCGGAGCATCTCAACTACTCCCCGGCACGCGTCGACGAATATCCCAAGGTCCACAGAGTACGACAGGTAACGAACCCCCGCATCCAACCATCGGCCGGCCTGCGCTGGGGAATCGACAAACGTACCGACCGTCACTTCGTTGCCTTGGCATGCCTGTACGATCTCCTGCACCGCTTGTATAACAACGGGATGGTCAATCTCTCCGGGCCTTCCAAGTGACTGTGAAAGATCGTAGGGACCGACAAACACGACATCGATACCGGACACTTTCACTATGCTCTCGACATTCTCCAAGGCCCGACGACCCTCGAGCTGCACAATCACCAATGCTTCGTTTGACAGCTCGAAATACCGCTGAGCCGCCATCGAGGAAAACCCCGCCGCACGGACAAACCGGCACACTCCGCGCTCGCCGCCGGGCGCGAACCTCGCAGCCGTCACCGCCTCCTGAGCTTCGTCAGCAGTCGTGATCTGGGGAATCTGTACTCCACCGGCCCCGATATCAAGCACCTCGCCGATCAGGCTTCGAGGCGCGTCCTTGACACGTACTATCGGTATCAGCCCAACCAACTCCGCTGCCCGGATATGGTGTTGGAGATGATAGGTGTTGTTGGGTCCGTGTTCTAGATCAAGGATTATGAAATCAAAACCGGAAAGCCCTACGGCCTCGACAAACGCTGCGTCACCGGTCTTGCTGAACGGGCCGAAGACCGGTTGCTGCAGTAAGCGTTGTCGAAAGTCGCGAACATCAGCGATTCGCACAATCGCTCCTTTGCCGGCGAAGCATTCAGTCAACCGGCAAGAACCACCTGAGTTTACCACTAGCCCAGTCGCACGTCAACGAAAAACGAAACGCTGTTCTGTTTTTGTTGCACAAGCAACGTGGTTATGATACCGTCTTTTGAGAGGGTTCGTCCGTGTCAGACAAGGCTGGTGCCGCGAAATCAGTACGAAAAACGATGCAGCTGCTCGAGACCTTGGCACACCAACCGGATGCCGGGGTAACCGAGCTGTCGCGAAGGCTGCAGATGCACAAGAGCACCACCTACCGCTTCCTGAACAGTCTCAGTGAGCTCAAATACGTGCGCCGCGACCCGGACACCGAGCGCTACAGCACTACGCTCAAGCTGTTCGAGTTAGGGTCGGCTGTCGTTCAGCGAATAGAGCTATGGAGAGAGGCGAATCCGATTATGGAACGGTTGGCACACGAGACCGAAGAAACGGTCCATTTGGCAATGTTAGAGGACGACCGGCTCGTGTATCTCCATAAAATTGAATCGACTCAGACACTGCGCGTTTCCATGATGTCACGCATCGGCCAAACGGCGCCGCTGCACTGCACCGGCCTCGGCAAATGTCTCCTGGCTTTTTCGGCGCCCCGGACGGCCGAGCGAATAATCAAGAAGCATTCCTTTACGAAGTTCACGGAAACAACCATCACCTCAGCGAGCAACTTGTATGCCGAGCTCCAGCAAATTCGCGATCTCGGGTTCGCCGTTGATAACGAGGAGCACGAACGTGGCGTGCGCTGTATCGCCGCCCCAATTGCACCACCGGACGGGCCGGCGATCGCGGCGCTGAGCATCTCGGTGCCCAGTGTGCGTCTACCGGAGGATGATACCGACCGATTGGCCGAGCTTGTCCACCAGGCTGCGGTAGAAATTGGGTCCCGTCTCCGACACGGGGCACACCGGTAACCCGCTCGATCCCGATTGATGAGCAACAAGCTGCCCGACATTGGTACTAGAGTGCCAGACCGAGGCCCAGCCCAAGAGTTCGTCACGCTCGCTTAATTACGGTTCGCATCAAGAGTAGCCCGCGTGGAGCCGGTCGAAATACCTCCGTCGACCAGTAGGATCTGACCGGTCATATACTTGGACGCCTCGGAAGCGAGGAAGACGACCGCGCCGTCGAGGTCGTGCGGATGCCCCGGGCGGCGGACCGGTATTCGATCTACGAGGTATGCCAGCCAATCCGGGTCTTGGTAGAGAACCTTGGTCTGTTCGGTTTCGAACCAGCCGG
>PUPD01000256.1 GCA_003552985.1 Spirochaetaceae bacterium
CAGTCCTGACCTTGTCTCCACCCACACCGCCAAGGCCGGCCTGGGCGGCCGCCTCGCCGCCCGCCTCAGTGGCGCGCCCGCGGTGTTTACCGCCCACGGGTGGCAGTTTGCGCCCGGCATCCCGGCGCTGCAGCGCGCGCCGGTGTACGCCATTGAGCTCGTGCTCTCGCGCCTCAGCGCGGCTGTCATCACCGTCAGCCGCTTTGACCAGCGCCTCGCGCGCCGCAGCGCCGCGGTGCCCCCGCGCCGCCTGCACCTTGTGCGCAACGGCCTCCCGGAAACCACCGCCGCAACCACCGGTGCAGGCGGCGCGGCCCCAGTGTGCTTCACGATGGTCGCCCGTTTCCAGGAGCAGAAGGACCACGCAACCCTCCTCCGCGCCGCGCACGCGCTGCAAACCTACTCGCAGCCACCCACGAAGGATGCCCGCACCGGCGCGTCGGGCCCCGGCCGAGCGGCCCCCCGGTGGTCGGACGACCCCGGTTGGCGACTACGCCTTGTGGGCGACGGCCCTCTGCTCGGTGCCTGCCGTGCGCTCGCCGAAGAGCTCGGTATCGACGACCAGGTGCAGTTTCTCGGCGAGCGCGGAAACGTTGCCGAGATCCTCGCCGCAAGCGACGTGTACGTCCTCGCCTCGCACTGGGAGGGCTTGCCGCGAAGCATCATCGAGGCGATGCGCGCCGGCCTGCCGGTGGTGGCCACCGACGTCGGCGGTGTGCGCGAGCTCGTCGAGCACGGCGTAAACGGGTACCTCGTGCCCCCGCGCGAGCCGGGCCGCTTCGCAACCCGCCTTCTCGAGCTCATCAACAACCCCGACCAGCGCGCCCAGCTTGGCCAAGCCGGGCGCGCCCGCTACGAACGCGAGCTCACCTTCGACGCGATGTACGCCCGCACTCGCCGCGTTTACGCGTCCGCCGTCCGCTCCCAGTCCGGCGGGAAAAAGCGATACTCCAACCCGTAATCGAGGAAATCGTCCTTCTCCGGAATCCAGCTGCGGTCGCGCCGGCGATGGCGCCTCGTCTCCCTTGCCCACTCTTTCATCCGGTGCCAGCGCGGGCGCTGTTTTCGCTGTTTGCAGCGCCGCGTATGCATCCCCTTCAGGTCCCGGTGATACCAAAGCCGCTGTGTGAACCATGCCGGCAGATCATACGCGCACACCGCCGGTTCATCGCTCATCAGCTCCCACGACCACTGTTTCTTCCCCGACGACCGCCCCCAGTTCCCGCCTATTGTATTCGCGAGCGGCCGCCCCATCAGGACCCGTGCCTCACCCCCGATGATGAACTCCTCGCTCGAGAGTTTCTCCAGCGCAAACTCCGGTAGCTGCGGCACCGACTCCGGCGCAGGCTCGAGGCGCTCGGGCGTTTGCCCTTGTAGGGTCGTCATCAGCTCATACCGCGGATCGAACTCAGGGGCCTCACGCTCGGCCACAGCCTGCTCGGCACTCGGCGGCGGAGTCAGCCAGCGCGCCGCAAACAGCCGCTCCCGCCGCGCAAGCATCCGCCAGCGTCCCACGATCTCAGCCAGTCGCGGGGACCGATAGCGCACCGCCATGTGACGCATCATCTCCAGGTCCACGCCGTTCAGCCGATGAAACCCGCGCTCGAGGATGCGGCGCGCGCCCCAATCCCGCGGGGTGACGTAGAAGTAGTCGAGCAACGCCTTCTCCGGCGTGGCCACCCACACCCAGTCCCGGCCCACCCTGGTCTTCTCCGCGCCGAACATCAGCTGCGGCTTGAGCTTGTAGTACCGAAAGCTCCCGAACTCGTTTTCGTAGTCGTAGGTGCGCCCCACCGGCGCGGCGCAGGTGTAGGTGTCAAGCGGCTCACCGCGCCAATGCCCCTCGTCGACGTCCCCATGCTCCGAAACAATGCCGTGAAACTCAAGCGCCCACAGCGCCGTGAGGTACGACGGCTGCACCATCAGATTAGCGACCACCGGTCCACGCACCGGTAGCACGCGATCGCGCGGCCCGAACGCGTACAATCCTTTCCGCAGCCGCGACAGCCGCCCCGCATCACACCAGCGCGACAGCTGCACCCGCAGACTTGCCGGCTTCATCCCCGTGGTCGTCCGAATGTCCTCGTACTCGAACACCACCTTCCGCCGATACAGCGATTTAAACGCCTCAAAATCCATCCGCACCTCCCACTATCCACTCTCCATTATCCCTACAACCGCCCCATAGGCCCCACCGCTTCGCTTAACCCCGGATTTCCACCTCATTCCGCCGCCTGCCCGCGCGCCCGCGAGAATGGTGCGGGGGCGGGGGCTACCACCCCGCCCATCCCGCCTGCGCCGATTTCACCCGCGCCGATCTCACCCGCCCGATGCGAGCGGAAAACACACGCTTCGTTTTCGTTGGAATTTTGCGTCGTAGTTAACACCCTCGAGACCACCCTTTGTTAACATCATCCGGCCTTCGGCGCCCGCCCCTTTTGACCTACCCCGGCGGCCTCCCGGCGGTAGTGTTAACAACGCTGCACTGACCCCCTGTTAACTTTCACGCAAAATTCCGACAGTAACCGGCGAAAAATCTCCCCGCTGCCCTTCTCGCTGCCTTCTCGCAGGCCGCCCGGGCGGGTGCGCGGGTTGAGTCGGAGAGGGGTTTTATGCATTATTCGTTGGTATGGCGAAGAATATTGCGGTGATTGGGACGGGGTACGTCGGCCTGGTTTCGTCGGTGGGGCTGTCCGATTTCGGCAACTACGTGACCGGGGTGGATGTGAACCCTGAGATTGTGGAGAAGCTCAATCGCGGCGTGCCCACGATCTATGAGTTGGGACTCGAGGATTATCTCAAGCGCAACCTAGAGTCCGGGCGCCTGACCTTCACCACCGATATCGACACGGCGATACAGCAAGCCGAGATTGTGTTTCTCGCCGTGGGCACGCCGCAATCGGAAAGCGGCGAAGCGGACCTTTCGCAGGTGGAGCAGGTCGTGGGCTCGATTGCACGCAACCTCAACGGGTTCAAGGTAGTGGTGTGCAAGTCCACCGTACCGGTGGGCACTAACCGCTGGGTCAAGCGGCGCCTCGAGGAGCTGAGCGGTAAGTCAGCCAATCAGCCTGACCCGGCCTTCGCGGTGGTCTCGAACCCTGAGTTTCTGCGTGAGGGCAAAGCGGTACAGGATTTCTTCCACCCGGACCGCCTGGTCCTCGGCTACGAGGCGCCTAAGGCGCGTGAGTACATGGAGGACGTCTACCGGGTGCTCAATCTGATTCACGTGCCGATCGTGTGGTGCGGGCTCGAGACTGCCGAGCTGATCAAGTATGCCTCCAACGCGTTTCTCGCTACCAAGATCACCTTCATCAACCAGATGGCGGTGCTTGCCGAGGCCGCCGGAGCCGATATTCACGTGATTGCGCGCAGCATGGGGATGGACGGGCGCATCAGCCCCAAGTTTCTGCATCCCGGCCCGGGTTACGGTGGCAGCTGCTTTCCGAAGGATACCCACGCCTTAGTATCCACCGGGGCGAGCTACGGCGTGGAGATGAGCCTGGTGCGCGAGGTCATTGCTGCGAACCGGCAGATGAAGGCACACGTGGTGGATCGGCTGCTCAAGATGACCGGCGGACCCGGTTCGCTTCAGGGGAAGGTCGTCGCGGTTCTGGGGCTGGCCTTTAAAGCCGAGACCGACGACGTGCGTGAATCACCCGCGATCACGATCGTGCAGCGCCTGCTCGAGGAAGGCGCCACAGTCCAGACGCACGACCCGGAAGCGCTTGCGAACTTCAAGGCACTGTTCGGTGACACGCTGCAGTATCACGAACACGAGTTCGACGCGATCAAGGGCGCCGACGTGCTATTGATTGTCACCGAATGGAACGAATATCGAAACCTGGATCTGGAACGAGCGAAAAACGAAATGCGCGGCAATGTCATCATGGACGCCCGCAACGTTCTGGAGCCGGAAAAGGCACGCTCGCTGGGATTCAACTATAGGGGGATTGGGAGATAACATGCGACGGCTGCGACAAGGAGTGCTTTGTGTCTTGCTCGTTGCAGGTGTTTGGTGTGCAGCGTCCGCGACTGAGTTTGAGGACATGCTGCATGAGCTCGATCTCCTGCACCTGCAGGATCGGCACGACGAGGTGCTGAGCGGTGTTGACCGCGTACGTAACGACCGCGGGCTCAGCGACAGCGAGATGGCCGAGCTGTATATGCGGCGCACGCGCGCGATCGTCTCCGAGGTGGAGCTTGCCTACGATGCGGACGAGATGCCCGGCGATGAGGCGCAGGCGCAGCTGCAGGAGGCGGAGGAGTACGCCGCGCGAGCGATAGAGCTTAATCGGGAGCTCGCTGATTCGTACTTCTGGAAAGGCGCTGCGATGGGCCTGCGCGGTGTGATCCGCGGCGTGCTGCGGGCGCTGTTCATGGCCCGGGATGTACGCGAGCTCGGCGAGGCTGCGCTTGAGCTCAAGCCGGATCACACCGAATCGCACTTTCTGCTCGCTCAGCTGTACGACGAGGTGCCGGGCCGGCCGCTGTCGTTCGGTAATAACGCGCGGGCTGTGTCGCTCGCGCGCCGCGCCCACGACCTGCATGAAGCGGAGCGCCGCGACTGGGAGGTGGAGACGCGTTACGACAGCGTAGAGATCGGGGTGGCCGAGCGGCTGTGGTCGCGCAACTGGAGCGAACGCCGCCGAGAGCGGCGCCACGAGGGGCTCCGCGAGGATTATGCCGCCACGACCGACCCGCTGGAGCGCGCGTATGTCTACGAGGGTTCGCTCGAGCTCGAACCGATGTCCGACCGCGACGAAGCCCGCCGAATCCTCCGCAACGTCCTCGATCGCCTCGAGGCGGTCGAAAACCCGACGCGCCGCCAGCGCAACGATCTCAACGCGGCCCGCGAACACGCCGAAGACTGGGGCTTGTAGCCCGGTCGTCCCGCTCATCGTGCCGCCATCTGCCCGGCTGGGGCCGAAAGCGGTGGGCGGAGGAGGTCACGAATGATGGCGGCGCGCTGGGCGCGGCTGTGGGCGCGGGCGGCGGTGGCGGCATAGTGAAGCGCGGCGGCCGGGCGGCCGCTGAGGGGCAGGCCGTGGATGCGGGCGCAACCACTGCCTCCGGCTACCGGAATAATGATGCCGTGGACGAGGGGGCGGTAGGGCTTCAGCGGGCGCCCGGCGGCGGCGCGCGCGATGTTGGCGGCGACCGCTATTCCCTGTTGGACCGCAAGGTAGCTTGCGGGTGGCAGGGGCGCGCCGCCGTGGGTGAACCCGGCCGCGTCGCCGGCGGCGAAGAGGCCCGCGCCGAGGCGCAGGTACTCGTCCACAACCAGCCGCCCGGGGCCGGTGGTGCGCGCCGCCGCACCGCGCGGCGGGATGACCTGTATGCCCGCCGTCCAGAAGGTGACTGTGTCGTCCAGGCGGGTTCCGTCGGACAGCACCGCCGCGCGCGGGGTTACGTCGGTTACGCTGGTGCCGGTGCGTACCTCGACGCCGAGCGCCTCGAGGTGGGTGCGGGCGAAGTGTTGCATCCTGGGTTCCTGGGCGCCGAGGATCTCGTCGGCGAGCTCAACGAGGATGACCGAGCTCGGGGGTTGAGGGCGGCCGACGGATGGCGGGGACTGGGCGTAGAGGCGGTGCAAGCGGTGGAGGTGGGTCGCGAGCTCCACGCCGGTGTAGCCGCCGCCGACTACGAGCAGGCGGCGATAGGCGGGCCGGGCGACGCGCTTTCGGGCCTGTAGGGCGTCCGCGACGCTGCGCAGCGGGCGCGCATAAAGCTCGGCGGCGCGGTTGTCGTAGTAGGCGGTGCGGGCGCCATGGGCTAGGATTGCGAAGTCGTAGGGGAGCGCGGTGCCGTCGGCGCTGATCACGCGCTTGGCGTCGCGATCGATCTCTATGGCGGCCTGCTGCAGGTAGCGGTAGCCGTGTGAGGCGGCGAGGGCGTGATGCGGGGTTCCGCCGCCGGCGGAGCTCAGGCGCGCGCCGGCGATATCGGGGAGCAAGGGGAGCATCTCACAGCGCGCCTTGGGGTCGAGGAGCGTCACCTCGGCTACGCTGCGGCGGGCGAGGCGAGAGGCGGCCGCGGTGCCTGCGAACCCGCCGCCCACGATCACAACGCGAGGGTGTGCTTTCACAGGGTGCTCCTGTCAGACGCCGGGGAGGTGCGGAGGTGGCGCAGGTCGAGCTGGGCGACCACACGACCGGGAATGAGGGTGTAGACGCGTGCGGGGGCGGTGAGACCGGCACGCGCCAGCGCGGCGCGCAGCTCGGGTGGCCGGAACCCCTTGTTGATCGAGAGCGCGCCGTCGAAGGCCGCGAAGCTGTCCGGGAAGCAGAGCCTGGCGAGGGCGGCGAACGCAACCGCGGCCGGGCGGCTTCGAAGCAGGTCGTTTGCGATCACAAGCCGTCGTGCCGCCATGCACATGCGGCGCAGAAGCTCGGGGAGATCTTCATCGCGGAAGTGGTGCAGCAGGTGGTTCGAGATTACGTAGTCGTAGGCCTCCTCGCCGGGTGTCGACGCTGCGGCGGGCGTGTGGGCCGGCGGCAGCTCGAGGGCCGAGCCCTCCTGCACGGTGATCTGCGGGTAGGTCGCGCACATGCAGCGGGCGTAGGCGGCGACGCGGGGGTCGGCCTCCAGAATCGTCACCTCGGCGTTGAACCCGCGGCGGCGGGCGTCGTCTACGAGCCGGCGGGCGATATCACCGCCGCCACCGCCGACATCGAGGACGCTGAAGCGTTTGAGCCCGGCCGCGGCGGCGTCGTGCAGGATGGGGCCCCGCAAGGCGGCGCCGTAGCGGCTGAACACGCGGTTGATGCGTGCGAACTGGGCGAGTGTGCGTTCTAGCCGCCGCCGGTCACTGTGGGGGTCGTCCATCAGCTCGGGGGCGGTGGCGCGGCGGGCGAAATCGGCGCGCAGAATCTGTGCCACACTAGCTGATTTGGCGCTCATGCCGACTCCAGTATCGCCGATTCCACGGTTAACCCCGGCCCGAAGGCTGCGGCGAACGTCCGCCCCCGGCGGCCGAGCCGCTGCATCTCCTGCAGCACGAAGAAAATCGTCACCGAGCTCATATTGCCGTAGTTCCGCAGCACCGAGTACGACGCCTCCACATCCTCGGCGCTGAGCCCCAACTCCTCCGCGGCCTTCTCCACGATGGCGCGGCCGCCGGGGTGTATGGCCCATTGGTCCACTTGTTCGCGTCCGAGCCCGCCCGCGGCAAGCAGCGAGTCGGTGATGCCGCCGATCTCGCGTTTGATCATTTGCGGGACGTAGGCCGAGAGCCGCATGTCGAACGCGGTGTGCCCCACCGTCCAGGCCATCTCCTGTTCGCTATCGGGTACGATGTAGGACTGAAACGCGTCGAGGCGGAACGACGCCAGCTCGGAGCGCGGCTCCTGGGCGGAAACGAGCGCGGCGGCGGCGCCGTCACCGAACAGAGCGTTGGCGACGATGATGTCGGGGTCGAGCTTCTGCTGCAAGTGCAGCGAGCACAACTCGAGGTCGACGATCAGCACCCGAGCGCCGGGGTCGGCGATGCAGATGTCGCGCGCGGTCTTGAGTGCCGGAAACGCTGCGTAGCAGCCCATGAAACCCACGTGTAGGCGATTCACCGTCGGCGGCAGCGGGAGCTCGCGCGCGAGGTAATAGTCGAACCCCGGCGCCGAGAAGCCGGTGCAGCTCACGGTTATCAGATGCGTGATCGAGGCGGGGCTGATGGCGAACTCCGCCTCCTTGAGCTGCGCGAACAGGCCGCGCGCCGCCTCGAGCGCCAGCCGGTTGCTCTCGATCACGTAGCGCTCATTGCGCGCAACAACATCCGGTTCGGGGGTGAAATCATCGCTCGGCGGGTAGAACGTACGCTCTTCAGGCGGCCGGTCGTAGTCGCCGATCACCGAGTAGCGTTGCTCGATCGCGCTGCTGCGGTAAATCCTGGCGAGAAACCCGTGGCGCGCGGCGTACACCGGCAACCGCTGCATGAACTCGAGCACGAAGCCCTGCGAGTAGCAGTACTGCGGCACTGCAGTCGCAATCGTCTGGATGTATACCGGTTGCCGCACTCCGCGCATTCTCCCGTGTGCTTGACAGATCTTTGCCAACAAAAGTATCGTCGCGCAACGCAAAAGGCAATTGGTGATGACGGAAGCCAGGAATATTTTTGACAACCCCGACCGCAAGCGCGACTACAACCGGACGCTGTTCACGACCGTAGCTCCGCGTTACGATCTTGTGACGCGGCTGCTCTCGTTTGGACGCGACCGAGCCTGGAAGCGCCGCCTGATCGGTGGCCTGCCCGACGCAGGGGGCGCCGCCGGGGGGGAAGCTCTGGTGGTGGATCTTGCCTGCGGGACCGGCGATCTCACATTGGCGCTCGCCGCGTGCTACCCCAGCGCGGCGGTGGTGGGGCTCGATCTGAACGCCGAGATGCTCGCGATTGCCCGCCGCCGCGCCCGGGCGGAGGCGGCCGGCGCGGCGGTGGCGGGCGGTGCCGGTGGTGTGCAGTTCATCGAAGGCGACATGCAGGCGCTGCCGTTCGCCGACGGCTCGGTCGCGATTGTCACCGGCGGCTACGCGCTGCGAAACGCACCCGACCTCGCCGCGACCCTCTCCGAAATCCGCCGCGTGCTGGCGCCCGGCGGCGCGGCCGCGTTCCTTGAGTTCTCGCATTCACACCGCCGGCCGGTCGCGGCGGTGCAGCTCGCGCTGCTGCGCTTCTGGGGCCGCTTCTGGGGCCGCATCCTTCACCGCGACCCGGAGGTCTACGGCTATATCGCGGCCTCGCTGGCAGCCTTTCCGGATCTGGCCCGTTTTGAGGCACAGCTGCGCCGCGCGGGGTTCAGCGCGGTGCGCTCGCGCCGCTACATGTTCGGTCTGCTCGCGATCACCCACGCCCGCGGGTAACCTCCCGGGCGCGTCGGCGCGCCCCGAGGGCGGGCGGTAGCGGCGGTGGTGGGGCGGGGAGGATGTGCGCGGCGTGCCGTCAGAATTTTGCGTCAAAGTTAACAGGGGGGCGGGGCGGGATTGTTAACAGGCCGGGGCCGGGGGGCTGGGGTGTCGGGCAGGGTCTGCATGGCGAAGGTGCGGGCAAGCGGGCCGGCGGCGGGGCTGTGGAGAGCGACGGCGATGGCGGCTGCGCGCAGGCGCGAGGGCAGGCGGCGGCGGAGGGTGCCGACGGCCATTGAGCGGCGGGCGCGCCGGGCGGCGACGCGGAAGGCGTGCTTGCGGCGGCGCTGGTACTGGGCGGGTGTGAGCTCGCCGCACAGGACCTGGACGGCGCGGAGGGCGTCGGTGAA
>PUPD01000208.1 GCA_003552985.1 Spirochaetaceae bacterium
CACGGGCGGCCTCTTCCAGGAACGATCCGGTACCTGCCGAGCACGCTTCATTCATCGCGTAGTCGGCCGGGACCCCGTTGGTGATGTAGGTGTACTTGGCGTCCTGGCCGCCGATCTCGAAGATGGTATCTACTGCCCCGTCGAAATACACGGCCGCCTTGGCGTGCGCGATAATCTCGTTGATGACAGCGTCGGTGAGCGCATTGAGTCCGACGATCTGTCGTCCGCTGCCGGTGACCCCTAGCCCGTAGATTTCAAGCGACACGCCCTTCACCTGGGAAGCGAGCTCACGATAACAGCGTCGGGCAGCGCCAACCGGATCACCGGCGGTGCGCAGGTACACCGAGGCCAGGACTCTGTTGTCCGGCTGCCGTAACAACAGTGCTTTGGTGGTGGTTGAACCTACGTCTATCCCCAGGATACAGCGGTCGCCGTCGCGTGCAGTGCCGCGCTCGAGCTCGTGAAAACGCACCCGATCCTGAAACGCCGGCAACGGGTCAAAGAACCTGAACGAGCTCTCCTGCGGACGGAATAACTCGGCTTCGAGCGCAGCCGGATCGGCGGTCCAGGACTGCGGGGTACCGCAAACGAGCGCGGATTCCGTGGGCCTCGGCTCCGGATGATCTTCAGCCGCCGGACGGGACAGCATGCGGGGGTGGGCGTGCCCGTCTCCGGCGCGGCGCGCGGCCCATAGCGCGGTCCCGAAGGCCTCGAAGTAGAGTGCCTCGGCAGGGACTACCAGATCACCGAGGCGTTCGTGCAGATAGGCGCACATGATTTCGTTGTGTGAAGTCCCGCCTACGAGCATGACGCGTTTCGGGTTGAATCCGGAAAGCAGCTCGAAAACTTTACGACCCATCATGGTGCAGAGACCGGCAACGACTCGGCCCTTGTTCTCGCCCTTGTTCAGCGCGTGGGTGCAGTCGCTCTTGCAAAAGACCGAACACCGGCCGGCAAGTGGGTACGGGTCGCTGCCCCGGGCCAACTGCAGGGCGGTGTCGGCATCGAGATCCATCCGACGAACCTGTTGAAAGTAGAACTCACCGGTTCCCGCAGCGCATTTGCTGCCGGTATGGACATCGGCAATCCTGCCTTCAGAGTCCAACTGGTAGACCATGAAGGTCTCGCCGCCCGCGCTGACGATTGCGTCTACATGACCGTAGATGTGCTTCAGGACATCGTATGCGCTTTCAGTCGCTTCCGGCTCGGAAATACCCGGCAGCTTGATCTGGGACCTGAAGCGTTTGCCGGTGACCGCTGTCGGGAGACTGCTGGTGTAGTCCCGGTCGCGGACGAGGTCAACCAGCGCACCGCGCACGTTACCCTCGTGCCTGCGAGTTCGGGCCTCGAGGATCCGAATTCCAGCGGGCGTTGTTTCAAGCTCGACGAAGTCAACGCTGGAAGCTCCGACGCAGACACCGGCGCTCCGCATGAGACACCCCTATCAGTGTTCGTCAGACCTTGGGCGGACGCGTCGGCTATCGGTTTGGAGAGTTCAGCTTGAACACTCCCCGCCCTTAGGTCTGCACGCGCCTTGGGAGGTTCCCGATTAATTCATCGAAGCAAATGCTCTAGCCTCTATAACAAGAATAATATCGATTCGGGAAAGCGCGCAAGTTGTATGCCTTGGCGTAGGAACTATACGAAACATCTCTTGACCTGATATGAGATCGTTCCCATAATTACGCCGAGTTTGAAGCTTCATTCTATAGGAACTGTGCTGCGTGCTGATACGTTATAAGACATCCGAGGACGGCAGGGCCGTCAAACAAGCCGAGATCTATCAACCGCAGGAACACGGAATCTCGAACGATCTGATCGATCCCGATGCGTTCAAGATCGCCCGCCGCCTGCGAAATCACGGTCATAGCGCCTATATCGTCGGTGGCGCCGTGCGGGACCTGGTGCTCGGGAAGCACCCGAAGGATTTCGATCTGGTAACCGACGCCTTGCCGGGCCGCATCAGAAAGCTCTTTCGGAACTCCCGGGTGATCGGCAAACGTTTTCGGTTGGTGCATATCTTTTTTCGCGACAAGATCATCGAGGTCTCGACGTTTCGGGCTCGGGAGGCGGTCGGGTTCAACAACGTGTACGGTGTGGTGGAAGAGGACGTGCTGCGCCGGGATTTCACGATGAACGCGCTATACTATTGCCCGATCGATCGCACCATCATCGACTACGTCGGCGGCTACCGTGACATCGTTGATCAACGCCTCAAGCCCGTCATACCCCTCGAGCGCATCTTTACCGAAGACCCCGTGCGGATGGTTCGCGCCCTGAAGTACTCGACCACTACCGGCGCGAAGATGGGGTGGTCGCTGCGGAGACGACTCCGGCGCGATATCGACCGACTCGAGGAGTGTTCGCAATCCCGAATGACCGAGGAGGTCTTCAAGATTCTCCTCAGCGGCAGCGCTGCGCCCATTCTGCGGATGGCGCGCAAGTACAAGCTGCTGCAGTATATGCTGCCGGAAGTCGATGCGCTGCTGCGCTCAACCCGGGATTATCGCAAGCGCTTCTTTCACTCGATGGAGCGCCTGGACGCCGAAACCAACCAACGGGACGAGATGCACCGCTCGATAGCCCTGGCGCACCTGTGCGCAGATTATCTCTATACGCTCTCGGAGTTCCGCGAGCTCCGCAAGATCCCGTTCAAGGAAGCGTATATCGACCTCAAGCGATTCATCCACCCGGTAGTTCCGGCGAACCGCGACGTCGAAAAGGCGTTGGCCTACCTGCTGAAGCGGCGCAAGCGCTATCTGCACAGCGGAGGCTGGTAAGCTGATTACCGTCATCCTGCCGGCTCGATAACCGGATTGCAGTAGGATTACGGCGAGATGCGCTCGAGGAGCTCTTCGACGCGCTCGGCGTACCGCTCTTCATCGAGCTCCAGCACGGTCTCGAGATACTGCTCTGCACTGCCGTACTGTCCGGCAGCGAATGCGTTTACCCCCAGGGCGAACTTCACGACCGCCTCTTCGGCGCCGAACTCGGCAGCCCGCATATAATAGTACTCGGCGAGCCCATAGTTAGCTCCGTCATAGTTGATGAGGCCGAGGTAGTAGTAGGCGACGTAGTTCTCCGGATCAAGCTCTATGGCTTGGAGGAACCGCTCTTCGGCTTCTTCGAGCTCTCCCTGTCCGTAGAGCTCCACCGCTTCTTCGACGAGGTCTACCGGCGTTCGGCGCCCACCAAGGTAGTCAACCAGCCGTATCTCCAGCTCGTCCAATGCGACCCATTGGAACGCCGTGCGTTCCACCGCTTCAATGTTCTCAGCTCGGGGTGCCGCCGGCGCCAACGCTGAGAACGCGTCCCAGATCAGGCGCGCGTATTCGCGTTCTTCAGTCTCCAGCAGAAACGACACCAGCGCCCAGGCTTGCGGATAGAAGCGTTCAAGCTCTGCTTCGGCATCCTCGGGGCCCATCTGCACGAGTTCCGCGAGTGGGATCTCCTCCTCTTCCTCATACAGCTCGCGCGCAGTAGGGAGCCAATCGAGGTTCTCGACGAGCGTGAACTCTCTGTTCTCGCGGTCGTACTCGCTGCGCTCGAAATACACCGCGAGCCCTTCCTGAAGCCAGGTCGGCGGATCCGCCACAAAAGCGCGGATGAACTGTACGAACCCCTGGTGGTTCAGCCCTCGGCTGTATTCGGGTTCATCGCGATCGTAGGCGATCAGCTCGTTGCGCGCAGGGTCACGGTAGTGAAGGTAGACGAAGTCGTCGGGAACCACGCCGAGCAGCTCGTCGAGGTGTTCTTCGAACGCTTCGCGATTCTCGAACACCGTGACACGCAGTGGAGCCTCGAGCCACTCGAGCTCGAAACGCGTGGTGTCACTGAACAGGTCGAACAACGCTTCCATCCGCTCCGCCGTCTCCTCGGCGTGGACATCGCCCACGTAGGACCGCACACGATAGTGGGCGCTGTCGTATACTGCCGGTTCGTCTTCATCCGCGAACGCCGCAGGTGTGAGCAGCAGAGCGACCATAGCCGCGAGTGCGTATTTCTTCACCGTTCAGCCTCCCTATTGCGCCTTCCTCTCTGTTCTTTTATCGGCGCGTTTATCGGCTTTCTTATCGAGCTTCTTTTCCGCCACGGTTTCGACCACGATGTTCAGCTCTTCGATGATGATCCCGGTGAACTTCTCGATGCTCTCGATAATGTAGTTCTGCAGGTCATGAACCGCCCCGGCAAGCTGCAGCCCAAACGGAACCTCGAGGTAAACATCGATCTTATACCCCCGTGGCTCATTCTTGACGCTTACTTTGCGGATGTTGAGCCCGGGAGAATACTCGTGAACGCAATGCAGCACCATCTGACTGAGGGCGTTCTTCGCAATCGTGATCGAACCCTTGCGGCTGAACTCCGGACGAATCACCGCCTTCTCGTAGACTTCCTGCCGGCGAAACATGCCGAACCCTTGGCGCAGGAATATCTTGATTGAGTCGGCCATGACTTTGGGATAATTGTTACGCACCTCGATCGACGGCACCGGTATCACGTGCTTCCCCTGCAGCTTGCGGTACTGTATCGCGGTGTTGATTTCCTCCGAGGTGGCGATCTCCTCGATGCTGATGATCTTGTGCGGCTGCGGAAGACGTAGGGTTTCGGCGATCTTGTTGGCCATCCGCTCGGAGGTCCCAATGACGAGAATTCGTTTGAACGATTCGCGCTCCAGCGCGTCGATTACCTGCCGCCTGTGGTTCTTGTCGGTGAACAACGCCGTCTTCACCGCGGTGAAATAGGCCTTCTCGCGCTTGGCCGAGCGGCCGGCGATGATCTTCTGATTACGGATCAGCAGCCCGTCGTCGATCATGAGCTCGATGTCGTACTTTTCCATCACCAGGCGGGCACGGAAGCTCTTGCCGGTGCCGCTGCGCCCTACGAGCGCAAAGACTCGGATTCGCCGGAACGGCCAGGTGAGGCGATTCAAAAGCTTTCTCATATCCACGGCATTGTACTGCGCCGACGATCACCGGGACAACCCATGCGAGCACGCGCAGGCTACTCGCGGTGAGCGGTGTGAAACGCTTCGACGGCAGCGGGGTCAAGCGCAGTATCGGAGGTCTGTGGTAGCTCGGCGGGCGAGCGTCCATGGAAGAACAGGCTGAGCGCTTCGACGATGGCATCCTCTCTGAAGACCCGCGCGAGACGCTGGCGCGCAGGTGCTGGGAGGGGTGCCGACACAGCCGCTTGCCCGAGAAGCTCGGTGCCGTCGGTGAGCTCGAGGCGGACCGCGTGCAACACGTAACCACCCCCGGCGGGCGGGCCACCGTAACGGGTGTCGCCTACTAGCGGACAGTCTCGCGCCGCTGCCTGAGCGCGCACCTGGTGGCGACGTCCGGTCTGGAGGCGCACCGCCGCTAAAGTCGTTGTCGGCGCCGGACGCATCGCCGTCCGGCTGTGCAGCATAGGGAATACTTCGAGAACGGCTTCGTGCTCGGCGGCGGCCGGTCGGGTTTCCGTCCGGGAGCTGGGCCGTTTCCGGCGTTCCTCCTCTTTCCGGACGTCCCGTCGGTCACCCGCGAGTTGCCCGGGCGTTTCGCCGGTTCCGCGGTTGCCTGCCACCGCAGCGCGTGTGATGCCGGTTTTGCGATCGCGCACCAGCCGGTCACGCCAGGTGCAGGCGCTTTCAATGCGGCAGCTGAAGAGCCCCAGATACCACTTCACCACGCGGCGTTCACGCAGCAGCTGCGAGAACCGGCGTGCGCCGTGAATACTGGCGCCGCAGATAACGACTCCGCTTGTGCCGCGATCAAGGCGGTGCAACGGAGCCGGACGAAAAGCGAGCGAACCTTCCGCTGCGTGCCTGAGGTGTTCGTTCACGAGCTGCTGCAGTGAACCGGGCCCGTGCGTGGCCATGCCGGGCGGTTTGTTTACCGCGATCAGGTGGGGCCCGGTCGCGAGCAGAGCTATCGAGCCCGAACGGCGTCCTGCGCCGGCCGCTGTTTGAAGGCGTTCCCGTTCGGTGACGGCGTCATCGACCAGTCCGGCCGGTATCCTGATCGTCTCGCCGGGTTGAAGGCGATAGCCTGCTTGCGCGCGTCGTCCATCAACGCGCACGGCGCCCTTGCGGAGCACCCGGTGAATGGCCGACAGCGGAACATCCGGAAGGATACGGCGCAGAACGCGGTCGAGCCTGCGGCCTTCATCATCCGGTCCGGCGGTGAACTCTTGCATAGCGATCTCGCCCCGATAGTAGTGGGCACCGCGGCAACTGTCAAACCACAATCTTGACAAAGCCCGGGAGCGGAGACACACTACGGTGTCATGCATCCCCATTCCGTAGATTCGTTCTACAATGTACTGCGCAACCCCATCTTTCTGGCGGCATTCTTCAGCTGGTTCATCGCGCAGTTGCTGAAGGCAACCATTGACGCGGTGCGTCACCGGTCGCGCACCTCGCGTGAGGTCGTGACTACGCTGTTCTGGGCTACCGGGGGCATGCCATCATCGCATTCCGCGCTCGTGACAGCATTGGCGACCGCGATCGGCTTCGAGCACGGGTTCAGCTCGCCGATGTTTTCGCTGGCGCTGTTCTACGGGTTGCTGGTGATCCGCGACGCGCTCGGCGTCCGGCGGGCGACCGGTACGCAAGCGCAGGCAATCAACCGGATGGGGCGCAAGCTTCAGGAACGGTTCGAGGTTGAGTTCGAACCGGTTCAGGAGGTACTGGGGCATACTCCGGCTGAGGTCTCGGTTGGAGCGCTGTTGGGTTTTTTTATTGCGGTAGCTTTCAGTCTTCTGTAGCGCGAGAAAGAAGAGATCGATGCGATCCTGCTCGTGGTTCAACCTATACAGCGGCGCGTTGATGCTGGCCGGGCTGGCGCTTTCGGTGCTGACGCTCATCGCGTTCCGCCTGCCGGCGGCGTCTCCCGGGGGGCATGTCTGGAGCGGCTATGTAACCCTCGCGGTAGAGAGCTCGGTTCCGGCCGAGGAAGTGACTGCAGCGTTGCAGGAAGCCGCCGTGCCGGAGGTTATCTCCTACAGCACGGCCGAAATCCGCTACAACGATATCAACCGGTTCGCCTCGGTGCCGTTCGCGCGTCTCGACGACCGCTTCCTCGAGTACGACCCACGGGTTGATCCATACATGCGATCGTTGCGTTCGTTCTTTGTTGCCGATGACGGCGAGCGGGAGTACGCGCTCTTCTATCTGGACAGCTCCGAGGGCCGGCGTCGGGTATTGCAGACCGTCGAGCGCGCGCTCGGCGAGCGGGGCGTCGAGTGGCAAATCGCGGACGCGACCATGCCGGATTCGCGGTTCGGTGCGTTGCTGTTCGCGATCGCGGCAGCGCTGGTCATATGCAGGTTTCGCTCGGTATGGCCGCCGCTGCTGCTCGGTGGCGGGATAATCGCGATGCAGCTCAGCCGGGCAGGCGCGGGGGCGCTGTTCGCCGTCAGCATCCTGTTCTTCTTGTGGGCGTACCTGCTGGCCGAGCTCGCCCGCTATCTGCCTCACCGGCTCAATCACCCTCCGACTGTGCCGCCTCCGTCGTACTGGGCGCTAAGGCTCGCGCTCGCGGCGCCGGTGATTGCCGCCGCTATCCTGTACGCTTACCGTATTGAGGACGGAAACGGCGCGGTCCTCCATCTGATGGTTGTCCTGGGCGTGTTCGCATCGCTCACCATGGGGGTGCTCATGCGCGCGGTAACGAAGCATCGCCGCCGCGATCACCGGCTGTTCGTTCCCGTGGCGATGCGTCCGCACGCGCTGTACCGGAGATGCTCGAGGCTCAAACCGCGGCAGGCAAGGTCCCTCCAACTGCCGTGCCTCGCCCTGCCGGTCGCGATCGCGGCGGCTCTGGCTGCCACCTGGTTGCCGGCGTGGTTCCCGGGCGACGACAGCCTGGCGGTGCCGGCGCCGGTCGAGATCCCGGGAGCCGAAGACTTCTCTTACGACGCGCTCGCGAGGCTGGAACGTTCACGACCCCCTCACGGGCTTCCGGACCTCGCGTTGTACTTGAGCCATCGCGCCTATCAGGAGGCGTTCATGCACGGGCGCGAGTTCGGGTTTCCCGACCGTGACGAGGACCTTACCCAGCCGCGCTTCACACGGGACGAGGGCCGAATAGTCCGGACCGATGAGGTTCGCATGCGTTTCGATGCCGAGTGGCGTGATGCAGTATGGAGCGATATCCCGTCCGGTTCCCCGATGCGCCTCTTGCTTGCCGAGGGGCGCGCGGTCGGGGTTGAGTTTGCCTCGACGCCCGCGCTATACTCCGCTCGCTCAACCGTGCTGCGCCACGGCCTGCTCCTCGCGGCGGCATTTGTGCTGTTTCTGGCGGTGCTGTCGTTTGGCCGTCCGTCGCCTGGGGGAGCACGTGCCAACGTTCTCGAGTTTGCGGGACAAAAGACGAGTCAAGAAGCATGAAACCAATTCGTAGCATTCTCAAGGGCGGTGTTTACCCGCCCGACGGTACCCGCGCAGCTCGCAACCAGCCGATCTGGAATGCGATGATCCCGGCTCGCTGTGTCGTGCCGCTGCTGCAGCACACGGGGGCGCCCGCCCGGCGTCTTGTAGATGTCGGTCAACACGTCGAGGAGGGTACGGTGATCGGCGCCCCGCAGGGGTATGAGAGCGCCCGCGTGCATGCGCCTATTCCGGGGGTCGTCACCGAGATCACGCGCCTGACCCTGGCCGACGGGCGCGAGAGCAACGCGGTCGTGATCGAGCTCGACGGCGAGTTCCAGCAACTCGGCAAGTCGATTCAGCCGCGCGCATGGCGTGGATGGAAGAGCTCCCGGGTCAGAGCAGCGATATTCGATGCCGGCGTGGTTGGTCTCGGCGGGGAGGGGACCCCCGGCCGTGTTAAGTATTCCCCTCCCCAGAACGGGCTACTCGAGTGGCTCATCATCAATGGGTGCGAGTCCGAGCCTTATCTCTCGAACGATTACTCTCTGCTGCGAGAGCGACCCCAGCAGATCGTCGAAGCGGTTGAGATCCTGTCACAGCTGCTCGCACCGCGGCGGGCGGCGATCGCGCTTACCACGCATACGCGGGCGGCGTCCTCCGGATTGCGGAAGGCGATCTCGGCGGCGAACGCCCGGGTCCAACTCCAACAGCTCAATGACAAGTATCCACAGGGGGACGAGCATACGCTGGTCCGGGCGGTCAGTGGACGCTCGGTGCGGGGTGCTGCACCGGTGACGGAAGCCGGTTGTATGGTCGTCAACGTCGGGACCGCCGTTGCGGTATACGAAGCGGTAGTGTTGGGTAAGCCGCTGGTGGAGCGCACCTTAACCGTGAGCGGGAATGCGATCGCGAGACCTGCGAATCTTAAAGTGAGAATCGGTGCCTCAATAGAGGACCTGATCGAAGAATGCGGCGGCTTCAAGCACGCGCCGCGAAAAATTGTGATCGGAGGACCGATGCGGGGTCACGCCGTGGCGGATCTCTCGCAGCCCGTAACGAAACTGACGACCGGTGTGCTCGCCCTGACCGATGACGAGCTCTACGCGGTTCCCGAGACGGCGTGTATACACTGCGGGCGTTGCGTGCGCGCCTGTCCGATGGGGCTTGAGCCGGTGTTGCTCCATCTCCTGATTGGGCAGGGTAACAGTCGCGCGGTGAAGGAGGCAGGCATCTTCGACTGCACAGAATGCGGGTGCTGCGGCTTCATATGCCCATCGGGTATTCCGCTGGTCGAGCAACTCGAACAGGCCAAGAGCTGGGTCCGGCACGAGGTATCTGATGACGCCGAGTGATCGAGTCGAGCTGGATAGTACGGGACTGATTGTTGCGGGCAGCCCTCAGATTCACGACGTGCTGTCCACGAAAAAGCTCAACTGGTATCTGGTGATCGCTGTTCTGCCCGCCGCCCTGTGGGGGGTGGTGCAGTTCGGGCTGCCGGCGCTTGCGGTGCTGCTTACCGGAGTGGCAACGGCGGCCCTGACCGAGGCGCTTATCCCGAAGCGGGTGGGGGGCGTCGCTGATGGGAATGCGGTTGCAATCGGCCTGATGATGAGTCTGATGTTCCCCCCGCAGGCGCCGTTGTTGCTGGTGGCGGTTTCGGCAGCGTTCGCAATCGTGGTAGTGAAGTGGGCGTTCGGCGGCCTGGGACATGCAATTCTCAACCCGGCAATCGCGGGCCGCGTGCTTGCCCAGGCGCTCGATCCGCAGGCGATGAACCGCTTCAGCCTCCCGGGTGCTCTTGGAGATGGCGCGCCGGATGAAGGCTACACCGCGGCTGCGATGATACGGGAGGCGGCCGAGGGAGTCACTCCGCTCGAGCGGCTGCAGTACCTGGCGTATCCGCGCACCACGGTTGACCAAAGCGTAACGGCATGGTTGAACGGCAGCATTCTCGAGCCGCTGGGTGTTCACCTGCCTGGGGGATACATCGATCCCTTTATCGGCTTCGCGCCGGGAGGAATCGGGGAGGTTTCGGTGCTCCTGCTGCTGGTGGGGAGCGCGTTCCTGATCGGGAAGCGGGTGGTCGCATGGCACGTACCGCTTGCGATCTTTATCGGGTTTGCCGGCGGGATTGCGACTTGGGGCGGCTATGCGTTCGGCACGGGGTTCTTCAGCGGCGACGTGCTGTTTCACTCGCTGCACGGCGGCATCGTGTTTCTGATGTTTTTCGGCGCCACCGACAATACCGCCGCGCCGGTGACTTCCGGCGGAATGATGGTCTACGGAGTGCTCATCGGCCTCTCGGCAGCTCTGCTGCGGCTGTACGGGCTCTATACGGAAGGACTCGCGGTCGCGGTGTTGGTGGTCAGCTTTTTCGTGCCGCTGATAGATTTTTTTACTAAGCCGGTGCGTTTCGGATTCAACAGGCGAAACGGGGAGCCTCGGCTTTACAAACTGCGGGGCTGACATTACAATCGATTCGGTCTCGCCGCAGTGTGTTCGGTCTCGTCGTGCAGGTAGTAGCTCAATCAGGCGTTGATAAGCGGGATAACAATGAAGAGACTGAAGCTGGTTTTCGGGACCAGCAACAGCCAGGCGGTTGGAACAGACGACCAAGAGCTCGAGCGAGTCTACCAACGTGCCTATAAGCCGTTCATTCGCACGCTCTACAACTTCGCGGATCTCCCGGTAACGTTGTACTACTCGGGGACGCTGTTTCAGTGGTTGGAGAAGCACCACGCCGAGTTCCTCGACGTGCTGGCCGAGATGGGCGGACGCCGCCAGATAGAGTTTCTCGGCGGCGGGTTCTACGAGCCCGTTCTCCCGATGATCCCGCATACCGACCGAATTGGCCAGATCGAGCACATGACCACATTCGTCCGCCAGCGGTTTGGGCGTCGTCCGCGGGGAACCTGGATTACGGAACTGGTCTGGGAGCCCTCGCTGCCGTCGGCCCTCAAGAACAGCGGTATGGAGTATACCTTCCTTGCCGACTACCATTTCATCGCGGCCGGCCTTGCAAAGGATGCGCTCTATCGACCCTGTATTACCGAGGACCAGGGCAAGACTGTAGTGGTCTTCCCGATCTGCAAGCGCACGCGCTGGAAGCTGTTGAGCGAGACGCCCGAGGCGGTGATCGAGCATCTGCGGACCCTCGCCGACGAGGATCCCCAACGTTTGGTTGCGATCCTCGACGAAGGCGAACGATTCGGCGTAAGCGAAGAAAGTCAGCGCATCTGCTACCGTGAACGCTGGCTCGAGCGGTTCCTCTCGCTGCTCCGGGACAACCGCGAATGGCTGGAGCCCGTTCACCCGAGCCGGTACCTCAAGCAAACTACCGCGCGCAAACGGGCTTATTTCCCGGCTACATCGTATGAAGACATGATGTGTTGGGCGCTTCCGGCGGCCAGGCAGAAGGTCTTCCAGGGAATATCGCGCGATATTGCCGAGGAGTACGGCCGCAACGGATACGTATACGGCGGTTTCTTCCGCCAGTTTCTGACGCGCTATCCCGAGAGCAACTTGATGTATGCCAAGATGCAGTACACGCATATCTTGGTAAATCAGATTCGAGGCGACAAGTATCGCAAGCAGGCTGCGCGCGAAGAGCTATGGAAAGGGCAGTCTCACCATGCATATTGGCATGGACGCCCCGGCGGCATCTATCTCAATCGGCTTCGAAAGTACGTCTACGGTGCGCTGATCGAAGCCGAGAAGGTTACCCGCGAAAAGGGCATCTTCATCCCGTCGATCGTCACCGTCGATTTCGATATGGACGGTTTGCAGGAGTATCTGTATCAGGGGCAGGACTTGAACGCCTACGTTCATACGCTGGGCGGTACGCTTTTCGAGCTGGACTATCTTCCGGTAGCCTTCAACTACCTCGACACCCTTTCGCGCCGGCGCGAAGCCTATCATGACCGCGATGTCGCGCAGCACGGCTACGATTCCTACCTGCGTAACGCCTTTGTCGATCACTTCCTCGATGCCGATGCGCGGGTTGAGGAGTTCGCCCGCATGCAGCATCGTGAGCTCGGCAGCTTCGTTGATGCCGTCTACGCCGTCAAGAAGTACGATCGCGAACAGCATACGATTCTACTGGAAGCCGACGGTGCGGTGGAAAGCGGCGAGAATAGGCACCGAGTACGCGTTGAAAAGCGCTACCGGTTCGCCGAGGCGGAGGTAGCGGTGGAGTACCGCATCACCGGCGACGACGACCGCGCGCTTGACACCATCTTTGCGAGCGAGATTAATGTCTCGCCGGCCGATGCAGAGCACGGTCGCGTGCAACTGGCCTGGACCAATAGCAGCGGCGAGCCCGGCGATCTCTCCCTTGAGCCGGCTTCGGTCGCGGATTGTAGTGAGGTAAGGCTCTACGACGAGCCGAACCGAACGGTCATCACCCTCGGGGCCTCGTCGGCCGGCGAGTTGTGGAGCCTGCCGGTACATGCGTACGCGATGTCTCATGACGGCGTGCGGCCCGAGTTCCAGCAGGTAAGCTGCCTCTTGCGGTGGGACATTTCGCTCGCGCCCGGCGAGAGCTGGGAAACGAGCATCCGGTTGCGATGCGACCGCTACTGAGTCAACGGGTTATGGCTCCGCGCGCATCACGGCGTTCAGCCAGGGTTGCACCTCGCGGTATAGCTCCGGTTCCGCCAGCAGAAAACTCATAAAGGCCTCATGGAACCGATGCTGGAAGTATAGCGCCTGGCCAAGGTAAAACAGCGTCCGCGCCTGCGGCTCGGAGCGCTCAAAGACGGTATAGAGGCTTCTGAGCTCGCGTTCGGCGAGCTCCCACTCTCCGCGCCGAAACCGCGCGTTCACGACACGCGCAAGCGTGGCTTCACGGCCTTTGGTTTCCAGCTCGTTTGTCGTCGACTCAGGCTGCAGGATCTGAGGTTCGCGCTCACGCTCCGGGTGCCGTTCGCGCAGCCGCTCGGCGGGGATTTCCGGCGCCCGTTGCATCAGTGTGTCGTAGGTGGGTTTCAGATCGGAGCGCAACGGACGCGAAGGCGCGAGACTCATGAGCGTGGCATCGATGTCGGCTCCGGTTTCGAGCTCCGGGATGACGAGCAGCTCCGGAAGCGGGACGCGGCGCGGTGCGCGCGGCTGGGGACGAGGCACGGCCGGAGCAACAGCACGTCGCTCATCCAACGGCACCTGCACCGCGTTGACGGTGCGGTTGCGACCGGGGACAAGCTGCTCTTCACCGCGTTCGAGTCGGGTCACGGAAACCACAGCGTAGTGGTAAGGCAGGCCCGGCGGTGGGTGGTCCAGCCGCACCGGCCGGTCACCGCCCACCACCGCTATGCGGATCGCGGTTTCGAGGTCGTCCAGCGCGGCGATCTTATCGGTGCGGCGGTAGATCGCGTAGGCGGCGTCTTCGACGCTCGGCCGGAACTCGATTCGAACGCCGTCGGGACCGTGACGCCTCACGTCGAGATCGAGTACCTCGGGAGGAACCTCGTAAGCGCTCAAGAAAGCCCCCACTGCTACGCTGAGCGCGGCGGCAACGAGCCATGGTCTGGTGGATGAACCCATCACACCACTTATATCGGCGCCCGGTTCGGTTGTCTACAGCCGTGACGGTAGAAACGTTCGGAAGTAAGAACTATACTGTGTGGTGAAGTATAATTGTCCCAATCTGGAGGCCCGCAATGGCACAAGAGCTTCGTGAGCCTGTGGCGGCGCTCAAGTCGGAAATTCTAGACGCCTGGAGGCATCTTTGACCCTGAAGCGCTTCAACAGGAACTTCAGGAGCTAGAACGGCAGAGTGCCGACCCTGAGCTGTGGAACGATCGCAGCCAAGCCGAGAAAACAATGACGCGCCTCAATCACGTGCGGCGACGGCTCGAACCGTGGCAGGCGCTCGTCACGCAGATGGAAGAGCTGGAAGAGCTCCTGGAGCTCGGCATTGAGGAGGACGATGAATCGGTTGCGGCGGAAGTGAGGGCCGGACTGGATGATGCGCGGCGAAAGCTAGGAGAGCTTCGCCTGCGTGAGCTGTTCCAGGACGAGCTCGATTATGCTGATGCCTATCTTACGATTCACGCCGGTGCCGGCGGCACCGAGGCGTGCGACTGGGTCAGCATGCTGCTGCGGATGTACCTGCGCTGGTGCGAATCGGTCGGCTACAAAACGCGCACGCTGGACGTCCAGGAGGCCGAAGGCGGCATCAAATCGACGACGGTGGAGGTTGCCGGAGAGCTCGCGTATGGGTATCTCCGCGCCGAGACCGGGATTCACCGCTTGGTGCGCATTTCGCCGTTTGATTCCGGGGGCCGGCGGCACACCTCGTTTGCGTCTGTCTACGTCTCGCCCGTGATCGAGGACACGATCGATGTAGAGATAAGGCCGGAGGATATTCGGGTAGATACCTATCGCGCCAGCGGCGCCGGCGGCCAGCACGTTAACAAGACCGATTCGGCGGTACGAATCACACATCTGGAAACCGGAATCGTTGTCCAGTGTCAGAACGAGCGCAGCCAGCACAAGAACCGCGATATGGCGATGAAGATCCTAAGGTCACGGCTCTACGAGCATTACCGCGCCGAGCGCGAGCGCGAGCAGGCCAAGACCGCCCAGGAGAAGAAGGAGATCGGCTGGGGCAACCAGATTCGCTCGTACGTGTTTCAGCCCTATACTATGGTGAAGGATCATCGTACCAAGCACGAGACAGGCAACGTTCAGGCAGTGATGGACGGCGACATCAGCGAGTTTATCGAGGCGTATCTGCATTCCGGCTTAGCCGCCGCCTCTGCCGATGCAGGGTCCTGAGAAAGGGAGCGGATGTCTGCACGGGTTCTGGTAGTTGACGACTTACCGTTCATGCGGAAGCTCCTGCGGGAGGTGTTGACCGAAGCCGGGTATACGGTGGTCGCGGAAGCCTCCGACGGGAGGCAGGCTTTGGCGGCGTTCGCGCAGCATCAGCCTGACCTTGTCGTCCTGGATATCACGATGCCGGTGATGGACGGGATCACGGCGTTGCGGAGGATGCTGGCGCTGGATCCTCGGGCGCGCGTGGTGATGTGCAGCGCCCTGGGCGAACAGCAGATGATCCTGCGAGCGATCCGCCTGGGTGCGAAGGATTTCGTCGTTAAGCCGTTTCGACCCGAGCGCATGGTGACGGCTGTCGAAAAGGCGCTCCGCCGGGGCTCCGGTTCGGCGCGCCCGGCGGCACGAGTGGAGTAATAGCTCAATGGTCGGCAGACTGCTGCGTTTTCGGGCGGCAGAGGCAGCTGTGTTTCTCGGGATCGCTATGCTGTTCGGGGCCGGGGTCCCGCGAGCGGCGGCCCAGGACATACCGGATCTCGACCGCCGCGAACGGTTGCGCGTCGCTGTTGCACGGTTCAGCGCCGAGGAGCTGGAACCTCGATACCACGACCTGGCCACGGCGTTGGCTGAGATTGTTCTCGAGGATCTGGGTGCGGTGGAACGGCGGACACTGAGCGCCGCCGAGATCGAGGCCTACCGCGATAAGCTGCTCGCAGAGGCGCTCCGCTCGGCCCGTGAGACGGTGCGAAGGCGCCGCGTTGAGCGTGACCGAGCGTTTTTCGCGAGCGGTACCCGCGAGGAACGACGCAGGCGCGAGCGAGACGCTGCCGAACGGCTGGAGACCGCAAAGGGAGATCTGCGACGCCTGGAAGACCTCAGCCCCTCCGAGATTCCGGTGAAACCGGAGAAGCCGTTGGAGCGAGTACGCGAGCTTCTGCCGTCGCTGGGGCACGACCCGCAGCGGGTGCTCGAGCAGGAGAACCTGGACTTAGTGATCGGCGGAACCCTCGAACAGTTGGAAGGCTATCTGTATCTGCGGATCGAGGGCCATGCGCGCGGAGTCGGCCTACCGGTTTTCGCCACCGATTTCGTAGCCCTTCCCGGGGAGCTGTATACCGAGCTCGAAAGCGGGCTGGATGAGATCACCGGGATGGTGCTGGGGCGCGATTGGAGCGCCGTTGTGGTGGAGACCGGTGATCGGGAGACGAGTATCAAGATAGACGGCCGTGTTGTCGGCTTCGGGACGGTCCGCGAACGTTTCCTGGAGCCGGGAAACTACACCGTCGTCGTCGAGGATCAGACGGGAGAGCGTCGGAGCAAGGAACTGCAGCTGGAAGCAGGTGAGCTGCGAGTGCTGGATTTCGCGACCGAGGAGGACCGGCGCCCGACTACGCGCGTTGAGACCGACCCGGATGCCGCGAGCCTTTACCTTGGGTCACTTTGGAAAGGTACAACCCCGCTGAAGCTTACCATTCCGCCGGAGGATGAGCTTGCGTTGATCCGGCGCGACGGGTATCTTGACTCACGCATGGTGTTCGGTCCCGATAGCGATGCCCGTTTTGAGCGCACCCTGCAGCCGGATATCGAGGATCAGGCTGCGCGCTTGCGTGATAGCCGCGACCGGTTCTACCGGGCCTTCGGGTATTTCGTGCTATCGGTCCCGGTGACGTTGATCCTCAACGGGGTTTACGAGAACCTGTCGAGCGCGGTTCCACGCGAAGGCGCTCCGATCGAAGGGCTTTCGACGGACGAGCGTGACCGGATTGCGATGCGGCGCGAAACGGCCTATTGGGCGACGGTCGGAGCGTTCACGGTCAACGTCGGTCTGTTCGTGAACATGGCGGTACGATTGTATCAGTATATTCGCACCGGCGAGGAGGCGCACTATCGCTAATGGTGAAAATGGAGGAATGAGATGCGCAAACGACTGAGTGCGCGACTGAAGGAGTTGTTCGGCCGCAAGCCCGGTGACGGTGAGTTCTTCGAAGAGCTCGAGGATCTGCTAATTGAATCCGACATCGGAGCGACGGTGGCTTTCGAAGTGGTCGACGAGCTGCGGGCCGAAGCGCGGCGGGCGAAGCTCGCTTCCAGAGACGAGCTGGCGGCGGCGCTTCGTGAACGGTTGCGGCCTTACCTGCGCAGTGTCGAGTTGAGCTTGACCGATGATCGACTGAACATCTTCCTGGTTTTGGGCGTAAACGGCGTTGGAAAGACGACGACGATTGCCAAGCTCGCGCAGTACTATCGTGAGCACGGCGCCGGTGACGGTGTGGCGCTCGCCGCGGGGGATACCTTCCGGGCGGCCGCTGTGGAGCAACTCACGCTGCACGGGCAGAAGCTGGGAATGCGCGTCGTGAGTCAGGCCTCGGGCGCCGACCCCGGAGCGGTCGTTTACGACACCATCGAGAGTGCCAAAACACGCGGCGAGCGCCTGGTGCTGGCCGACACCGCCGGGCGCATGCACACCAAAGCGAACCTAGTGGCGGAGCTCGGGAAGGTTGATCGGATCGTGCGCTCGCGCTCTCCTGAGTCCAACTACAAGAAGCTTCTGGTTATCGACGCGACTACCGGACAAAACGGGCTGCGCCAGGCCGAGACGTTTCACGAGGCGGTCGGGGTCGACGGGGTGGTGCTCGCGAAATACGACTCAACCGCCCGCGGCGGTATTCTCGTTCCGATCGCGAAGAATCTCGGGATCGGGTGCACCTTCCTCGGCACCGGCGAGAAGCTGCACGATCTTCAGCCCTTTGACCCCGACCGTTATCTCTCTGAGCTCGTGGGAGGTGTATGATCCGAAGGATCGCCGGCCCGCTGCTGCTGACGGCGATACAGATCACACTGGGCGGCCTGATGACGGGGTACGGGTCTCCCACGGCTGCGGCGCAGCTGCGCTATTATCGATCGAACGCGACGGCAATGCTGCTGGAGGAGATTACCGAGGCTGAGCGTGACGACTATCGCTATCACCTCGTCCGCGATCAACGTGACCCTGAGCGGGAACTGAGAAGGTTGTTCGAAGACGGGGAAGAGAAGCTCGTTCAGCGGCTGGAGTTTGATGACGGCCGGCTGAGCTCGAAGACGGAGTTGACCGGAGAGCAGGTGCTCAGACGCTATGAATACGGCGAAGGGCGCCGAGTAAAGGTTGAGGAACGCTTCAGGGACGGCGAGCTCGATACGCGACTGGAGTACGAATACGACGGTCACCAGATAACGCAGGTCAGTGTCTTCGACGCCGAGGGTACGCGCCTGTATCGCGACCGCTATTCGTATCGTGACGACGGGCGGCTGCGACGCGTGGTACGCGAAGGTAAGCTTGGTGGTGACCAGGCGGAAGCCGACGCTGAGCGGTTCCATATCGAGTTCAGCTTCGTAGACGGACAGCTGCGGAGCGAGTGGCATGAGCTCGGCGAGCATAGTACCGCGGTGCGCTACGATGCCGTCGGCAGAATTGCGCAGCTTATGGTTTGGGCGGGCGAAGATCATGAGCGCATCCACGAGTATCGCTATCACAGCTCGGCGCCGGATTCGGCGGTTGAGGTGGAACGGATACAGGTGCCCGGTCGTGAGCTTGAAGAGTGGCGCCGCAATGACAGCGCCGGTCGCGTGGTCGAACGGGTGCTTATGATCGGCGGCGAGACGGTGGAGCGTGATGAATACGAGTATGAGAACGGGTTGCTGGTTCAGGAGCGACGCTACCGTGAGGAGGATCTTCGAGTAGTGCGCTACGAGTACGACGAGCAGGAACGGCTGCAGGAGGAGCGCTGGACGCGCAACGGCGTTCCGGAGCTGCTGCGCGAGTATCGCGATGATGAGCGCATGAGCGAGCTCCACTTTCGTCATGGAAGCGCGGTGCTGCGCGTGGAGTACCGCGGCGGGCAGCGGCTGCGCGAGGAAGTGTTGCGAGACGGTGAGGTCGTACGGGTACGCGAATATGCTGCAGAATGATCGCCGCGCGCTCGGATGGATCGCCTTTGTCGCCGCGCGCCATTTCCGGACCCGACGTCGCGAGAAGGGGCACACAGCCTCGGTCCTGTCGGTCACCGGCATCGCGGTTGGTGTGATGACGCTGGTTACCGTGTTGGCGGTGATGAACGGGTTTCAGCTGTCCACAATTCAGGACATTCTCGAAGTGAACTCCTATCATCTGAGGCTCTACGAGCTCGACAATGAGCGGGCGCAAACGCTCGAGAGACACGCCGCGACGCCCGCAATCGAGGCGGTAGTGCCGTTCGTCGATCTGGAGACGATTGCGCGCGGACACTTCGAGCGTCCGCGTGGCGTGTTGTTGCGGGCAGTGCCGCAAGACGTGATGGTGCGAGACCGCGGGCTGCGGCGGCAGCTGTCGATGCAACAGGGCAGCTTTGAGCTCGACGGTGCGGACTCGGTCGTAATTGGTTCCGAGCTCGCCCGGGCGATGGGGGTGCGAGTGGCCGACACTGTTTGGTTCGTACATCTCGGCGGCGAACAGTTTGACGTACGCGCTCCGCAGGAGACCGCGCTGACCGTGGCCGGCATCTTTCGTACCGGCACGCTGGAGTTCGATCAGTCGTGGGGTTTTATCTCGCTCGATACGGCGCGCAAGAGCTTCGCGACCGACGAGCCCTCCACCTGGGGCGTGAAGCTCCGCGATCGTTTCGCCGATCAGCGCATGGAATCGCAGGTGCAAGCGCGGCTTGATCTACAGCCCCGGCAGGTGGAATCGTGGCGAAGTTACAACAGGGCCCTCTTTTCGGCGCTACGCGTCGAGAAGATGATGCTGATGGTGCTTGTCGGGCTGATCTTTCTGGTGGTCGGGGTCAACATCTTTCAGTCCTTGCGACGTAGCGTAGTCGAGCGCACCGAGGAGATCGCCACCCTGAAAGCGCTCGGCGCGCCCCCGCGGGCCCTGCAGGCGGTATTCGTGTTCGAGGGGATCATGATCGGCTTCATTGGAGCGAGTATCGGCCTGGTCCTCGGTCTTCTGATCTCGCAGAATATCAACACGGCATTTGCACTCGCCGAGGTGGCGATACTGACGGGGCAGGAACTGGTAGGTACGCTGCTGGTTCCGCTCGGTATCGGGGTCGGTACTGAGTTTTCGTTGTTCTCACCGCAGCACTTCTATATCGATCAGGTCCCGGCCGAGGTGCTCCTGCCTGAGACGGTCGGTGTCTTCTTCTTTGCGGTGGGGTCGGCGGTTGCTGCGGCGTTGGCTGCTTCACGGCGGGTGATTCGAATTACGCCGGCGGAGGTGCTGCGGCATGAATGACGAGGTGGTGATCGAGCTGCAATCGGTTGAGAAATGGTTTCAAAGCGGCTCGGAGCGGCTGCAGGTGCTGGCCGGGGTGAATCTGGCGGTCGAGCGCGGAACCTCGCTCGTGATCACCGGAGAGAGCGGGTGCGGGAAGACCACGCTTTTGAACATCATCGGCAGTCTGGAGTTTCCGAGCGCGGGTACGGCACAGGTGGCCGGGTTTCGGCTCGACCACCTTGGAGAGGCGGAGCTGACCGAGTACCGCCAGCGCGTGGTGGGATTGGTGTTTCAGTTTCATTTTCTGCTCAAGGATTTCACCGCGCTGGAGAATGTGCTGTTGCCGGCATATATGGCGGGGGTTGATAGGGAGCCGGCCGAATCCAGGGCGCGCGATCTGCTGCGCGAGGTCGGGCTTGGCGAGCGCCTGCAGCACTTTCCCCATCAGCTCTCCGGCGGAGAACGGCAGCGGGTGGCGGTGGCAAGATCCCTGGTCAACGACCCGGCGATACTGCTGGCCGACGAGCCAACCGGAAACCTGGATGAGCACAACTCGGAGCTCGTTGCCGACACCCTGTTTGAGCTCGTTGAAAGACGGCATACGACTCTGGTGATGGTAACCCACGACCGCGAGCTCGGGGCACGCGGAGAGCGCTTGCTCCGCCTTGAGCGCGGGGGATTGGCGGCAGTATGAAGCGTCGAGCGGTATTCTGGATAGCGCTGCGCTACCTGTTCGGCCGAGGCGGACGGGAGAGCGGTCGTATCCTGTCGGCGGTCCTGATTATCGGGCTTAGCCTTGTGCCGCTGGTCGTGGTGCTACAGGTTGCCGACGGCATGATCGAGGGGATCGTACGTCGTTTTGTCGAGACCGGCACGTACCATATTCGCGCCACTGCGCGTCGATCGCTCGATAACGACGAAATCGAAGCCGCTGTTGAGCGGGTTTCCGCGGTCGCGGGCGTTCGGCATGTTGTGCCGGAGGTGCAGGGGATGGGTCTTGCACACTCGGTTGACGACCGCACCGGTGTCACCTTGCGCGGTCTGCCACACGGCTTCTGGGAACAGGATGCGGGATTCCGTGAGTACATGGAGGTTCGTTCCGGGGAGTTTCGCCTCGATGATCGGGACGCGGCGGTGGTCGGCAGTGAAACCGCCGAGCGCCTGGGTGTGGGACCGGGTGACGAGCTGCGAGTGCTCACGGTGCGCCCGAGCCCACGCGGCGGATTTCTTCCGCGCGTAACGCGGTTTACGGTGCGTGGTGTTGTGTCCACCGGCTATCAGGAGCTCGACCGACTGTGGGTTTTCATCCCGCACGAGCGTGCGCGCCAGATACTCGACCGAGATGTGGCGAGGGACTACATCGGGATCAAGATCGACGAGCCGTTCGCACTCGAGAATCCGCTGTTCCGCGAAGGGGGTGAAATCGCGCGCTTCGGCCCCGGCAGCGCCGAGGTTCGCCACATACCGGCACGGATTTCCGAGAGCCTAGGGAGGGACTGGCGTGTCGACACCTGGTACCAGGCCGAACGCGCGCGCTATATCTCGTTCCTGACGACCAAGAACCTGCTCACCTTCATCATGCTCCTGATCGTGTGTGTCGCCGCGGTGAACATCTCATCAGCGCTGGTTATGCTGGGTATCGAAAAACAGCATGAGATCGCTATCCTGAAGAGCATCGGTGCCTCCCCCCGGGATATCGCGACTGTGTTCGTGGTCGCCGGCTTCGTAGCCGGGGTACTCGGCGCAGTGCTTGGAATGGCGGGGGGGATGCTCGTAGCGGTCAACATCAACGAGATCATGGCGGCCATCGAGATCAGCGTCAACGTGCTTCAGGCGCTGGCAGTGGCGGTTGCGGCTCCGTTTACCGAGGTCGCTGTAGAGCCGTTCGAAATCCTGAGTGCTGAGTTCTATCTTGAGCAAATCCCGATCAGGCTCGGATTTGCCGAGCTCTTTGCCGCCGCGGCCGCGGCGATACTGATCGCGACGCTCGCTTCGGTAGTGCCCGCGCGTCGAGCGGGAGCAACGCGTCCTCTCGACGTAATGCGCCGCTACTAGTGGAGTCTGACTGTGGCGCTACCCTCGGCGCGGGGAGCACACGGAACGCGGGCAACGCGGGCTTTTCAAAACCTTGGTTTCATCCTATGAATAAGGTCTATGATGTGTGTAGGATGCGGGCAGGGGACTGCTCAGCTCAAGGTGGCTAAAACCGTCGGGCATCTGCGCGAGGAGCTCTGGTTGTGTGACGATTGCGCGCGCCGGCTGGGAATTGAGAAGCCGAAATCGGCGTACTCGGCGACCGAGATCTTTTCCGGGCTGTTCGAAGGTGTCGATGACCGGGCCACCGCCGAGCTTACCTGTCCGGACTGCGGCTGGAGCGCTCACGATCTTCGGCTCCATGGGCGTGCCGGATGCGAGCGCTGCTATGAGGTGTTTGTCTCCCTAATTCGGGAGATCCTCACCAAAGCAAGCGACACAATCCTCCACCGGGGACGTTATCCGCGGCATCTGCGGCAGATCAAGCGCATTCTCGTCGATCGCGCCTTGATAAAGCGCCGCCTTCACGATGCGCTGCAAGGCGAAGACTACGAGGAGGCCGCTCGTTTGCGCGACGTTCTGATCCACCTGGATATCGATGCCGGCGCCGGGCCGGGCGTCGACTAAAGCGTTACCTGAAAGACTGACTGGACGATCAAGCACACAGCATTACTATGGATTATCAATTTCTCAACACGGATAGCGGATGGTTTTCTCGGTCGGGACCGTTGTACGACGTGGCGGTATCCTCGCGTGTCCGCTTAGCGCGCAATCTGCACGGCTATCGCTTTCCCGATCGCATGAGCGAGGATGAAGCGGCTGTCGTAGAGCAACTGATCAGCTCAGCTTGGGTCGAAGAGGGGGAGCCGCAGATGCGACGGCTGTCTGAGCTCTCACCGGTCTCGCGCCGCGTGTTGGTGGAAAGAAATCTAATTGCTCCACAATTTGGGCCCACCGGCAGCGGTAGGTTCTGTATTGCGGCTGATGAGTCTTACGCGGTATCGCTCAACGACAGAGATCACCTGCGAGTCAGCGCAATGCAGCCCGGCCTGAATCTCGAACCGGTTCAGACCGTTTGTTCGCGTATTGAACAATTGCTGGATGCGAAGCTGCGATTTGCAGCGGCGCTCGATTGGGGTTACCTTACGGCCGACCTCACCGACGCGGGAACAGGGCAACGAGTTTCGGTGTTGCTGCATCTTCCGGCTTTAGAGGCCGGTGGCGAGCTGAAGCGGGTGGTTCGCGAGACAGGCGGAACCGAGATTCGTTTCCAAGCGTTCCCGTTGGCTCATGGTGATTCGCTCGGCTCGGTATATCTGGTCTCGAATCGCGACGGCATTACGTTGGACGAGCAGCAAAGCGTTGAAAAGGTTGAAGATTGTGCCGCGACGTTGGTACATTATGAACGGAGTGAACGGGAACGGCTGGTACGCATCCGGGGTGATGAGGTGCGCGACGGTGTCGCCAGAGCGCTTGAGATCGTAACCCGGTCCCAGCGCCTGTCGGACACCGAAATGTTCCAGGTTCTCTCCTGGCTACGGCTTGGTGTCGCGGTTGGACTCTATGATGAGACCCGGTTGGAAAACGTGACGGCCCTGTACTTCCTGGGCCAGAGGGCTCATGTCATGAGGCAAGCCGGACTTGACGATGATGAAGACATTGAACGGGTAAACGAGCAGCGGGCACAGCTTTTGCGGGCTGCGTTCGGCATCAACCGCTGACTCACGGAGGCTTCGTATGTTTAAGGGACTTACCCAGCGCGCCCAGAAAGTGCTGACCATACTCGCGCAGGATGAGGCTAAGCGCTTTCATTCAGATCAACTCTTGCCTGAGCATATCATGCTCGCGCTGCTCAAGGAAGGTGGTGGGCTCGGGTATAAGGCTCTCGAAAGACTGACGATCGATCCGTCCAAGATGCAGAGCGAGCTGGAGAACTCAATTCCCCGCAAGCGGGGCGGGGTCATTCTCGGGGATGTGCCGCCCTCGCCCCGCGGTCGTAAGGTGCTCGAAGACTCGGCTGAGGAAGCACGGAACCTCGGACACGAATACATCGGAACCGAACACCTGCTACTCGCCTGCGGACGTGAGCCGGAAGGCGAAACAGCCAAGTTCCTGTCAAAACACGACGTCACAATCGACATGCTGCGCGATGTGATTGCCGAGCTCTCGGGTTCCACCGGTTCTCAGGGTTCGTCCGGTTCGGGCAGTGCCGGTTCCGGCAGCGGCGGCTCGGCGGTCGGGCCGCGAATCCCGCAGCAGAAGCGCAAGAGTACGCAGGGGCAGACAAAGAAGACGACGCCTACCCTGGATGAGTTCGCTCGCGATCTGACGCAGTACGCCCGGGAGACCAAACTTGACCCGGTGGTGGGCCGCGATCGCGAGATTCAGCGCGTCATTCAGATTCTTGCGCGCCGCACCAAGAACAACCCGGTACTCATCGGCGAGCCGGGTGTCGGCAAGACGGCAATCGTTGAAGGATTGGCGCAGACCATAGTTGACGGCGATGCGCCCGAAGTCCTGATCGGCAAGCGCGTGATGACGCTTGATCTAGCGTCGCTCATAGCCGGAACCAAGTATCGCGGTGAGTTCGAGGAACGGCTGAAGCGCGTGATGAAGGAGATCATCAGCGCCGAGAACGTTATCTTGTTTATCGACGAGCTACACACCATCATTGGAGCCGGCGGTGCCGAAGGTGCGGTGGATGCGTCTAATATGCTCAAGCCGGCGCTTTCGCGTGGTGAGATACAGTGCATCGGTGCGACGACGCTCAACGAGTACAAGAAGTACGTGGAGAAGGACGCTGCGCTCGAACGGCGTTTCCAGACCATCTACGTGGATGAACCGTCGGTAGAGGAGACGCTCGAGATCCTCAAAGGGATTAAACCGCGCTACGAGGATCACCATCACGTATCGTACACGCCGGGAGCGCTCGAGATTGCGGCAACGCTTTCCAAGCGTTACGTTACCGAGCGGTTTCTGCCGGACAAGGCGATCGATTTGATCGACGAGGCCGGAGCGCGGAAACGGATCAACAACAGCGTGCGGCCGACCGAGCTGGCGGATCTGGAGCGCGAGATCGAACGCCTGAATACCGAGAAGATTTCGCTTGTGAACTCGCAGAATTATGAGCGTGCCGCCGCGGTGCGCGACGAGGTTCACAAGCTGCGTGAGCGGGTGGAAGAGTTGAAAAACCAGTGGAAGGTGACTCTGAAGACCGAGCGCAACGTGGTGGACGCTGAGGACATTCAGTACGTGCTGTCGGAAGTGACCGGAATTCCGCTGTCGCGGCTTGCGCAGAGCGAGAGTGAGAAGCTTATCAGCATCGAGGAAGAGCTGCACAAGAAGGTCATCGGACAGGACGACGCGATAAAGGTTGTTTCGTCGGCGATCCGGCGTTCCCGCACCGGTTTGAGCGCCCCCGAACGGCCGTTGGGCTCGTTTATCTTCCTGGGGCCGACCGGTGTCGGCAAGTCGTTGCTGGCGAAAACGCTCGCGGAGTTCATGTTCGGAAGCGCCAATCACCTGATCCGGATCGACATGTCCGACTTCATGGAGAAGCACAACGTGTCGCGTTTGGTCGGCGCCCCTCCCGGATACGTTGGATACGATGAAGGCGGCTTGCTGACCGAAAAAATCAGACGCAAGCCCTACAGCGTGATTCTGCTGGATGAGATCGAGAAGGCGCATCCGGATGTGTTCAACATTCTCCTGCAAGTGCTGGAGGAAGGCGAGCTGCAGGACAATCTGGGGCACCGAGTCTCGTTTCGTAACACTGTCCTGATTATGACCTCCAATGCCGGAGCGCGCGAGATCTCGCGCGAATCCTCGGTTGGGTTCCAGACCACCGAGGGCATTATGGAGTACAGCGAGATCAAGAGCTCGGCCATGAATGAGCTCCGACGGATGTTCCGACCCGAGTTTCTCAACCGCGTTGACGAGACGGTAGTGTTCCATAGCCTCGAGCGCGACGAAGTACGGCAGATTCTCGAGATCCTCATCGGTGAGGTGCAGACGCGGCTGACCGAGAAAGAGATCACCGTTGAGTTCAAGAAGTCGGCCAAGGACTACATTATAGATCAGGGCTTCGATGTGAAGTTCGGCGCACGACCGTTGCGCCGCACGATACAGCGTGAAATCGAGGATCCGTTGTCGATGGAGATTCTACGCGGGCGGTTCGGCCCGGGTAGTCATGTCGTGGTAGGCGTGCGCAAAGGCCAGATCAGCTTCCGCGAGAAGGTCGTTCGGAAGAAGGAGACCAGCAACGAGGAAGTACCGGTCGCGAGCAATAACTAAGCGACCGGTGCGGTTGGGCAGGTTAAGCCGATTACCCCCCCGATGCCCATGCAGGAGCTACCGGCGCGCCGCGGGCGCGCCGGTGGTCTTTACGAGCCTTCCCGTTCTTCGGTATAACTACCGCAAATCACCATGGCGAAAAAGACATCCAGCAACAGCAAGACATCCGGCAACGGTAAAAAGGGAGCAGCCGGCAACGGGGCCGCTTCCGGCGCTGCGCGTGGCAGCGGCAGCGCCGGCGTAAAGAGGAGCAACGGCAAGACCGGCGCGCGCGCAGGCACACCCCGGCAGGTCGCTTACGATGAAGCGGCGGTCAAAACGCTGAGCAGCCTCGAACATATTCGACTGCGTACCGGCATGTATATCGGGCGCCTCGGCGACGGCTCCGATATCGACGACGGCGTTTACATTCTGCTGAAGGAAGTCATCGACAACAGCGTCGATGAGTTCATCATGGGCCACGGCAAGCGGATTCTGGTGCGTTATAAGGACGGGATGTTTGCGGTGCGCGATTTCGGACGCGGGATTCCCTTAGGGAAGGTCGTGGAATGCGTCTCGACGATCAACACCGGTGCCAAGTATAACGACGAGGTTTTTCAGTTCAGCGTGGGGCTCAACGGCGTGGGCACCAAGGCGGTCAACGCGCTCTCGGATCATTTCAGGGTAGTTTCGTTCCGCGACGGCAGCTACAAGGAGGCGGTCTTCTCGCGTGGCAAGATGAAGTCCGAACGTTCGGGAAAGACCGCCAAAGAGAAGAACGGGACGTATATCGAGTTCCGACCGGATACCGAGATATTCGGTGAGTACGAAATCAACCTGGAGTTCGTCGAGCAGCGTCTCTGGAACTACGCGTACCTGAACAGCGGTCTGACGCTGGAGTTTGCGGGAAACACGTTCCACTCGGCCGAGGGACTTCGTGACCTGCTTGACGCGGAGGTCGGCGATGAAGCGCTGTACGAGATCGCCTATCGCCGTGAAGGTCAGCTGGAGTTTGCGCTGACGCACACCGACAACTACGGCGAAAGCTACTTCTCGTTCGTGAACGGACAGTACACGAGCGACGGCGGCACCCACCAGAGCGCATTCCGGGAAGGTATCCTCAAGGGTGTCAACGAGTTCTATCGCAAATCGTTCAGCGGCAGCGACGTGCGCGATGGAGTTGTGGGAGCGATTGCGGTGAAGCTACTGAACCCGGTGTTCGAGAGCCAGACCAAGAACAAGTTGGGAAACACCGAGATCCGCAGCTGGGTAGTCAATACCGTGAAGAGCGGTCTGGTCGATTTCCTGCACAAGAACTCTAAGGCTGCCGACAAGATCGCCGACAAGATTCAGCGCAACGAGCGACTGCGCAAAGAGCTTGCGGCAGTCCGCAACCAGGCCCGTGACGCAGCCAGGAAGGTCGCGCTGAAGGTCCCGAATCTGAAGGACTGTAAGTATCATCTGGGCGACGGAGAAAAGGGCGACGAATCGACGATCTTCATCACCGAGGGACAGTCGGCCTCGGGCTCGATGGTATCCAGCCGCGATGTCTACACACAGGCGATCTTTTCGCTGCGCGGCAAACCGCAGAACATGTATGCCAAACGGCGAGTCGAGATTTACAAGAACGAAGAGCTCTACAATATGACCGTCGCGCTCGGTATCGAGAGTGACATCGCCAATTTGCGCTACGCCCGGATCGTGATCGCTACCGATGCCGATCACGACGGCTTTCACATCCGCAATCTGCTCCTGACGTTTTTTTTGAACTTCTATGAGGATCTGGTGCTCGCCAATCACGTGTTCATCCTCGAAACACCGCTGTTTCGCGTGCGCAACAAGAAAGAGCCCCGCTACTGTTATTCGGTGACCGAGAAAGATGCCGCCGTGAACGAGCTCTCGGTTCCCGAAATAACCCGCTTCAAGGGGCTCGGCGAGATTTCTCCGAGCGAGTTCGGGCGTTTCATCGGGCCCGATATGCGCCTGATGCCGGTAACGATACGTTCCATCAAGGGCGTACACGAGACCCTCGAGTTCTTCATGGGCAAGAACACACCGCAGCGGCGGGGCTACATCATGGAGAATCTCGTCTGATGGCGTACGTTCACACCCTGGTCAATCGCAACTTTCTGGAGTACGCCTCGTACGTAATCAAAGATCGTGCTATACCGCACCTCGATGATGGCTTCAAGCCGGTCCAGCGCCGTATCATCCACTCGCTGTTCGAGATGGACGACGGCAAGTTCCACAAGGTAGCGAACGTGGTCGGCCACTGCATGCAGTATCATCCTCACGGGGACGCATCGATCTACTCGGCGCTTGTGGTGCTTGCCAACAAAGAGCTCCTGATCGAGAAGCAGGGAAACTTTGGAAACCTGCTCACCGGGGACGAACCCTCGGCGGCGCGCTACATTGAGTGCCGCCTGCGACCGCTCGCGCACGAGACGTTGTTGAATCCGGAGCTCACAAGCTACGAGCCTTCGTACGACGGCCGCCGCAAAGAGCCCAAGGTCTTCCCGGCGAAGCTTCCGTACGTGCTGCTTCTTGGAGCCGAAGGAATTGCGGTCGGCATGTCTACCCGCATTCTGCCCCATAATCTCTCAGAGGTCATCGATGCGATGCGGCGCTGCCTCGAGGGCAAGCGCTTCGAGCTGTACCCTGATTTTCCCAGCGGTGGGCTGGCGGACGTCAGCGAGTATGAGGACGGCCACGGCCGGATTCGCAGCCGCGCCCGGCTGGATACTAGCGATCCAAAGCGGATTGTGGTGCGTGAGCTCGCATTCGGCTCAACCACCGAGAGCCTGATCGCATCCATCGAGCAGGCTGCGCGTAAGAACAAGGTCAAGATCGCCGGCATTTACGATTACACCGGCGAAGAGGTAGAGATCGAGATCAAGCTCGCGCGCGGCGTGTACGCGGCCGAAGTCGTCGACTCTCTGTTCGCGTTCACTGAATGCGAGACACAGACCTCGGTCAATCTCCTGGTCATCCGCGACGAGCGTCCGGTGGTGATCTCGGTGCGCGAGGTCATCGAATACCACTCCAAGCGGCTGGTCGAGATTCTCAAGGCTGAGCTCGAGCTTGAGCAGGACAAGCTCAACGATACGCTGCACGCGCGTACGTTGGAGCGCATCTTCATCGAAGAGCGGATCTACAAAGCGATCGAGGAACAGACGACTCACGAAGCGGTGTTCACCGCGGTGCGTGACGGGTTGGCGCCGTTCGTAGCGCGACTGCGGCGCAAGGTCACCGATGAGGATATCGAGCGGCTTCTTCGGATCCCCATCCGCCGTATATCGCTATACGATATCAACCGCGCCAAGAAAGAGATCCAGGAGATCAAAGCCCGCCTGACCGAGATCAAAGGACACCTGCGCACATTAAGGCGCTATGCGATCGGCTTTCTGGACACCTTGCAGCAGAAGTACGTACCCGAGCCCGGAAGACGGACCGAGCTCACCTCGTTTCAGAGAGTTGCGGCACGCGAGGTGGTGGGCCGAAATCTCACGCTGCGTTACGACAAGGACTCAGGCTACCTGGGGCACGGGTTGACCGGCGGGAGAAGCTGGTTGCAGGTATCGCCGTACGACCGGGTATTGGTCGTCCGGGCAAGCGGGATGTACTCGGTAATGAACGTGCCGGAGAAGCTCTTTGTCGACAGGGGTATGCTGTACTGCGGCATTGCCGACAAAGAGGAGCTCGCCAAGGTCATCTTAACGGTCATCTATCGGCTTCCCGCCGGAGAGCTCAATATCAAGCGCTGTCGCATCGAGAAGTTCATTCTCGACAAAGGCTACCAGCTGGTACCGGAAGAAGCGCGTATCGTGGCGTTCAGCACCCGCGAGCGTGGAACCATTACGGTGCGTTACAAGAAGAAGCCGCAGCTGCGCAAGCTGGAGGAGTCCTTCGATCTCCACCGCTTTACGGTGAAGGGCCAGCACACCCAGGGTGTGCGCCTCACCAACAAGGAGGTCACCAGCGTCAGGATCGGCGCATGAGCGACCCCCTGCCGTCGATCAATCTACCAATCGCCGCCGCAGCCGCACGATTGCGAGAGCCGTCAGCCCGATGATGGCCGCGATGATGTAGGCCAGATCCCACAGCACAATCGGCTCGAGGCGGTCGAGCGCGATGGCCCGCGCCAGGCGCACCGGGTGCGTCAACGGCAGGAGCTCGGCAAGCGGCCGAACCGCCGTGGGAAGGCGAGAAATCGGGAACACCACGCCGGAGAAAAAGAACATCGGAGACAGGAACCCCGAGAATAGGAAGTTGAACTGGCTGATGTTCTTCACGATCGAGGTAGCAACCAGCCCGAACGCGCCGAACATCGCCCCGGTCAGAAACCCGACCAGCGGAGTCAGCGCCGCGGTAACCGGATTCAGGATGCCGAACGCCGCGGAGATGACCAGCACGGTGAACGAGAACACCAACCCCTTGGTGCCCGCCCACAGGATCTCACCGATGAGCAGATTGGCGACGGTAATTGGGGCGGCGAGCATGCCGTCGTACACCTTGTCGAACTCAAGCCGGATATAGGTGCCGAACGAGCACTCGAACGCCGCCGTGAACATGGCCGTGGTGACCAGCAGCCCCGATGCAAGAAACTCGATATAGGGGACCCCGTCCATCCTGCCGATGAACTGCCCGAGGCCCAGGCCGATCCCCACCAGGAAGATGAGCGGTTCCAGAAACGGGGGCAGCGCGTTGCTCACCAGATTCTGACTGTAGACCCGCACGTGCCGGAACCAGACCGAGCCGATACGATTCCACAGAGGAGGATAACGAAGGCTACTGGAGCTCATTGAGACGCCTCCCGGTGGCCTGGAGGAAGAGATCCTCGAGATTGCTTTCACGCACGATATAGCTTCGCTGTTCAACGCCGTCGATCAGGCGCTCGAGTGCCGGCATCTCGTCGGCGAAATAGAGCACACGATCGCCGGCATGGTCCTTGCGATAGCCGTTGAGCCTGCCGTCCCGTTCCACGACCTGCTGCAGCCGTGGATCGCGTAGCTCAAGCACGTAGCGTTCCAGATGCTCGGCAAGCAGACGACGCGGCTCGCCTTCGAGCAGCTTTCTGCCTCTGTCCATGATCATGATGTGCTCGGCGAGCTGATAGGCTTCTTCCATGTAGTGCGTGGTCAGGAGTATCGTGACCCCTTCGGCCCGCATGAGATTGCGGAGCTTCTCCCAGATCAGCTGGCGCACCTGCGGATCTAGACCGGTGGTGGGCTCGTCGAGAATCAGCAGGCGCGGCCGGTTGAGCAGGGCACGCGCGATGATCAGGCGGCGTTTCATTCCGCCCGAGAGCTCGCGGACCCGAGCCCGTCGCTTCTCTCCAAGCTCCATGAACTCCAACAGCTCGTTGATACGCGCCTGCGCCCTACGGCCGCGCAGCATGTAGAAATTGGCGAAGATCCACAGATTCTGCTCAACGTTCAGCTCAAGGTCGAGATTGTCTTCCTGCGGTGCAACACCGGTAAGCGCCTTGATCGTGAGCTCGTTTTTGCGGGGGTCGGTGCCGAACACCGACAAGCGCGTGTTCGAATTGGGGTCCGGATCCGCCTTCCCGTAGAGGACTTTCATCGCGGTCGTTTTCCCGGCGCCGTTCGGCCCGAGAAAAGCGACGCAGGTTTCGGGCGCCACGGTGAAGCTCAGATTCTGTACCGCGCGAATGCTCCCGTAGCTCTTGTGAAGGTGTTCCACGGTGATGACTGAACTCTGCATGCCCCTAAAGGTACACACGAAGCCCGGGTTAGAACAACGGTTTTTTGCTCGCCGGAATGGCCGCCCTACCGCAACAAGCTTGTTGCCGTCACCTCTGATACGCTGCCGGATAGAGGATGAGGCGGACGTGGTTCTCGAAATCCAGATGGCGTTCGGCAGCTCTCCTGATGGTCTCAGCCTCGAGCGAATCGGTCAGTTCCGGACGGGCTGGAATCCAGGACACCGGCTGATCGTAGTAGTAGGCGTTTCTGAGACTGTTGAGCCAGAAACGGTTGGAGCGCATCTCGGCTTCATGGTCACGCCGGTGGGTTTCCTGCACGCGTGCGAGCAGGCTCTCTGAAGGTCCGGCATTGACGAACGCGCGGAGCTCATCGATTACCAGATCGCCAAGCTCGGAAGCCCGTTCGGGGCTTGCCCCGAACAGTACGCTGAACTGATAGCGCGAAACCGGGAACTGTGCCAACGAGCCGGAAACACCGACGCTGTAGGTCCCGCTCTCGCGTTCGCGGAGGACCTCGCGTAGTTTCAACCGCAGAGCGTCCGTCAGGCTGCGAAAGGCGTAGTTGTCCTCGCGTGACCAGCGGTGCTCACCCGTGAACACTATCGCCACGCGCCCGGCGGGGTCGGCTCCAATGAAGATCTCCTCCTCGATGACACCGCGCGGCAGGCTCAGTCCGCGGTCAATTCGCTCCGGTACCTCGTCTGTGGTCGGCAACGACGCCACGTAGGTCTCCACATAGCCGCGCACCCGATCCGGATCCAGCGCGCCGACCAGAAAGAGCCGTAACCCCGACATCTCGCCGAAAAGACGCTCATGAAGCTCGACCACCCGGTCGAACTGAACACGGTCAAGATCTTCGAGGGTGAGCGGCATGCGCCGCAGGTCGCCGTCGGCGAGAATCTCAAAGACCCGATCGATGAACGCCGGGTTGGGCTGCGCCGCTCGGTTGCGCAGTTGTGAGCGCTCGCGACGCATCACGGTTTCGAACGCCGCTTCGTCCACCCTCGGAGCGTGCACGCTGAGGTGTAGGAGCTGAAACAATTGCTCCAGATCGCCCACCGAGCTCCGTCCCTCGAATCCGTGATCGTACCGGTTCAGATACGGTGCAATGCTGACCTCGATTCCGGCCAGCAGGCGATCGAGCTCGATCCTGCTCAGATGCGCAATGCCGGACTCACTCGCCACATCAGGCACAAATCGGGCGTTATGGTAGTCTTTGTCCTCGACGAGCGATGCGCCTCCGTAACGAAAGGCGCTCAGACGAACTTCGTCGCTGCGGAAATCCGTCGGCTTCAGTACCACGGTGAGGCCGTTTGAGAGGGTCCACTCGAGTGCATCGACATCCTCGAGCTCCCGTTCGCGTACGATCTCACCCGGGGTGGGCGGCTGCGGCATCAGCTCCTCGAGCTCAATATCATTGGGGAACGGCTCGAGCTCGAGCGCGACGACCTTCTCAAGAGTTTGTGCGAGCTCCCCTTCGCTCGGCATTACTAGCTGTGTGTTCTCGGCGGCGCTGATTGCGATAACGCGGTTCTCAGGGAGAAAGAACTGTTCCGCGCGCTCGTGGAGGTGCTCGGTAGTGACCAACGGCAGAAAACGCTCGGTCAAGGCCCATTCCAGCTCTATTCCCGGAACGGCTTCACCCTGTAGGAAGTGGCGAACATACTCCGAAGCGAACCCGCTCGACGGCGTGTTGTCGCGCTCGTTGTAGGCGTTCTGCATGCTGCGCCGCAGCTCGCGTCTTGCCCGTTCCAGCTCCGCCTCGCTAAACCCGTGCCGGCGAGCCCGGGCGGCTTCAGTGACCAACGCTTCAAAGCCGCCGAGGATACTGTCTTCCTCAACGCGCGCCTGGATGATTCGCGCCGAAACCGGCCGAGCGAGTCTCCCGCGTCCCGCTACGGCGCTTAGGAAAGGGGCGTCCGGCGCGCGAGCGATCTCGCTCAAGCGGTTGTTGAGCGCAATCGCAAACAGCCGGTCTTCCAACAGCTCGCGGTACTGGCGTTCGGTCTGCAGGGGCTCGGTCGCGAACTTGCTATAGATCGTGACGGTATTCCCGGATGCCTCGGGATCGCTCACCAGTGAATACATTGTATCCTGGTGTGCAGGGACCTGGAACTCGGGGCGCTCCGGCGGGTCCGGATGGGGCTCAATGCGGCTGAAGTACTCGACAATCCAGCTCTCGATCTGATCGGCGTCAAAATCACCTACCGCCACCACCGCCATTAGTTCGGGGCGGTACCAGTCCCGATAGAAGCGCACGAGCTCTTCGCGGCCCGCCTCCATGAACACCTCGGGCTTGCCGATCGGCAAACGTTCGGCGTGGCGCGAATCGCGCAACAGTACCGGCAGTTGTCGGTCACGGATTCGCTGCGAGGCGCCGAGGCGAGTACGCCACTCTTCCTTGATGACCCCGCGCTCGGACTCAATCATCTCCGGTTCGAACGTCACGGCATGCGCCCACTGCTGGAGGATGTGAATCCCGGTTTCGAGCTTCTCAGCGTCGTCGGCCGGAATCTGCAGCATGTATACCGTCTCGTCGAAGCTGGTGTACGCATTTACATCCGGTCCGAACCGAATGCCGAGCGACTCCAGATAGCCGTCGATCGCGTCCTTGTCGAACGCCTCCGTTCCCAGGAACGCCAGGTGCTCGACGAAATGAGCCAGACCGAGCTGGTCCTCGTCTTCGAGGACCGATCCCGCGTTGACGACAAGACGGAGAAACGCGCGGTTCTCAGGCTCCGCATTCTCGCGAATATAGTATGTTAGGCCGTTCTCGAGCGTCTCGAGTCGCAGCTCCGGATCCAGCGGCAGGAGTTCAGGATCAGCCGATAGGGGAACGGCAGGCTCGCCGCTTCCCCGGGCAGCGGCCGGTGCGGCCGACACAAGCAGAAAGATGACCAGTAAAGTCCCAAGCAGAGCACGTGCGTTCATACCGTTACAATAGCCCGGGAAAGCATATCCGAACAAGCTGATTGTACCGATTGTACGCTCCGGAACGCGCGGACGGCTGGACACCGGAGGTGTGTTTCGCTATTATGATCATAATAGCCTGTTTGTTGATAGGAGAAATGGTGTTTCCGTCTGCACGACTTCGCCATGCGGTGACAGCCCTCACGGTGCTCAGCGACGCCTACCCGGACCGGGTGGTATCGCTGCGCACCATTGCGGCCGAAGAACGTATCTCGGAGAAATACCTGGAGCCGCTTTTCGTGCAGTTGCGCACGAGCGAGCTCGTCACCAGTGTGCGAGGTAAGCACGGCGGTTACACCCTGCGGCGCGCTCCCGGTGACCTGAGCCTATACGCGGTTGCCGAGGCGGTCGGCGAGCTGCCGGGCAGGCGCCGGAAAAGCCCGGCGGCCGGTGAGCACGGCGCGGACAACGCCGTTTGGGCTGAGCTGCAAGGCGTTATCAAGCGCTATCTGGAGTCGGTAACCCTCGCGGACGCACGCGCGCTGCGACGCTCCGGTCGCGCTGCCGAGAGCTATCGAATCTGAAGGAGTGAATAGGTATGGCGGTAACGGAATCTATCGCGGAGCTGGTGGGCGGCACCCCGCTGCTGAAGCTTCGGCGCCTGACCCACGGATGCCTCGGTGAGGTCTACGTCAAGATGGAGTCGCACAATCCCTTGAGCAGCGTCAAGGACCGAATTGGGCTCGCGATGATCGAGGCGGCCGAGCGGTCCGGCGAGCTGAAACCGGGAGGGGCAATCGTAGAAGCGACGAGCGGCAATACCGGGATCGCGCTCGCGTATCTGGGCGCGGCACGGGGCTACCGTGTGATGCTCACGATGCCCGACACCATGAGTATCGAGCGCCGGCGCTTGCTGGCCGCGCTCGGAGCGGAGCTCGTGCTGACTCCCGGCCCGGACGGCATGCCCGGGTCGGTGGAGAAGGCGAAAGAGCTGGTGCGCGACACGCCCGACGCGGTGTCGATGAGTCAGTTCCGGAATCCGTCGAATCCGGCGATCCATGAAGCCACGACCGGCGAAGAGATCCGGCGGGACACCGGAGGGAAGGTCGACATCTTCGTCGCCGGCGTGGGTACCGGAGGGACCATTACCGGGGTGACTCGCTGTTTGCGCCGTTACAATTCAGAGCTGCAGGCCATCGCGGTGGAGCCGGACAGTTCGGCGGTGCTTTCGGGAGGGAAACCGGGGCCGCATAAGATACAGGGAATCGGCGCGGGCTTCGTTCCCGAGGTGCTCGATACGAGCTTGCTCTCGGAAGTTCTGCAGGTCGGCGCCGACGACGCGACAGAGATTACCCGCCGCCTGGCGAAGGAGGAGGGAATCCTTGCGGGAGTATCGGCCGGGGCCAATGTCTGGGCTGCACTACAGGTTGCGCGGCGCGAAAGCTCACGCGGGAAGACCATCGTTACGGTGATCTGCGACACCGGCGAGCGTTATCTCAGCACTTGGCTATTTGAACAGTAGAGTAACGACCAAAACCAAACCTTTCAGGAGGACCAATGAACGATTATAAGCTTGACACTCTGGCGCTGCATGCCGGGCAGGCGAAGGACGAGCACGTTCCCAGCAGAGCAGTGCCGATCCACCGTACAACTGCCTACAACTTCCGCGATACCGAGCACGCCGCGAATTTGTTCGGCCTGCGCGAGCTGGGTTATATCTATACGCGAATCATGAACCCCACCCAGGCGGTGCTTGAGGAGCGTATGACCGCCATGGAGGGTGGTGCCGGCGCGCTGGCGCTCGCCTCGGGCACCTCGGCAGTCTATTACGCGATCATCAACATCTGCGAGGCCGGAGACGAGATCGTTTCTGCGAGTCATCTCTACGGCGGAACCTACACGATGTTCAACAACATCTTTCCGCAGTTCGGCATCACGGTGCGGTTCGTGAACCCGCTCGATCTGGGTGAGATCGAGGCTGCGATCAATGACAAGACGCGGGCGGTCTTCATCGAGACGATCGGCAACCCGGGATTGTCGGTGCCTGATTTCGAATCGATTGCCGAGCTCGCACACCGCCATCGGCTGCCGGTGATCGCGGATGCTACCTTTACCACGCCGGCGTTGCTACGGCCGATGGACCATGGCGTCGATATCACGGTGTACTCGCTCACCAAGTGGCTCGGCGGACACGGCACCGGCATTGGGGGAGTCGTTGTCGATTCGGGCCGTTTCGACTGGACGGACCCGAAGTTCGGTTTGATGAATCGACCGGAGGGCAGCTATCACGGTATCCGCTTCGCGCACGATCTCGGCGAGCTTCAGCCGTTGGCCTATATTCTGCGCATGCGCCTCGTCCCGTTGCGGAATCTCGGCGCCGCGATATCACCAGACAACGCCTGGATGTTCCTGCAGGGCATCGAGACCCTGCCGCTGCGGATGCAGCGCCACTGCGAAAACGCCGCTGCGGTTGCCGATTACCTGGCCGAGCATCCCAAGGTCAACTGGGTGCGGTATCCGGGCCTTGCAGATCACCCGTCGCACGACAACGCGCGCCGGTACCTCAAACGCGGGTACGGCGGCATGGTCGTGTTCGGGATTGCCGGCGGCCGGGCCGCCGGTGAGCGGTTCATCAACAGTCTCGAGCTGTTTTCACATGTCGCCAACGTCGGCGACGCCAAGAGCCTCGCGATTCACCCGGCGAGCACCACGCATTCGCAGCTGGATGAAGAGCAGCAGCGTGAAGCCGAGGTCGACCCAGGGTTGGTGCGGCTTTCGATCGGCATCGAGCATATCGATGATCTGATCGCGGAACTTGATCGTGCCCTGAGCAAGGCTTGACGGCTTGACCGGAGCGGCCTATGCGGCCGGCGCCTCCGCTCCCGGAGCGCGCCGCTCCGCATCCCGCATCCCGCATCCCGCATCCCGCACGCCGCCGCCGGGTGCGAACATGCACGCATCGTCTTGCTTCAGCCTGCTTTGAGAAAGTATACTCTAACCTATAGCTCTCACCGACGGAGGCCCTCGCGTATTGAAACGCGCGTATGAAGAAGACGACGCAGGCGGGTTTCGAGCGAAGGCCCGCGATCTTCGCAAACGGGTAAGGCAGGCGGTCCGCAAGGAATCGTGGGGCCGTACGGTGGTGAACCTCGCCTGGACCGCAGGTCCGGTTACGTACTTCGCGCTCACCGGCGGCTACTACATCAGCTACGGCAGAACGCCGCCGGGAAACCTCATCATATACTTCGCGATTTACACGATTATCGCCGGTCTGCTGGCTATTGCGCTGCGCATCGGTTACCATGTCGTGCGCGGCCATAATCTCGAGGCGGCCGAACAGGCGCTCACCCAGGTCATGGGGCAGGTCCCGGACCTGGTGGTGCAGATGCGCAACCGGCTGCTCGAGACCTATGACGATGCCAATCGTATCGTGATCTCGGCGCACTACCTCCTTGAGAACCCTGACGCCTCGATCGAAGCGGTGCAACTCGCGGTGTACGATCTGACGCACAGCACGCGTCTCGCGCAAACGGTGCGTGCGATCGAGGTACTGCGCCGTACCGGGCTGCAGGTTCGTGTTTCTGATATGCAGCAGGCCGTGGCGGACGAGTTGAGCCAGGTGTTACACATCCTGGAACAGAACTCGCCTCGTGTTGCCGAGTTGGTGGGGCAGCGCTTTCGCGGGGGCGCTCCCGCCAAGAGTGAAGGCCGGGTTCGCGTTGAGGGGTTTATCGAACGCATCCTGTTTGCCGGTGAGAACGACGACTACAACTACATGGGCTACGGCGATGTTGAAGAGGTCCTGACGTTGCTGTTCGAGATGCTGACCGGCCGCGAGATTCCGATGTTCCGCTTGCAGTATTCCGGCTCGGCGTTGTTCCGTGATGTTTCGGTCAACGCCGACCGTGCGCGCCACGAGTATCGTCGCGCGGTCTTCATGCGCAATAGCCGGTTACGACTGCTCGCCGAGACACTGAACGATTCCACGGAAGTGCAGCGGGTCGCCGCTGCAATTCCCTCGTTATCCTCGGTGGGCGAGATGGCTGCGAATGTCTACCGCGCGATCGAGAGCTTGTTCGCTGAGTTGTCGCGACGAAAGATTGACCGCAATGCACCGGCGGATGAACGATTAGAAACGTTCCGTATCCTGGAGCAGTTCCGAACCGTACTTCATCTCTACCAGCAGATGTACCGGGCGAATCAGCAGGTGGAGCGCAGCTACGCCCATCTGCAATCCGCCGAACGGCGCTATAGCCGCGATTTGGAGAAGCATCGGGATGAGTTTCCGCTGAAGCTACTGCGGCCGGGTGCTCTCGGCAGCGGCATCCGCATCATCCCGCGCTCAATCCGGCTGGAGCCGGCCGAGCGCCACGCGGTTGCGCTGGTGCTGGAGCAGACCTTTGCGCTCTATCGACGCCGGCTTCGGGCGGTCACGATCACCGCCGCCCCGGATCAGATCCCGCAGCGCCTTGCGCGCGCCTGCAAGCAGCTGGGAGTAGAGATCGCGTTGGAGCTGGATCGCTACCTCCACCTCAACCGCGAGCATGTGCAGGATGCGATCGAAAACTCGCCGGCGGTGGATCTGGCGGGCTATGATGTCAACCTGACCACCGAACAGCGCATAGAATGGGCGAGAAGCTCGGTGCGCGAGGTACAGGATTCCACCGCCGACGCCGTCCATCGACTGGCTCGCTACCTGGTTTTGTTTCACCAGGTTCCCCTCCAAGACGAAGATATCCGAATTCTGAGCGAGGAATTCGGTGCGGATTCGAATATTCTGCGCCAAATCCAGCCGGAGCCCGATCGCGATGTTTCCGCGGTCCTCGGTTCTCCGCAGCCCCAGTTGCTGAACGTGCCGCCGCTGAATCGGCGACACAGCGCGCTCGTGGAGCAGTTTGATCGGGCGCTTGCCCGAAAGTCAGTGGGGCCGTCGTCGGCCGCCCGCGGACAGTGACGCTCCCGGCTGCCGCCGTAGGCCCGGTTCTTGTCGTCGCCGCGGTCCCTGCTCCTGCGGTTGCCATCTGCGAGCCGGACGTACTATAACTGTGCCGATGGATCGATTCAGTAGTGAACCCGAGTATCTGGCAGCCCTGGAGCGGCGCGGGCGTATGCCGCACGGGTTCAAGCGGGCGGTGACCTCCCTGGAGTTCAAAGCGCCCGAGATGGGTGTGGACACGCCCATGCCGATGAACCTGGCGGCCGTGGTCGCCGACGCACCGGTTCAGTCATTCGCCGGGATGTTCACTCGCAACCGGTTTCCCGGAGCGCCGGTGATACTGGCGCGCGAGCGCATGCGCGCACCACAGATACAGGCGGTTCTGATCAACAACAAGGTCGCAAACGTCGGCGCGCCGAACGGTGTCGCCGATGCGGAGGCGGTACTCCAGGCGTTTGGGCGGGCGACCGGTATTGATCCCGGGCTGGTAATCCCGGCATCTACCGGTGTTATCGGGTGGTCGCTTCCGGTTAAGGCGATGGTTGAGGCGGTACCGCGCCTCGCGACGGACCTCGCGGACGCTTCCCTTCTGCCGATCGCTCAGGCGATCATGACCACCGATGCCTTCCCGAAAGTCCGCTCTGCCGAGGTTGGCGGCGGGCGCATCGTCGGGATAGCGAAAGGCGCCGGCATGATCGAGCCGAACCTCGCGACGATGCTGGTGTTCCTGTTCACCGACATCGAGATCGAGCGCTCGGCAATGAGGAGATTGCTCGCTGAAACCTGCGAGACCGGCTTCAACCGCATCTCGGTCGACGGTGACCAGAGTACCAGCGACATGGCATTGATTATGTCCTCCGGGAAGGCAGCCCCCGCGCGGGAGCAGGACCTGCGTGAAGCGATGCGGGAGCTCGGTACAGCCCTGGCGGAGGATATCGTGCGTAACGGCGAGGGTACCGCGCACGTGATACGGGTCATCGTTGAGCAGGCCCGGACCGAGCGTGAAGCGGAGATTCTGGGTAAGGCTGTGATAAACTCTCCCCTAGTTAAGGCCGCAATTTACGGAAATGATCCGAACGTAGGCCGGATTGTGGCAGCCCTGGGCGACTGCGCCGGGAATCATGATATCGAGCTGTTGGCGGAACGGCTCTCGGTTTCGATCGCCGGCGAGCAGGTCCTGGCCGGCGGACGTTTCCAGTTGGACGGAGTCAAAGAGCAGCGGCTGTCGTCATACCTGCGGCACGCCGCCCAGGACCCCACGGGGTGCGGTTACCCCGAGCACAACCGCACCGTAGAGATTGCGATTGCGTGCGCAGCCGGGACGGCTCGGGCAGAGGTAATCGGGGCTGATCTCTCGTACGAGTACGTGCGCGAAAACGCCGATTACCGGAGCTAACGGTTTAACCGCGGTATAAGATTCACGAGCATTGGAGCAACAGAACATGGACAAAAGTGCTGACGCACAAGCGACGCGACTGGATTGGGATATCAAGGAGGCCGGCGCTACCATTAAGAACGCGCGCACCGAGATCGCGCGTCGCGTTGTCGGGCAGGAACAGATGGTCAGCGGGATGCTGATGGGTATTCTCGCGGGTGGGCATGTGCTGCTCGAGGGCGTTCCCGGACTGGCGAAGACGCTTGCGATTAAATCACTGGCCGAGGTGATCGACGCCGAGTTCACGCGAATCCAGTTCACTCCGGATCTGCTGCCTGCAGACCTGATCGGAACGCTGATCTACCGGCAGCAAACCGGAGAGTTCGTGCCCCGCAAAGGCCCGATCTTCTCGAATATCATCCTTGCTGATGAGATCAACCGCGCCCCAGCCAAGGTGCAGTCGGCGATGTTGCAAGCGATGGAGGAGCGTCAGGTCTCGATCGGTGACACCACCTATCATTTGAGCGAACCGTTCTTCGTGATGGCAACACAAAACCCCATCGAACAGGAAGGGACCTATCCACTGCCGGAAGCGCAGCTCGACCGGTTTCTGCTGAAGCTGGCGATCGACTATCCGTCCCCGGAAGAGGAGCTCGCGATACTGAGACGGGTGGGGGTTCCGACTGAGATCACGCTGAAGCCCGTGTTGTTCAAGTCTGAGATCAAACGGCTGCGCGAAGTTGCCGCCGCGGTACGCGTGGACGAGCGCATTGAGGAGTACATCGTTTCGCTTGTTACGGCTTCGCGATTGGACAATCGCAGCATCAGCTCCTATGCTCGTTATATTGAGTTCGGCGCCTCGCCGCGTGCTACGATTTACTTATACCGTTGCGCGAAGGTAAACGCTTTGCTCGATAGCCGTGCCTATGTGGTGCCCGAGGACGTGAAGGCGGTCGCTCCGGAGGTGCTGCGCCACCGTGTGATCCTGTCCTACGAGGCCGAGAGCGAGGAGCTGACTACCGACGATATCATCGCCAGTATGCTCCAAAGCGTCCCGGTTCCCTGATATGCCTGTGCCCGACCGTTCCCGCTACTTCTCGAATGCGCGTCGCCTGCAACTCATCTCGTCCAAGCTCGTCGAAGACCTGCTCGCAGGCAACTACCGCTCGGTCTTCAAAGGACCGGGCATAGAGTTCGATGAGGTCCGTGAGTACGTCGATGGGGATGACGCGCGGCTGATCGACTGGAACGTGAGCTCACGACTGGGGGCGGCCTACACCAAGATGTTTCGCGAAGAACGAGAGCTGACGTTGTTTCTGATTGTGGATCTGTCCGCTTCGCTGCGTCGCGGGGGCAGCGCCGACGGCCGCCCGGAGATCGAGCGGCTGTTGTTTGCGCTGCTCACACTCGCAGCGGTACAGAACAACGATCGCGTCGGCGCGCTGTTCTTTACCGACCGCATCGAGAACTGGGTGCCGCCGATGAAGGGTAAGAAACACGCTCTGCGGCTCCTGCAAGATATGCTTACATTCCGTCCGCAGGGCAGGGGGTCCGATCTGGGAGCGGCGCTGCGCACCGCGATCGAAACCCAGAAGCGGCGAGGAATATGCGTGGTTCTCTCGGATTTCAAGACTGCGGGCTATCACCGCGAGCTGAGCGGGCTTGCCAAGCGGCATGACGTCATCGCACTGCGCATAACCGACCCAATCGACGACACCTATCCGCCGACCGGCTTGTTGCAGCTGGAAGACCCGGAGACCGGTGCAACGATACTAGCCTCCGGTGCGGCCAAGCAGTTCCGCCGTCAGTATCGCGATTTCTGGGAGGTCCAGCGCCGGCAGTGGGTGCGCGAGTGCCGTCGCCGCGGTATTGCTACCCTGGAGGTCCGCACCGACGACGATCCTGCGGCGCGGCTGGTTGAGTTCTTTCGCAGGAGGAAGCGGTGAGGGCGGTCGTGCTGCTGTCTGCATTGATTGCCGTTGCTTCCGCCGGGGTTTCGGCGCAGGAGGATCTGCGCGTGATGCAGACCGTGACGCTGCCGCGTACAGTGTACGTCGGCGATCGGGCGGAGTTACGCGTCGGGCTCCGCGTTGCCGAGTCGTTGTCCCTGTCGGAGCCGGATTCGCTGCCACCTACGTCGCACACTGAGTTCCACGATCTGCGGCTTACCCCGCGGGGCGGCGAGTACGAGCTACGCTTGGTGTTGACTCCGTATCAGCCCGGAACTCTGACGCTCCCGCCAATAGAGTTGGGCGACGTCGTGGTGCGTGAGTTGAGTTTGCATGTCTCGTCGGTGCTCGAAGGCGGCGAAACGGAACCGTCTCCTCCCCATGGGCAGGCGGCTCTGCCGTATACCAGAGTGATGATCGGAGGGCTGGCGGGCCTTCTGCTCGGCGTGCCGATCGTGATCCTCGGATTAGCGCGGTGGGGACGCGAGCGCTTAGAACGGCTTATGAGCGGATACCGGCGGCGCAGACCGTACCGCCGGTTTCTCAAGGCGTTGCGTACGCTGGAGAATCGCATCGATGAGCTTGACGCGCGAAGCTTCTATATCGAGCTGCTGCAGGAGCTGCGACGCTATTTCTCCCATAAGCTCGATCGCGACCTGATGGCTGCGACCTCGAGCGAAGTGGGAAGCTATCTGCGGCACATTGTACCCGACCTTGATGACCGGAAGACAGTCGTGGATCTCTTCCGCACCGGTGACTTGGTGAAGTTTGCCGCACAGCACTCGCGGCTCGGCGAACGGCGCGGGCATATCGAGGAGCTGCGGCGTATACTCGATCGAGTTGAGCACGCAGCGCGGCGTGAAGCCGAGAAGGGGAAAGAGAAGTCCGACGAGGAGGAACTGCGTCGTGTGGGTGCTTGAACATCCGGCTGCGCTTTTGCTGCTTCTGCTGATACCACCTGCGGTGTACCTTCGTCACTTTTGGCCCGAGCGGGGTGGCCGGGTTCTGTTCCCGTTTGCGGTATACAACGGGAGCGGTTTCCGGCCACGGCTGTGGCACGTCCGGCTGCTTCATAACCTGGCAGTCGGGGCATTCTGGGTCGGCCTGGTGACGCTTATCGTCGCGTTGGCCGGACCGGCGCAGGTCTCGCGACAGCCGGTGCACCTGAGCCGCGGAATCGATATTATGATTGTGCTCGACGAATCTCCGACCATGGCTGCACAGGATTTCCAGCCTGAGAACCGCTTCGAGTCCGCGAAAAACGTGATCCGGAGCTTCGTGCAGCGGCGCGAGAACGACCCGATCGGACTTGTGACTTTCGCGAAGGAAGCCGCCCTGCGGGTGCCTCCCACCACTGATCACGGGCATCTGCTCGACGCGCTCGCTGCGACGCGTATTATGGAGCTCGGTGACGGGACTGCGATTGGGCTCGGCATTGCGGTCGGGGCTCTGCATCTGAACGCGGGAGAGGCCGGTGAGCGCGTGATGATTCTTCTTACCGATGGAAAGAACAATGCCGGCGAGATCTCACCTGAAGCGGCGGCAGCGATCGCGGCCGACCTTGGCATTAGGGTTTACACTATCGGCGTAGGGCGCGAAGGCGAGGCACCGATCGAGTTCGTCGATCCGGAAACCGGTACGCAGTATCGCGGAACCGTTGTTGAAGCGTTCGATGAAGAGCAGTTACGCAGACTCGCCGAGATGACCGGGGGCTCGTATTTTCATGCATCCAGCTCGGCCGCGCTGGACTCGGTGCTGCAATCAATCGATACAATCGAGACCGTAGAGCGACGGACTCGTGTTGAGGTGCAGACCGAGCCGCTCCATCGCCAAGCAGCCGGGTTCGCGGCCTTGCTGCTCCTGGTCGAGTTTATCATCCGTACGGTCGTGCTGAAGGAGATCCTATGACGATCGCGTATCCGGAGGCATTCTGGCTTTTCATCGGCGTTATGGCGGTGGTCGTACTCCTGCTGTGGAAGTTTCGGCGAGGTCGGCGGGATCTGGCACGGCTCGGTACCGAGGTGTGGTCGCCTGTGAGCGCCAATGTCTATCTGGTCAAGTCTTTCTTCCGAGGGGTCTGCATGACGCTGTTCTTCAGTTTCGTCGTGCTGGCATTAGCGGGTTTTCATTGGGGACGCAGACCGATTGAAGAAGACCGCAGCGGAATAGAGATTGTTTTCGCAGTCGATGTGTCACTGAGCATGTTGGCGGAGGACATTGCACCGAACCGCCTGGAACGAGGCAAGGACGTGGTGCGTTCGGTGGTTCAGGACTTCGCCGGCTCGCGCTTCGCGGTGGTGGCGTTCGGCGGCAAGGCGGTGCCGGTGTTGCCGATGAGCGAAGACAGGTATGCGGTGGAGTCGCTGTTGACCGTGCTGTCTCCGGAAACCTTGACGGCACCGGGCACCGATATCGAGGAGGCGCTCAAAGTCGCAGCACAGGCTCTTCCTGAGAGCTCGGCGCGCCATCAGGCGCTTGTCCTAATCTCAGATGGCGAGTATCATACCGGCAATCCGGATGCCCCGGCGCGCGAGCTTGCCGAACGGGGGATCCCGGTTTTTGCCGTGACCACCGGCGGTGAGGAGGGAGCCTCGATCCCGCTGATCGGGGGAGGGGTGGCTAAGACGAACGCCGGTGAAGAGGTGCGCACGCGCGCAAATCGCCGGGTCATGCAGCGGCTCGCGGAAACTACCGGAGGGCTGCACCTTGGTGCCGACGAGGGTAATGTGCTTGTCCGCCTGCGGGATGGGTTGGAAGAGCACACCGAGCGTCGCGACCGGGACGGGTTCCGACTTGCGGCGGTGCCTCGCTACCGGCTCTTTCTGGGTTTCGCTCTGCTGTTTCTGGTGCTGGAAAACGCGTTACGGATAGTGCGATGGCGAGACTCGTTCTGAGAATTGCAGCGGTGATCGCGGTTGGTACGCTGACGAGCGCCTGTGGGTTTCAGGTGCCTCAGCTGTCGGTAGTGCAGGCGAACTATGCCTACGGGCGCGGACAGTATCAGGACGCTGTCGTACGCTATTTCGAGGTCATCGACCATGACGATTACCGGGCGCACGTAGCGTACAATCTGGGGAACGTTTATCACGCGCTCGGCGAAAGCGAGGCCGCTCTGGAGCTGTGGGAAGAAGCCGAGCGAGCGGAGCTCGAGGAGCTTGCGTTCGGTATTCGTTACAACCGTGGGCTCCTGTACTACGAACAAGGGCGATATCAATCTGCATACGACGAGTTCCGTCGTGCACTGCAGGTAGACAGTACCAGCGTGGCTGCAAAGCGCAATCTGGAGCTGGCGTTTCAGCGCATTCAGGCGGGTTCGGGAGTCGATCAGGTGGAACGAGCCGAGCGTGACGAGGACCACGAACCGAGTGCGGAAACGAGCCGGGTACTGGAGTACATCCGCAGGAGGGAGGACGGCAGGTGGTTTGCCACCGAGACCCCCGAGTTGGAAGACGTCGAACTCTACTGGTAACTCTTGCAACGGCACTGCTGATTGTGTTTTCGCCGTCCGCCGCCGCGGAGGAGAGTGAAGACGGCCGGCTCGGGGTCAGCGGTCCCGACAGTGTCCCGAGGCCGGGAAGCAGGGTGCGCTTCGAGATTGTGGTGCCGAGTGACGCCGATTCAGACGATATCGAGGTCGCGGAGCTCGATCTCCCGGATATACTGGCACCGGACGCGGAGACGGTAATCGAGACCGGGCGCTCGATGCCCGGAGAGCCAGGGCGTCGCGCGGTGCGAGTCCGCATAGAGACTCAGGCGGCGCGTCCGGGACGAGCGGTGCTGGAATCGTTTCTCATCCGCGCCGGAGATGACGAGTTCACGACCAGGCCGAAGATCGTTGAGGTCGCGATTCCCGGCAGTGACGACAAGATCCCGTTTAGCGTTGAGTGGCGTACCGCGCGAGACTATATCTACCGCAACGAGGTCATTCCGGTAACCTTGGTGATCAGGAACGCGGTCGAGTATGCGTTTCCGGAGTCACTTGAGCTGTCCTCACCGGACAGCGGCGAGCTGATCGAGGTTCAAGTCTCGGAGGATATTGAGCGTCGCGAGATCGACGGACGAACGCTTTTGACGATACCGGTGGCACGGTACCTGTTCTCTGCCGATACGAGTGGGAGGGTGACGCTGCCTGAGGTGGAGATCACCGCGGGTGAGTTCGAGGAGCTGACGCCGCGAAAAGCGCTCGAGGTGCGTGAGCTGCCGGACGAGGCGCGCGAAAGCACTGCGGTTGGGGGCTTTGGTTACGATGCCGAGCTGGACCGCGAGCAGATCCCCGAGGGCGAGTCGGCAATCGTAACCATTCGGGTGAGCGGAGTAGGTAACCTTCCGTTTCTACAGATCCCGGGGTTGGAGGCGGAAGATCTGGTTGTGACGCAGCTGGACGAGAACGCGGATATCGAGCCGGCGTCGGGTGGATACAGGGGCTCGGTTGAGCTGACCTATCGCGTGACTCCGCGCTCAACCGGGATGCATCTTGTTCGCGTCCCGCCGTTCGTGTGGGTCGACGCCCACAGCGGCGAGCTGCGCCGCAGTACGGCTCCGGCTATGACGCTCGAGGTGACCGAAGCACGGACCGGGACAACGGAGCCGGAGCCGGGGGAAGCAGAGCTTACGCCGCTGAGCTTGGACGAAATCAAGCGCATTGAGCCGGCGAACAGATACCGCCGGCCGGAGACCTACCTGTGGCTGTTACCGGGTATTATCATCGTGCTGGTCGGAATCTCCGGAATAGTGCCGAAGCGGGTGGGTGCTTTTCCGCTGGCGATGGTGTTACTGATCGCTGCCGGTACTCCGGAGGACTTCCCCGACGACAGAGTTGAGCGGGCGCTCGAAGCGCATCGTGAAGGTCGCTTCGAAGCCGCCGTTGCCGCCTACGACACGGCGCTTCAAGACCGGCCGGATAGTCCCGGCATCCTCTACAACTCGGCCCTGGCGCTGTATAACGAGGGGGCGGCCCCTCAGGCGCTCTATCGGTTGCGACAGGCTTTGCGGGCGAACCCTTCGGCGGCCGAACTCAGTACGGCGCTAAGCCGACTGGAGGCGGAGTTGGGACTGGAACAGCAGCCGGAGCCCTCGCGTCTTCCACATCCTGACGCGTTTGTGATTGTAGCGCTCGTATTGGTGAACCTGCTGTGCCTACTGGCGATCGTCGCCAAGCGACTGCGGGGGGGAACGGCGGTCATTGTGGCGGTGTTTGGCGTGCTTCTCACGGTCGGCTCAATCGGTCTTGCGGCCTACAGCGCGCGTGCCGCGGCTACGCCGGTGGCGGTGGTGGGGCCGGAGAGCGGCGTGTTGCGTCGGATTCCCGATGACGGTGCTGATCCATGGTTGCGGTTGGACCCCGGTACGGCGGTACGGGTGCTGGTACGACATCAGGACTATCAGTTGGTCCGCACCGGTTACGGCGTGGAAGGCTGGCTAAGCTCGGACGCGATTATCGGCACGATCGGTACGCCGCCCCCGGTTCGAAGCGGGCGATAGGGTGCCCGGTGATAGAGGTGCCGGGTCATCGGGAACGGTTGAAGTAAGGAGATACCGGTTGGATTTCGAACGGATCCTGCGGCAGTGGGAGTCGCGCGAGCAACGGCAAAAGCGTTCCGAGGCCGAAGAGCCGAGGCGCCGCGAGTTGGAAAGCTTGATCGACCGCTATCCGCCGCGCCTTGAGGAGGCTGAGAGCGACTCCGAGGAGAAGCAGCGGCAAGCCCGCGCTCAGCGTGCAGCCGGGCGCCGCTTGCCGGTGGAGGCCGAGCTCGATCTGCACGGTTACACGATCGAACAGGCTGCGCGCGCCCTCGAGACCTTTATCGCAGAGTCCTATGCTGCCGGCATGAAGAAGGTGCTCGTTATTCACGGTAAAGGCAAGCACTCCTCTGACAAAGCGGTGCTGCCGGAGTTTGTTCGCTCGTTTCTGCAGGCGCACGACGCGATCGGCGAGATCGGGACGCCGAAGCGTACCGAAGGAGGAACCGGAGCGACCTGGGCGATAGTGCGAGGCTACCGTTCGCGGTAGATGATCCGGCCGCGGGTAAGGTCATACGGAGAAAGCGCCACTTTGACTTTGTCACCAGGCACGATTCGGATGTAGTGTTTGCGCATCTTGCCCGACAAGTGGGTCAGGATCGTATGCCCGTTCTTGAGCTCCACCCGGAACATCGTGTTCGGTAAGGATTCCTTAACAACGCCTTCGACCTCAATGGCCTCTTCTTTCGCCACAGCTCCTCCTGCTCAAAACATAAGACTAACGGCAGGTACACGCAGGTACCATCGTGAACGTGCTGTCCAAACAGTATATGAAGCCGATTAGGCTGTCAACTATCGCTGCTGTAGTCGCTGGTGTCGGAGAGGGGACGATGGCCGGCGCCGAGACGATACGCTGCTGCAAACCCGAGCACCGCGCTGCCGGCGCTCGCGACAGCGGACAGCGGTGACGCGATCCCGGGCCATAGTGTGGCGGTAGAGCCGAGCACCAACCCCAGAATCCCGGCATATGACGGGGCGGGGAAGCGGCGAAGCACAAAGGTGACAAGCTTTGCCATCGCGACGATGCCGGAGGCGGTTCCGGCGAGAAAGGCGATCAACAGCCCGAGATTGAGCTCGCGGATCGCGGCGACGAAGGTGGAGTACATTCCGAGCAACAGCAGCAGGAATGATCCGGATACGCCCGGTACGATCATCGCGATGGCACTGACCAGGCCGGCCCCGAATACCTGTGTCAGCGCTGCGGCAGAGAGCTCCCGGAGCGGCTCACCGACCGGCGGTCTGTCGGCGGCCGCCATCACGAGCATCAGCGCGAGTGTGATCACGAACGGGGACAACGCAGCCGGGTGCGGGCCGTTGCGGACCGCAGTTCTGAACAGAAACGGCACGCTGCCGAGGATCAGCCCTACAAAGAAGAACATCGTCTGTTCCGGGTAGTGGTCCAGTAGCGCGCCGATGAGATGAGCGAAGCCGAGCGCCCCAAGGAGCACCCCCATAACCACTGGGACGAGGTACGCAAGATTGCGACGCCAACCGCCAAGAATCGTGAAAAAGCCGCTGATGCGACTTAGCAACGGTTCGTAGATCCCGGTGACGACCGCAATTGTGCCGCCGCTGATACCGGGAATGATGTTCGCGATCCCGATTAACGCTCCGGTAATGAGCCTCCATGCGATGTCTCTATGCTTTTTCGACCCTGGCACGCCTTGTCGAGCCTCCTCGCTTGTACTTATCATGTTTGTTTAACACAGCGCAATCTCTGAAAGAAGCGGAAAACGAGGAGGAATCATGCAGTATCGACAGCTTGGAGTCACCGGGCTCGAGGTTTCGACGGTAGGGTTAGGTGCGTGGGCTATCGGCGGCCCGGGCTACGCGTTCGGATGGGGGCCGCAGGACGATAAGGACTCGCTCGACACAATATACGCGGCGCTGGACGCCGGGATTAACTGGATCGATACCGCTCCTGTCTACGGCCTCGGGCATTCTGAGGAGATTGTGGGGCGGGCGCTCGCCGAGCGGCGCGCTGAACCGATCATCTCCACGAAGTGCGGATTGGTCTGGGAGCCGGGGAGCAGCAAGGTACGCAATGAGCTGTCGGCACGCAGTGTAGAGGCCGAGTGCGAGGCGAGTCTCCGCCGGCTTAAGGTCGAGACAATCGATATCTATCACATCCACTGGCCTATTCCGGAGGAGCAGATCGAGGAAGCCTGGGAGGCGATCGGCCGCTTGATTCAGGCGGGCAAGGTGCGGTTCGGCGCCGTCTCGAACTTCTCGCGCGAACAGCTCGAGCGCTGCGGGCGTATCCACCCCGTTTCGGTGCTGCAGCCGCCGTACAGTATGCTTGAACGCGGCATCGAACAGGAGGTGCTGCCGTACTGCTTCGAGCAAAAGATCGGAGTATGGGCATACAGTCCGCTCCAAAACGGGTTGCTCACCGGCAAGGTGACTCCGGAATGGGTTGCAGCTCTCCCGAAAAGCGACTGGCGACAACGGAGCTCTCAGTTCCGGTCACCGGTTTTGGAGGCGAATTTAGAGCTCGTGGAGGGGTTGAGAGAGGTCGCCGCGGAGCTCAATGCTTCGCCGGCGCAGATCGCAATCGCATGGGTCCTGCATAATCCGGCCATAGGAGCGGCTATAGTGGGCGCGCGAAAATCGCAGCAGATCAGCGAAACTGCCCCGGCCTCGGATATCGAGTTGCCGGATAAGATCATGCAGCGCCTGTCCGGACTGATCGAGGAGCGTGACCGCCGGGTGGCCGCCGGAACTTGACTTCATTCATCGATTTAGCCACCTTAACTGAGTGGAACGAGTTACGCGGCGGGCCGAACTAAGCCCTGCCGTGACAAAAAGGAGAGTGGGGTGATGAAGAGAAAGACGATAGCAGTACTGCTTGCGGTAGTAATGGGTCTGCTCGTTGCGGACGGGGTGCTCGCCCGGGGCGGTGCCGAGGAGCCGGAACCCGAGAAGGGCCCGGTGGTGGTAGCATCGAAGATAGATACCGAAGGCGCATTGCTGGGTAGCATGATCGTGCAGCTGTTGAGGGCCGAAGGGTTCGAGGTTGTGGACCGCACCCAGTTCGGTCCGACCGACGTGATCAGGCGGGCGATCATCAGTGACGAGATCGACATCTATCCCGAGTATACCGGCAACGGGGGGTTCTTCTTTGAGGGTACCGACAGTGCTGTCTGGCGTGACGCCGAGTCGGCCTATGAGACGGTGCGCGAGCTGGACCTGGAGGAGAACAACATCGTGTGGCTGCGACCCGCCCCGGCCAATAATACCTGGGCGATAGCAGTTCGAGAGGATCTGGCCGAGGTGGAAGGGCTCGTAGATCTCGAGGACCTGGCTGCATATCTCGAGCGTGGCGGCGAGTTCCGGCTGGCCGGTAGCGAAGAGTTTGTGAGCCGTGATGATGCGCTTCCGGCGTTCGAGTCGGAGTACGGGTTCTCGCTCGACAGTGACCAGCTGCTAGTGCTCTCCGGCGGTGACACCGCTGTCACCGCACAGGCAGCCGCGCGCGGCACCGACGGCGTCAACGCGGCGATGGCCTACGGCACCGACGGACAGCTCGCGGCCCTGGGGCTTGTTGTGCTCGAGGACAGCCGCGGCGTTCAACCCGTCTATGAGCCGGCGCCGATCGTTCGCGCGGAGATTCTGGAACGGTATCCGGAGATCGAGGATATTCTTTATCCGGTCTTCGAGTCGTTATCGTTGACTACGTTGCAGCGGCTTAACTCCAAGATTGCGGTAGAGGGCCGTGACGCGGAAAGCGTAGCGCGTGAGTATCTGCAGGAACAGGGACTGCTGCAGTGATTGATCGGGGCCTCGGTGCTGATCTCGAGAAGACGACGCTGCTTGGGGCGGTCTTGGCGACGGTCACGCTGCTGCGGCCGCTGTTTGCGTTCAAGGAAAACCGAGTGGCCCTCGGCGAGCCGGTGATGCTGCCTGAAGCCGGGGGCGTGTGGGTGACGGGCGTCATAGCGGGCCTTGTTCTGGCCGCAGGGCTGTTGTCTTTTGCGCCCCAGGTCAATCGCGTGCGTTGGGCCAAAATCAGCATCGGGATGCTGCTGTTTGCTACACTGGTGATCACCTTGGGGCTTTCGGGTAGTCAGGCGGTGGCCGGCATGGAGTTCGCGCGCATAACCCCGTCAACCGGATTCTGGGTTGGGGTGTTGGCGAGCTTCGTACTCGTTCAGGGCTCGCTGCACAGCGCACCGGTCTCGCACCTCGTACGCAGCGTCGTCGTGCTGATCCCGTTCCTAATCGTGCTGATTCTGCTCGCCGCCGGTGTGCTCGACAGCCTCGCTCCGGTACAGGAGTATTATACCCGTGAGAGTAGATTCGTAAGCGAGCTCGGTGCGCACTTATGGCTCTCGGGTGTGGCAGTGCTTGCCGCATCGATGACCGGAGTACCGCTCGGAATCCTGGCATATAGACGACGCATGGCTGAGCGACCGGTATTCGCAGCGGTCAACGGCATACAGACGATTCCAAGCCTGGCGTTGTTCGGTCTGATGATCGCGCCCCTGGCGTATCTATCGCGCGAGTTTCCGGTTCTTCGGAGCCTCGGTATTCGCGGGATAGGAAACGCACCGGCGCTGATCGCGTTGACGTTGTACGCGCTGTTGCCGGTCGTCCGCAACGCGTATACGAGCCTCGCCGTGATCCGGGGGTCGGTGATTGACGCCGGTAAAGGGATGGGGATGAGCCGCGCTCAGATGCTGCGGTTTGTTGAGGTTCCGATAGCGGTGCCGATCATATTGAGCGGAGTACGGGTTTCAACGGTGCAGGCGATCGGTAACACCGCGGTCGCGGCGTTGATCGGGGCAGGGGGGCTCGGGACCTTCGTGTTTCAGGGCCTTGGGCAGGGGGCTCCTGATCTCGTGGTGATGGGCGTGATCCCAATCGTGTTGCTGTCGGTATTCGTGGACCGGAGTCTCGCGGTGGTGATTCGAGTGCTCACTCCTCGGGGACTCAAGGGGGCCCCGTCATGATCGAGTTCCGGAACGTAGTCAAGCACTACGGCGGTCAGACCGCTGTAGATAGTGTTTCGTTCAGCATCGCGCGAGCCGAGGTGTGCGTTCTGATCGGGCCTTCGGGCTGCGGGAAGACTACGACACTGAAGCTGATCAACCGGATGCTCGAGCCGAGCTCGGGCGAGGTGTTGCTCGACGGATACCCGGTTGCAAGCTTTGAGCCCGAGGAGCTGCGTCGTGGTATCGGGTATGTTATTCAAAGCGTCGGCCTGTTTCCCCATATGAGCGTGGCGGAAAACGTCGGCATCGTCCCCCGCTTGGTGAAGTGGGAGCGCTCGCGGCGAGAAAGGCGCACCGACGAGCTGCTGGATCTGATCGGTCTGGACCCGGCCCAGTATCGGCGGAAGTATCCGTCCGAGCTGTCCGGCGGTGAAGCTCAGCGAGTCGGCGTGGCGCGGGCGTTGGCTGCCGACCCGCCGGTGCTGCTGATGGACGAGCCGTTCGGCGCGGTAGACCCGCTCAATCGCGAGACCCTGCAGCTGGAGTTTGCGGCTCTGCAGCGCAAACTGCGCAAGACGGTCGTGTTCGTGACGCATGATCTCGACGAAGCAATCAGGTTGGCGGACCACGTAGTGATCATGCGTGAAGGCAGAATTCTCCAACACGATCAGCCGGCGCAGGTGCTTGCCAGTCCGGCTAATGAGTTCGTGCGCCAGTTCGTTGGTGTCGACCGCGCGTTGAAGCGGTTGGCATGTTTTGAGGTCGGCGATCACATGAAACGAGCGGAAACGATTACGCGTGAAGAGTCGCGCAATCGCCTGAACGAGCCGAACGGCGACGGAGGGTATCATCCAATTCTGTGGGTGACCAATCGTGATCAGGCCCTCGTAGGGATGCTCGAGCCCGAGCTCAATCGGCGTTCCCCGTTGGCGTACCGGCCCTATGTGGAGTTGCATCCGGCTGAGGTCGGCGTTCGGCCGGCCGCATCGCTGCGCGAAGCGTTGTCACGTATTCTCGGACAGGGGCTGCGTGCGGTTCCGGTTATCAATGACGAGGGACGAGTGCTCGGTGAAGTGCGTCTGAGCGATATCGAGGAGCTGAATCAGACGGGGATAACTCGGTGAAGAGAATCGGTGCGTTTGTGTTGCCGGTGCTGCTCGTGGCGGGATTCTCGGTGTTTGTGTGGAGTGAAGGGGTGCGCGAGCTGGTACTGCGCAGCATGTTTCCGGGCCGGATAAGCTACATTTACGAGAGAGTCACCCTGGCACGCTTGCTGTCTCAGCATGTGGCGCTCGTTGCGGTCTCGAGTGGGCTCGCCGCGGCGGTGGGAGTCGCGCTCGGCGTTTTTGTCACCCGACCGATTGGGCGCGATTTTCACCCGATTGTGCAGGATATCAGTTCGGTCGCTCAGACCTTTCCTCCGGTAGCGGTGCTGGCGCTTGCCGTTCCGGCGATCGGTTTCGGGTTTGCTCCCTCTATTGTGGCGCTGTTCGTCTATAGCATTCTTCCGGTGATCAACAACACCATTTCGGGGCTCGATTCGGTCGATCCCGCCGTGATTGAGGCGTCACGCGGGATGGGGATGAAGCGAGGTCAGATCCTGTGGTTGACCGAGCTGCCGCTGGCGGCGCGCGTCATCTTCGCCGGGATTCGTACCTCGCTGGTAATCAACATAGGCACCGCGACGGTCGGCGCGGTTGTGGGGGCGGGAGGGCTCGGCACGGTAATCGTCTCCGGGTTGGTACGCGACAACTCGGCTTACGTGTTTACCGGTGCCGCGACGGCCGCGTTCTTGGCTTTCGGATTGGATTTCGTGATCGGCAGGATACAAAACAGGCTCTATGATGCTCGCAGCGACTGATCTGCGGTATGGAAACGTGGACATCGCGACTAGCGGCTGGTAATATGAAAGACAGAGTATGCAATGGCCGACAAAGCGGCCGCGCTACGCGCGTACCGGCCGAAGCCCGCAGCGAGGGCGTCGATGAATAGGGTTGATCCGGCTCCGGCTCAGCTCCTAAAGCGGATCGAGGCGTTTGCTGATCTTGGCGCTGATGAGCTTGAGTTGCTGGGGCGCTATTGCGAGCTTGGGTACTATTCGAGCGGAGAGACGGTCTTCTCGGTCGGTTCGCAGGGTGAGCAGCTGTTCATAGTCGTTGAGGGAGAGGCGGTCGTTTCAACCCACGACAGTCACGGCCGCGTGCGCGAGGTCGCGCGGTATGTTGCCGGTGAAGCGTTCGGCGAGCTCGAGTTGTTCAGCAATACCGTCCGGACCGTCTCAGCACGGTGTGCCCGTGACGCCCGCCTGCTCGTTTTTCCCCGGCGGGATCTTCCCTTCCCTACGCTGATCGAAAAGCATCCGGAGGTGTTCGTACGGGTGCTGCACCGCTTCATTACCGTGGTAGCGTCGCGCATTCGAGCGTTGACCGAGCAAGTCGCCGAGAGCTCACCGTATATTCGGCAGCTCAGGACGCAGGTCTTTCTAGATACGCTGACCGGTGCCTACAACCGGGCGTATCTGAGTGAGGCTGCCCGGCTGTTCGAATCATCCGCTTCTCCCGGAGGCGCGCTGCTTATGGTGAAGCCGGACAACTTCAAGGCCGTTAACGACACCTACGGACATGAGGGCGGCGATGCAGCGCTGCGTTATTTTGCCGAGGTTCTCATGACGGCAATTCCGTCGAGCGCAGTTGCGTTGCGTTACCGGGGAAACGAGTTCTGCGTTGTTTGCCCTGGACTGGGGGCGGAGGCTGCCAAAGCTCTCGCGGAGCGGGTTCGGCGGACAATCGGAGGGCTGGATTTCAGCGCACGGCTGGGCGGTGGTAGCGTGTATCTCACCGTGAGTATCGGTATCGGGTTACAGCCAACCCATGGCCTCGCGGTGGACGAGTTGATTGCAGCGGCACACGCAACAATGTTCGCGGTGCGGAATGCGGGCGGAGATCGGGCTGCGGTGGCCGGGGAGGAAGGGAACGGGGATGAAGACCGTTGAGTTCCTTTCCTCGGTACGAATCTTCAGTGATTTGACCCTCGCCGAACGTGAAGTGCTCGTCCGCTCGCTTCGTCCTGTCGCCTTACATGCCGGTGAAGTATTGTTCCGCCAAGGAGATCCGGGTGACGAGCTATACGTCGTGCAGTCGGGGCGTGTGCTGATCTCATTGTCGCCGGTTAACGGCGACCTGATCGAAATACAACGCTTCGGCTCGGGAGAGTTCTTCGGTGAGATGTCGATCTTTGAAGACGATTCCCGATCGGCCGATTGCAGTGCGATTGAGCCGACTGAGCTGTTGGCCTTGCCGAAGAACGATTTCTTCGCATTCATGGACACTCATCCGCGGGCAGCTATACGGGTTATGTACCGCATGTTGCAGGCGACCACGCGTTGGCTGGCGAGCATCAGTAAGTTTCACGCCGAGCGAGTAGCCTGGAGCGAGTCCGCACGCCGGCGGTCGGTGACGGATCAACTGACGGGTCTCTACAATCGCGGTTATCTCGACCACGCTCTGGACGAGATGGTTTTGCAGGCCCGAGTGACCGGGGCGCCGTTATGCATGATCATGCTCGATCTGGACCAGTTCAACGACATCAACGAGCGGGCGGGCCACCCCGCCGGTGACGGAGTGCTTGTGAATCAGATTGCACCGCTCCTGCGCTCGGTGTTTCGACCGAACGACCTGGTTGCCCGCTATGGGGGCGATGAGTTCGTCGTTCTGCTGCCCGCAACCACTCTGGAGGAGGCGTTTGGGTTGGCGGAACGCGTGCGCAGCCTGATCGACGACCTCGACCGGCTTGGGGAGGGGCTTCCATGGCTGACTGGCAGTCTGGGAGTTGCGAGCTTTCCGCTCCACGCGGTCGAGGCCCGGGAGCTGCGCGAGTGTGCGGATCAGGCCCTCTATCTGGCGAAACGGCGCGGACGCAACCGGGTGGAGATCTGGGAACCGCAGGCGTAGCGCACGGCGACACCGAGCTCCGCCGATGCGGTTAGGGCTCCCTATGCTCGGATATCGATGTTCCGTCCGAGCGCCGGGTCATCAACCGGTTGCGCTTCGGCTTGCGGTGCCTGTTGGGCCGCCGCCGCGTTCTCCGGATTGGCGGTTTCCTGCTCGGCTGCCGGTTCGGCGCCGGTGACCGCATACTCAACCACTGGATATGCACCAGTATCTACCTGTGCCACGTCCATTCGGCTTCCTCCGTATGCAGAATATATGGGCAGTTCAGGAGAGAGGTCAAACGCCGCGGCGCCGGAAACAGCGGCTCGGAGTAGTCATGCGCGGTTGTTGGTGTCGGTCGGTTGTGTATATCATGGAGCGAGTCTGCAATCCACGGAGTTGACGCCGTGGTTAGTACATTGTAATTTTAATATATAGTTTTGCAATCAAGTGAGGATGCGCCAATGACACAGGAAAGCGTAGAGAACGTAGTGATTATCGGCTCCGGTCCGGCCGGGCATACCGCGGCGGTGTACGCTGCCCGTGCCGACCTTGCGCCGTTGATGTACGAGGGGTTCATGGCCGGGAATGTTGCTGCCGGGGGGCAGCTTACAACCACCACCGACGTCGAGAACTATCCCGGGTTTCCGGAGGGTATTCAAGGACCGGAGCTGATGGATCAAATGCGGAAGCAGTCCACGCGCTTCGGTACCCGGATTAAGACCGAAACAATCGCGAAGGTTGACCTGTCTGAAAGACCGTTCCGCGCCTGGACCGAGAGCGGGACCGAGGTAAAAGCGCACAGCCTGATTATCGCGACCGGCGCAACCGCTAAGACGCTGGATCTGCCGGGGGTCGACCGGCTATGGCAGAAGGGTATATCGGCATGCGCGATCTGCGACGGGGCGCTTCCCATCTTCCGCCAGAAACCGCTTGTCGTGGTGGGTGGGGGTGATTCGGCCTGTGAAGAATCGCTCTACCTTTCCAAGTTCGGGAGTGAGATTCACATGCTGGTGCGCCGTGATCAAATGCGGGCGTCCCGGATTATGCAACAGCGAGTACACGACAATCCGAAGATAACAGTTCACTGGAATACGCTGCCGGAGGAGGTGCTTGGTAATGAGCTCGTAAGCGGCGTTCGGGTTAAGGACAAGCACACCGGTGAGCTGCGCGACCTCGACGCCGGTGGCCTGTTCTTCGCTATCGGGCATCAACCGAATACCACATTTCTAGATGGGCAGCTCGAAATGGACGAGGTGGGCTACGTGATCACGGCTCCCGATTCGACGCGGACTTCGGTGGAAGGCGTCTTCGCCTGCGGCGACGTAAAGGACAAGGTCTATCGGCAGGCGGTAACCGCGGCGGGTTCCGGGTGTATGGCGGCGATCGAAGCCGAGCGTTGGCTAGCCGAGCAAGCCGGTAACTGACCACGCCAACAGCGTGCGTGTCGGTTGACCGACCCTCGGGCGGTTGTATACCTTGGGAGATTCCATTAGACTGCAGGCATGCCGCAGAACGTGCAGGCCTTCATTTTTGATCTCGACGGTGTCGTTGTTTTCACCGACAAGTACCATTATCTCGGGTGGAAGAAACTCGCGGATGACCAGGGTTGGGAGCTTGACGAGTATCTCGGCCATCAGTTGCGCGGTGTATCGCGAATTCCCGCGCTTGAGATCATTCTTGAGCACAATGGCGTGGAACTGTTGGAGGAAGAAAAACACCGTCTGGCGGACATCAAGAACGAGTATTATAGGGCGTTCCTGCAGGACATAAGCACGAACGATCTGTACCCGGGGGCTGTTGAGCTCATCAAGGCGGTGCGTGAACGGGGAGTCAGGACGGCGCTCGCTTCGGCCAGCAAGAACGCCGGTACGGTGCTTGATGCGTTGGGGCTTACGCTGTTATTCGATGCCGTCGTGACCGGGAACGACATCAGCCGATCAAAGCCGGATCCTGAAGTGTTCCTGATATCTGCCGAGCGGCTTGGGGTTTCCCCTGAACGCTGCCTGGTATTCGAAGACGCATACAGCGGTATCGAGGCCGCGATCAATGCCGGTATGCACGCAGTGGGCGTCGGTGATCGCGAACGCTTACCGAACGCACCGCTCTGTGTCACCGACTACGGAGAGCTGGCGCTGGATGACCTCATCGCTCGCGGCACCGGCACACCATAAGCGGCACCCCTGAGTTTGACTATGAAATTTGAAGAGTTCAATTTATCTGAAGATGTCCTGAAGGGCATCCATGACGCCGGTTTCACCGAATGTACGCCGGTCCAGGCCGAGACATTGAAGCGCACGCTGCAAGGTCGTGATGTCACGGTTCAATCGCAAACCGGTACCGGAAAGACCGCCGCGTACCTCACCACAATCTTTGAGCTGAAAGCGACATCCGAACGGTTTCGGGACCGTCCTGCGCTGGTGGTCGCCCCAACGCGCGAGCTAGCAGTGCAGATACAGCATGACGCCGAGATTCTGGGCGGGCACCTCGGGTTCAGTATCGGCTGCTTCTACGGAGGCGCCGGCTATGTGGATCAAGAGCACAAGCTCGAACAGGGCGTCGACATCATCATCGGGACACCGGGGCGACTGCTGGACTTCAGCTCAAGCCGCAAACTCGACCTGAGCAAGGTCGGTTTCGTCGTGATCGATGAGGCTGATCGTCTGTTCGATATGGGATTCTACCCGGACATTCAGCGTATCTTCCGCAAAACCGGCCCTCGGGAAGAGCGGCTTACGTTGCTATTCAGCGCTACGCTGAGCCAGAGCGTGTTGAACATCTCTTGGAAGTTCATGAACGACCCTGCCGAGATCGAGATTGAGCCGGAGCACATCACCGTGCAGTCGATTGAGCAGCGGCTATACCACGTTGCGAAAGACGAGAAGTTCTCATTGTTGTTGGGAGTGCTTGGATGCGAGGATCCGGCCGGAGCCTTGATATTCTGCAACACCCGGCGCGGCTGCACGAACATCTCCGACCGGCTGCGTGACAACGGTTACGACAGTGAGTACCTCATCGGTGATCTGCCGCAGAAGAAGCGCCTGCGCATAATCGACAGTTTTAAGGCGGGAAAGGTCCGAATTCTGGTAGCCACCGACGTTGCTGCTCGGGGGCTGCATATCGAGGATCTTCCGCTGGTCGTCAATTATGACTTGCCTGAGGACGCTGAAAACTACGTGCATCGGATTGGGCGTACGGCACGGGTAGGAAAGAGCGGAAAGGCGATATCGCTCGCGTGCGAGCGCTTTGTGTACGGTCTGGAAGCAATTGAAGACTATATCGGGATGAAGATCCCATCTGAGTCGGTTACCGACGAGCTGCTGGTCCCGGATCGAAGCCGGCGGCGGGTCTATGAGCGCGAGATGCGCGCGGATCAACGGGATTCGCGGAGCTCGCGGCGCGGGTCGCGGCGGGGCCAGGGAGCGCGCCGGCCGTCGGCGGAACACGCCCAAGCGCCTGGTTCGCCCAGCCACGGTCGCCGGGATGAGGACAGGCCGCGCGGCAGAAGCGAGCACGGCGCTTCCAGACGGCCGAGGCACGAGCGCGACGGGCACACCGAGCGACGAGTGCCGGCTGACGCCAGTCTCGAGGAGCGTCTGCGCCGCTATCGAGAGAAATACGGAGAGGAGTTCGAACCTGTTGAGAGGCCTGCGCGCGAGACGAGCGGCAGTGAATCCGCACAAGAACAAGATTCGACGAAGGGCCGCTCTCGATCCGGGCGAGGTGGACGCCGCCGCAGGCGTGAGCGCAGCGGTGAACGGCAGACGGCAAACGCACCGCTGGGGGGTGAAACCGCGAAAACCGCCGGCAGTGGTGGCGACCGAAGCAAGCGAGCGACCACGGCTGACGCAGCTCAGGCGGCAAAGGCGTCAAAGACAGCTAAGTCGTCACAAGCAACCAACCCGCCTCAAGCTCGACCCGGCGCAGGATCTGACGAACATCTCGATGACCGGCAGCGTCGCTTTGGTCCCCGAAGCGGTCCGCGCGCAGGCGGACTCTGGGGTCGGCTGCGTCGGCTTCTCAGCGGAGATTCTGCTGAGTGACCGAACGGAGCGTTTGCGGAGCGTGACGGGCTGAAGGAGTGCAGAGCCGGCCGGTAAGGTGGTGTTTGCGCCGCCTTGACAGTCTGTGCGATCTCGACTACAGTGTGCGCTCTACTACCGGAACTCGAATACAAACCTGAAGCAGGATGTGGTATACCCAAGGAGTGGTAAATGGCTAGGAATGAGACGGCCAAAGGGAAGATCGTTCGCCGATTCGGCATAAACATCTACGGCAACGAGAAATACGATAGGTTGCTGAAGCGCAAGCCGAAACCACCAGGCGAGCCGAAGAAGGGCCGAATCCGTCAGACAGAGTACGGGCGTCAGCTGGCAGAGAAGCAGAAGCTCAAGTGGGCCTATGGACTATCAGAGCGCCAGTTCAGTAACCTTTTCTTCCGCGCCAAGGCAATGAAGGGGATCGCCGGTCACAACATGCTCATCCTACTTGAGCGGCGACTAGACAACGTTGTGTACCGATTGGGGATGGCAGGATCGCGGGCTCAGGCACGTCAGCTCGTTGCTCACGGCCATATTCTGCATAACGGGCGTAAGGTCACGATCCCGTCGGCGCTGGTGCGAGCAGGAGACGATATCAAGGCTCGTGAACGTAAAGCAACCCAGGATCTGATTCGGCGATTGCTGGCTGATAATAGCAGCCGGCCTGTGCCGCCTTGGCTCTCAATTGCGAAGGACGAGCTGCAGGGCACGGTCACGGTTCTTCCCACTCGCGACCTGATCCCGACGATCGCTGAGGAACAGCTTATCGTCGAGTTTTACTCGAAGTAACAGGGCGTTCTGCGAGGTACGCAGTGGAGCTCAAGCGCGAACAAAGCCTTTCCGTGATGGGAAGGCTTTTTTTTGGTGCGCCCGGTAGGGCGCACCCAGTTGGAGGTGGTGTGTGATGGAGTCAAACCGAATTGCCTCCCGCCGGCTGGGCGGGAGTCCCCTTCAGGTGTCGCCGGTCGGGCTCGGATGTTGGCAGTTTTCTCAGGCAACCGGCGTCGCCGGCCGGTACTGGGGGCAATTGCCGCGCGAGACGGTGCGCCGAATTGTGGGTGTTTCGCTGCAGTCAGGGATCAACTGGTTCGACACCGCGGAGGTCTACGGGTGGGGCGCATCGGAGAATGAGCTGAGCGAGGCCCTGAAATACCACGGTGTCAAACGGGGGGAGGTCCTGATTGCGACGAAATGGTTCCCCTTGCTGCGCTCGGCAGCATCGATTGTACGCAGCTTCGATAAGCGAATGAGTGCACTCGGCGGGTTTCCGGTGGATCTCTACCAGATCCACTTTGCGGGCTCCTGGTCTACTATCGAGAGGCAGATGGAGAGTATGGCCGAATTGTACGAAGCGGGTAAGATTCGTGCGGTGGGGGTAAGCAACTTCAATGCGGCTCAGATGCGGCGCGCTCACGACGCATTAGCACGCCGAAGTATTCCGTTGGCGAGCAACCAGGTGCGGTTCAATCTGCTGGACCGTGAAATCGAACACAACGGCGTCCTCGCCGCCGCGCAGGAGCTCGGAATAAGCATTATTGCCTATTCGCCGTTGGCCCAGGGCTTGTTGAGCGGAAAGTTCCACGCCAATCCGGACCTGATCAAACTGCGTCCGGGGCCTCGAAGACTTCAGAAACGGTTCCGGCGGGCATATCTAGAGAAGACTGCGCCGGTGATCGAGCGGCTGCGGACGGTGGCCCGTAAGCATGACGCTGCGCCGGCATCGGTAGCGCTCGCATGGGTAACCCATGTGCATGGGAATTCGGTTGTCGCGATTGCGGGCGCTACCAAAGTGCGGCATGCTGAAGCCAATGCCGCAGCGCTCCGGGTGAAGCTTAGTCCGGACGATCTTGTCGAGCTGAACGGAGCAACGGAGACTGGAAAAACCGTAGCTAATTCGTAATACTACAAGGCAGCGTCCAGCAAGGAGATTCGGCCCTTATGCGCAAGATGCCTGTGATCAGCACTGACCGGGAGCTCAACGACCGCATCGAACGAATCTGCCGGAGGTTCGACAACTACTTCCTGCCTGTTTTCCTCGATGACCGCGACGCTGCACTGGAATACCTGAAGTACGAACTACCGGAGATCAACGTAATCAACGCCTCGGACCCGCATATCGATACGAACACGGTGCTCGAGGATGTGAAGAGCGACCCGTGGCTGCATTACGGCGGGATCATCGCGGTGCATACCAGTCCGGACGAGCAGCGGGTTCACCAGCATCTGCCGAACTCAAACATCATCAGCGTCATTTCGCGCGGCGAGTTCGTCGGGAGCTTCTATCGGGTGGTGCGAATACTGATTCAGAATCGGCAGATTCTCTTCCAGCGCGACCTGCAGAGCTACCTCTTGCGCACGATTTCCGGGCGCTTCGTGATGGATAACGACCCGTCCAATGTTCGCACTTACGCGAACCTGGTGACGAGCTTCTTGTACAACTCCAACTATATCAATCGCGACAAAAAGGATCGCGTGCATGTTGCGATCTTCGAGCTGCTCATGAATGCGTTGGAGCACGGCAACTGCCGAATAACCTATGATGAAAAGAGCCGCTGGCTGGAGGGGCACGGCGATATTCTGGCCTTGATCCGTAAGAAATGTGAGGATCCCGAAATCCGCAAACGAAACGTCGTGTTTTCGTACCGGATCACTCCTGAACGGTCGTACTTCAGTATTAAGGATGAGGGCGAAGGGTTTGACTGGCGCAAGCGTGTGGAGCGGGCCGCAGCACAGCCGGTGAACTTCGGGCCGCACGGGCATGGATTGAAGATGGTCGCGCATTACGTTGAGAACCTGCGGTACAACGACAAGGGAAACGAGGTTTCGTTCGAGGTTTCGCACCAGCGTGACGAGAGCAACGTGGTCCCGGGTATATTCGACCGTAGCGAGGAGTCTGTCTTTCAGGATCGCGATGTGGTGTTTTTTGAAGGCGAGGAGTCGAACTACCTGTACTACATTGCTTCGGGAAGGCTCGACATCTTTTCCGGGGACAAATACCTAACGACCCTGACGCCTGACGATATCTTTCTCGGTGAGATGTCGTTCCTTTTGAACAATCGGCGATCTGCTACCGTGATCTCAAGCGGGCGTAGCGTTTTGGTAAAGATATCCAAGAACGCCTTCATAAACGCAATCAAAGACAAACCGCATTATGGGATTTTCCTTGCCCGACTGCTGGCTCAGCGCCTGATGCGGTTGAACGTTCGTATAGCGCAGGGCGAGGGCGCTCGGTAAGAGGCTCCTCCGAAAGAGATCTGCAGTCGTACCCTTCGCGGCGGGATCCAAAGCCGGTGGTGATCAGCACGGAGCTACACGGAGGCGCTTCCGTGCCGCCGCCCTTGCGCCGCCGTCAATCGGTTGTTCGTACCTCGGCCGAATAACCGATGCGTTCGACAAACTCACAGATCTTGTCTAGCGCTTCACGGTTACCGTCGTACTCAACCTGGATGGTGCTTGTGGCCCGGTCGACCGTAATATCGTTTATGCCTTGCACTCGGCGGCCCAAATGCTCGATCGCGATTACACACGAGGTGCAGGTTGCGCCGTTCAAGTCAAGGATTGCGTGTTTGGGTTCGGTTACTGAGCTCATAGCCACAGTATAATGCGAACGACGGTCCTTCGGCTACCTGCAGAGTGGTTTGACGCCGAGCTGTCTCGCCTTGCGCTTGCCGTTGGCGGCAGGCTGTCTATAGCTTACAGGTACGATGAAGAATAAGGACGGGCAGTCGACGGCTGAACGGCAGCGCGAGCGGTACGAATGCTATCGGGAAGTGTTTGTCGATATCAAGTCTGAGTTGGATGCGGGCAAAGACCTGTCAGAGGTTAGCCGGCAGGTTGCTGAGCGCTGCGACGTCGAGCTCAAGACTGCGTACGAGTGGGCGCTTGATTGTCAGCAGCGTCTCGAGCGCAATCGCAAGCGCATCTCGGTGTCAGGGCTGGTTCTGTTGTGGGGAGCGTTAGCCCTGTCGGTAACGTCCGGGGTGCTTTGGTTAACACGGGCGGCACCGTTCTCGGTTGCAAACACCGGGCTGTCTGCGTTGCTCATCGCGGGGGTATCGGCGGCAGTAGCGGCAGCCGCAGGCATCACGCTTGTGGCAGCGGCGCGCCGACTCGGCGCGCGGGCGACCGGGCCTATCTAAGCGTCTAGAACTTGCGTGCCTAGAAGTGGTAGCGCACGCCGAGTCCGGCATCAATGTCGGGTTCAGTCTCGGGAAACAGCTGTAATCCGGGAGCGATCTCGACGAAGACCTCGAGCTGGTCGAGCACGAAGGTCCGCACCCCTACCGGAACGCGAGCTCCCAGCGAGACCCGCGTATCGTCTTCATCGAGCGCGTCGAGCTTCACCTTCCCTCCGACGCCGATGAACCAGTCCAAAGGCTCAGCGAGCTCACCAGTGCCAATCCAGAGGTCACCGTGCAGATGCAGGCGATTATAGATTGACCATGCGGCGCCCACTGCGATTCGCTCGCGGAACAGAAAGCTCAAGCCGGTTGGCTGGCCGAGAATGATGCCGGCGGCTGCCTGCGCGACGGCAACGCTTGGCGCTGCGACGGCCAACAGAACGATCGCGAGGAAGAGGCGGGTTCGGCAAAGCATGAACCCAATCGTAGTCGAAACTGTATCTGCAGTCAACGTGGCGAAGGCAGTGGCGCCGTAGCTATTGCCGTTTGAGTTTGCGGCCGATATCTGCGCTACTCCCGGTTCTGTGGTCGGTTGCTCGTTCGGGTTTGCGTCCGGATCTCGGCCAGCGCTTTCATGGTTCGAGAAAAATCCGCATTGGGAGTCACACCGCCGAACGCATCGTGAGCGGCTTTGTACAAGTGATAGAGTCGATCGTAGGTCTCGACATGACCGGGAGAAGGATGGTATTCCCGCTTTTGTGTCCCGGTCATAGCTTCAATCGCTGAAGAGAAATCCTGGCGTCCACCTGCCTGGGGGCCGGCTGCCACGGCTGCGGCAATCGCGCTTCCGAGCGCAGCGGTCTGTTCGCTGCGCGATACCTTCAGAGGCCGGTTCAATACGTCGGCGTAAATCTGCATCAGCAGAGGATTCTTGTTGGCGATACCACCGCAGGTGACGATCTCCTCCACCGGAATGCGGTACTCCAGCATGCGCTCCATGATAACGCGTGCACCGAAGGCCGTTGCTTCGATGAGGGCCCGGTAGATCTCTTCAGGACGAGTGTGCAAGTTCAGCCCAATGATCATTCCGGTGAGGCGTGGATCCACCAGGATCGAGCGGTTCCCGTTGAGCCAATCGAGCGCAAGCAGACCGCTGCTTCCTGGGGTGAGCTCGGCGGCACGGTTGGTTAAGACCGAGTGACTACCGAGCTGATCGCCGCCGGGTTTCATGTAGTTTACAAACCAGTTGAAGACATCTCCGACGGCACTTTGACCGGCCTCGAGCCCGGTTGTCCCCGGCACAATCGAATCAGGAACGATCCCGCACAAGCCCGGAATCTCGGGGACCGGTTCACCGGCAGGACGGACCAGCACATCGCAGGTGGAGGTACCGATGGTTTTTACCATCACGCCCGGTCTAATGCCGGCGCCCACTCCGCCGAGGTGGGCGTCAAGAGCTCCGACGGTGACCGGAATGCCCACGGACAACTCGGTACGACGCGCCCAGGAGGGCGAGAGATGCCCGGCGAGTTGGCGGACACTGTGGCAGGTTGTGGGGAGCGTACGCCGCACACGTGCGAGATCCGGGTGCAGGGCGCCCAGAAAAAACGGGTCGGGATAGCCGCCCCAATCCGGGTGGAACATCGCCTTGTGTCCCGCGGCGCAAATGCTGCGCTTGATGTGATCGGGGTATGTGGTCCCGCATAACTGTGCCGGGATCCATTCGGCGATCTCGAGCCAGGTGTAAGCGGCTCGGCTCACCACAGGCTCCTGCCGGGCGCAATGGAGTATCTTGGACCAGTACCATTCCGAGGAATACGCACCACCATATTTCTTGAGATACTCGGGATGCGATTCTCTGGCGGCTGCCGTGATCTCTTCGGCTTCAGCAACAGCGGTGTGATCCTTCCACAACCATGCCAATGCCGCCGCATTACCGGCAAACTCTTCGGAAAACGCCAGCGGAGCGCCGCCTCGATCAACCGGCAGGGGAGTGCTACCGGTAGTGTCGACTCCGATGCCGACGACCGAATCAACCTCAAACTCATCCCTTTTCCGAGCCGTGGCGATGGCATTCCGGATTGCGTGCTCGGTGCCGTCGAGATAATCCTGGGGGTGCTGGCGAGCGAGATTGGGATCGTTAGGGTCTCCGATAACGCCGTGATCGCCGTGCCGGTACTCACAGACGCTGGTTGCGATCTCCTCTCCATCCGCGACCCGAGCGATGAGCGCCCGTACGGAGTTGGTGCCGTAATCCAAACCAATGGTGTAGCGAGAAGCCATCTACCGTCCTCCTGATCATAAGAGCGAGTGTCAACAAGCTTCGAAGCCTCGGTAACACAGCGCGATTCGATGTTTATCGCATCAGCCGGGCGCCGTTGCAGTTGGCCTGCGTTTTAGGTCGGAACAGCTTACCGCGCCTCTGCCGGATTCGCAACAGACGATTGCCGGTTGTCCTTCTTGTGGCAGCAGGGCTTCTCTGTTAGACTACGGCGCGATATCCGTTCACCAGCCCATGCTCGCCGCGACTCATTCAGGTGTCTCGGCCGGCAATAGCGTAAGGAAGACATGAAATGTCGTATTTCATCGGTGTAGATGTCGGCACCTCGGTGGTTAAATCAGTGTTGTTCGACGAAACAGGCCGTGAGCTGCACGTTATTGCGGAGTCCAACACAGTTCATTATCCCCAACCCGGGTGGGCCGAGTGCGATATGAACGAAGTTTGGACGGCCGCTCGTGGTACGCTCGCGCAAGTAATCAAGTACGCGTCGGAGCATGAGTATCAGGTGGACGCGATTGGGATCACCGGTCAGGGCGATGGGACCTGGCTCGTGACCGCTGCCGGCGAACCGGCCGGCCCGGCGATTATCTGGCTGGACGGGCGCTCCGGTGAAGATCTCGCCCGGCTTCAGGGTGACAAGATCGATCGAGCGGTGTTTGACGTCACCGGAACGATGCTCAACACCAGTCACCAGGGAATGCAGCTACGCTGGCTGCGCGGCCACGCTTCGGAGACGCTGCGCCGTGCTACAACGGCGTTGCGGGCGAAGGATTGGATATTCTTTCGCCTGACCGGCGAATTGCGGACCGACTATACCGATGCGTCACACAGCTTCTTCGACTTGGAAACCGGAACATACAGCGAGCGTGTATTGGATCTCCTGGGAATCCCAGAGTTGCGGCGGTTGTTGCCCGAAGCGGTGCCTTGTTATCGGAACACGGCTCCGATTAGTCCTGATTGTGCACGCGAGCTCGGCATAGCCACCGGTACACCGGTGTTTTGCGGTCCGCTTGACGTTGCTGCATCTGCCTTGGGTGTGGGTGCAGTGAAGCCCGGGGATGCCTGTTCCATCCTGGGGACGGCGGGCATTCACCAGTTGGTCGCCGACGTTGTGATTCGTGAGCCTGCATACGTCGGGTATACGATGCATCACGCTCCACCGGATACCTGGATTCGTTTTCTGCCGAGCATGACCGGAACACTCAATCTGGAGTGGTTCTTGTCGACGATCTACGCCCCGTCGAGTCTCCGCGATGAGCGTTTCTGGGGCCGGATTGAAGATACGGTCTCAAAGCAGCCGATCGGCGCCAACGGGGTTCGGTATCATCCCTTCATCGACTCAGCAGGTGAGCGCGCGCCGTTTGTCAAACCCACTGCCAGAGCCCAGTTCAGCGGGCTGTCGGCAACCACATCGACCGCAGATCTGTTACGCGCGGTATTTGAAGGCGTTGCTCTGTCAGCCGCCGATTGCTACGATCACCTGTCAGGCGAGATCGAAATGATACGCCTGACAGGTGGCGGCGCACGCAGTGCGAGTTGGGCACAGATTATCGCCGATGCAGTCGGCGCACCGGTGGAGATCGTCGGTGGGAGTGAAACCGGAGCGCGGGGAGCGGCGCTGAATGCCATGGTCGGTTTAGGCGTATATCCGGACTTCCAGACCGCTTGCGAAGCCGCGCTGCAACTGGAGCGCTCCTATTCACCCGATATGGAGCACGCCTATCCTATCTACCGGGAGCTACTCAGCTTGTATCGGCGCACCTACCAGGCAATGTTCCCGATTTGGGACCAGAACTATGGGGTTACACAACAACAATTTGGAGGGCAGCAGCTGTCATGAGATTTGCGCACGAGCGTCAGTTGATCGTGGAGTACGGGAAGAAACTGATCACCAGTGGATTGACGAAAGGTACCGGCGGAAACATCAGCATATTCGATCGCGGTTCCGGTCTAATGCTGATATCGCCCAGCGGACTCGACTACTTCGAGACTCTGCCTGAGGATGTGGTCGTTACGGATCTCGACGGTGCCGTTGTCGAAGGTGATCGGAAGCCGTCTACCGAGTATCCGATGCACTCGATCTTCTATCGCGAGCGGGACGACATCACTGCGGTCGTGCATGCGCACTCGCCGTACTGTACGACGTTGTCCTGCCTGGGGTGGGGAATACCTGCCCATCATTACCTGGTGGCGCTGGCCGGGCTGGACGTGCGCTGCGCGCCCTATGCCCCTTTCGGCACTGCGGAGCTTGCGCGCTGCGTACTCGACGGGATGAGCGATCGGAACGCTGTTCTGATGCAGAACCACGGGATGATCGCCGGAGCAGAATCGCTGGAGATGGCGTTCTATATCGCCGAGGAGATCGAGTTCCTTGCCGGTGTGTACTACAGGGCCAAATGCATCGGCGAGCCCGTCCTGCTCCCGGAAGAGGAGATGCGGATCCTCAAGGAACGGTTTCGCGGATACGGCCAGAAACCGCGGGACAAAACCGCGACCTGAGCGCGCCGACGGTCGGGTTGTGCCGACCGCCGGTCGATGCGCATGCGGTCGATGCGCGCGAGTCACCGTCGCGCGCGAAGCTCGGCCAGGTTCAGGCAGTGGCGTGGCTCTTCGCCGGACTGTAACCGCGCGAGATCGGCGGCTACGATCTCGAGACCGCGGCGGGCTGTTTCCATGGACGCCCCGCCGATGTGGGGAGTGACGGTTACGTTATCCATGGAGTAAAGCTGGTAAAGCTTGCTGCCCGGCCGGAGCGGTTCAGGGTCGAATACGTCGAGGGCGGCGCGCCCAATCCGCTCGCTCTGCAACGCCTCGAGCAGTGCATCATAGTCCACCAATCCGCCGCGCGCGGTATTAACAAAAAAGGCACCGGGCTTCATCCGGCCGAAAAACTCGGCGTTCACGATGCGCCGAGTGCTTTCGGTCAGTCTGAGCTGCAGCGATACAATATCCGCCTCCGCCAAGAGCTCATTCCATGCCGCGACTTCGCAACCAGCAGCCTGAATCGTTGCGTGATCTACGTACGGATCATGAACCAGAATGCGCGAGCCGAACGGCTTCAACAGCTCAGCGACGCGTGCGCCGATGCTCCCGAATCCGAGCAGTCCGACTGTTGCTCTGGAAAGCTCGAATCCGGCCTTCGTGTATTCGTAGAAGTCACCCCGCCAGACTCCGGCGCTGAGGTCCTTGTGGGCGCGCGCGATGTTACGAAGCTCGGACAGAATCAGGCCGACGGTGAACTCGGCGACAACCGGTGCGTTTCGCCCGGGTGCGTTTAAGACGGCCACCCCGTGCTCGCTCGCCGCACCCACGTTGACATTCACCGGACCGCCGCGCGGTACCGCGATCGCCTGCAGACGAGGGGCATTGCCGATCACAGACGCGGTTACCGGCCATACGTGCGTCACGATGACCTCGGCGTCGGACGAAGCTTCCTCGACCGCCTTTGGGTCACCGACGAACTCTGTGACCTCCTCACCGTGCTGCAGCGGTGTCCGAGGCCAGTCGTTGACCATATGGATAAACGACAGCTCCGGCGAAACGCCGGCAAACTGTGAATTGAATACCTGTTCGACCAGTTCCTGAGTGACAAATAGGTCCGTCAAGGCCAGAATTCTCATTGGCTTTCCTTACGTGAGGGTAGAGTCCAAGCGCGCCGAAGGCATTGTAGCACTTGGGCTCACGGTGTCAAGCATCATGCGACCCCGGAGTGCGCCGATCTAAACTGAATCTACGTCGATATGTCGTCATAGTATCAAAAGAAGCGCACAACACGTCAAAAAAGGGTGGCTAAATTCAAAATTCGCCTCTACTATGGTGTGAACGCGTTTGGCGATTGCGCAGAGGCAGGATCGATCCCGTCTGCCGACGCCGGAAACACGGGCGCGGGCGCGCAAGCACGCTTGTTTTTGGGAGGAAACGGTTGAAAGAGGAAACGATGCAGAGTGCCGGCAAGGCGACACAGTGGACGTATATCGGAACGGGGGCGGTTGAGGAACTAGTCCAATTCCTTAAGGAACAGGGTGTCTCAACGGTGGTGCTGGTCTCGGACAAGAATACTGATGGTGCCGCAGGGGCCGAGCTCCATCGTCGTCTTTCCGACGGCGGCTTTAGGTCCGAACGGGTAGTGTTGGCCGGCGATGAAGTAATCGCCGACGAATGGTATCTGGCCAAGGTGTTGGTATCGGCGCCCGCCGAGAACTGCGTGTTCGTTGCAGTGGGAGCGGGAACGGTGACCGACATTACACGCCTGGTTAGCCACCGTATGAAAGTGCCTTTCGTCTCCTATCCGACCGCGGCATCGGTCGACGGCTTTGCCTCTATCGGCGCTCCGGTGGTGCTCGATGGTGTTAAGATAACGCTGATCGCGCAGGCACCGATCGCAATTTTCGCCGATTTGAACGTGCTGAAAAGTGCGCCGGCTGAGTTAACCGCGGCGGGGTTCGGCGACATGCTCGGCAAGCTTACCTCAATTGCCGATTGGCGCCTGGGGAACCTCGTATGGGAAGAACCGTACGAAGCATCCATCGCCGAGCGCACGCTGACCGCGGTTAAGCTGTGTACGGAAAACGTGGGCGAGATCGCCCGGCGTACTTCGTTAGGGCTGGAGGGGTTGCTCGAAGCATTGATCGAGTCCGGAACCTGTATGCTGGATTTCGGCACATCGCGGCCGGCGTCCGGATCGGAGCATCACATATCGCACTACTGGGAGATGAGATTGCTGCAGGAGCAGCGCCCTGCGATTCTGCACGGAGCGAAGGTTGCGGTGGCTACCGCAATGATCGCCGACCTCTACGACCGCATACGCGGCCTCAGTCGCGCCGAGGTCAAGGAGCGGCTGGAAAGGTCACCGTTACCCGGTCGTGAGAGCGAGGTTCAGGCCATTCGAGCTGCGTACGGCCCTACCGCCGAATCGGTAATCGCGGAGCACGAGCCTTTTCTCGGCATGACCGAGGCGCAGTATGACCGTATCAAGCAACGTATTGCGGACCACTGGAACGACATTCTTGCTGTTTCCGCTGAAGTACCGCAAGCCGAGTTCATCCGTACCCAGCTGCATAGGGCCGGCGCGCCGACTACGCCGGCTGAGTTAGGCTTGGGCGAGGAGGAGGCGCAAGCGGGATTTCTGTACGGCCATTATCTGCGGAACCGCTTCACCGTGGTCAAGCTGGCACGAATGTTGGACATGCACCGAGAATAGATCACGGATACCCTCGAATTAGCTTCCTCGAATCAAGTTCGAGTAACGCTGTTGACCATAAAGCCGCTGTCCCGGGCGGCAGCCTTAAGCCGGTCTGCGAGACTCAGGTGTTGCCGGTCTCGGCGAGCATGGTTAACTCCCGGGATAACTCGTGAAGCTGCTCATAGGTGGCAGTGTACTGGTCGACGAAATCCCGATAACGCTCCGACTCGCCCGGCCTCGGTTCGATTCTACGGGCCGTGTGCACCATCGCGTCAGCAGCCTCTCCGATGGTGTCGTACTCACCGGCGCCGACTGCAGCCGCGATCGCCGATCCCAGACAAGCAGCTTGTTGCTCCTGCGCAGTCGTGATCGGAAGGCCGGTGACATCGGCATGCAGCTGCATCCAGAACGGGCTGTTGGTCGCGCCACCACATGCGATCAGCTCACTCGGCGCGAATCCGTTCTCACGCATGCGGCGAAACACCACCTCGGTCCCGTATGCCACCGCTTCGAGAATCGCCCGATAGACGTGAGCCGGGGTGTGGCGTAAGGTCAAGCCGCGAATCACCCCTCTACTAGTAGGGTCAACCCATGGAGTACGGTTGCCCTGCCAGTGTTCCAGTATCACCAGGCCCTCGGAGCCGGGTGGTATATCTTCAGCTCGGGCGGTGAGAATGTCGTACGGAGAACACTGCCGTCGACGAGCTTCCGCATGAACTTCTTCCCCGACGAAGTTCTTTACGAACCAGTTCAATACCGAACCGGTGGAGGTCTGTCCTCCCTCGACGACATGCAGGCCGGGTATCATCGCGTCCGGGTAACTGCCGAACAGCCCACGGGCGTGGAGCTCGGTTTGAGACAACCCCACGTGTACCTGAGAGGAGCCGGTGATGAGCGCAACTCGACCGGGACGAACGGTCTGTACCCCTATCGCCGCCATCCAGGCATCGCCGCCTCCGGTAGCGACCGGCGTGCCGGCTAACAGCCCGGTCTCTGCCGCGAAACGCTCGCTGACCTCACCCGCCTGTTCCCCGATCGATCGTACCGGACGTGGCAAGCGTTCGCTTATCTCCTGCAACCCCAGCTGCTGATAGAACGATACCGGATAATCGCCGTCTCGGGCATCGTAAAACCAGCGTGTAGACGCGGTATTTATGTTTGCGCCGACCTCTCCGGTTATAGCGAACGTAAGCCAGTCTGTCTGTTCCAGGATAGTATGGCAACGTTCATAGGTTTCCGGCTCGTGGTTCCGAACCCAGAGCGCCTTGCACGGAAACCACTCCGCCGAGACCGGTCCGTGGCCCACGTACTTGAGCGCGGTGTGGCCGGTATCCGCGGTGATTTGTGCCTCCCGCACGGCGCGCACGTCCATCCACATGATCGCATCACGCAGCGGCCGTCCGTGAGCGTCCGCGAACACGAGAGTGCATGTCGTACCGTCCACGCTCAATCCGCACACCTGGGACCCGCTAACGCCTGCGGACGCCAAGGCCGAGCGCACGGCCTGCACCATCGCCCGTTGCCACCGGTCGGGGCTTTGTTCCGCCCACCCGGGTCGAGCGTGTTGTGTCTCGTTGCTCTCGACCCCGAACCCGACACAATTGCCGTTGAGATCATACAGTCCGGCCCGTATACTCTCAGTGCCCGCATCGATGCCCAGTACGTATCTGTTCATAGCTTGGTAGCGTACCATGGTTCCCCGGACTCGACAACAATTCTTGGGATTGCGGTTAGCGCTCGGCTCAAACTGCCCGCCAATTCTGTTGGTCTATGAGCTTCGATTGTCGAAGTCATTACATTTCATAGCCAATTGTATGGCTCATCCATTCATCCGGCAGAGGTGTTTAGCTCGAAGGTGAACATTTTTTGTTGACAATTGCCGAATCGGTGGTAATCTGGTTACTACGTTCGATGCGTTCGGAGCCCTGTGTGAGTTGCTCTACCGTGGTGCCTGCGCTGCACGAGCTCGTACAGCCGGGAAACGAATGATCGTACGAAATCCATTGCGGAACCTTCAGGAAGGGGGTGTTTTGATGAAAAAGGTATTAGTTATAACACTAATGCTCTGCGTCGTGTTGGGCGTTGCCGTATTCGCCGGTGGAGCGAGAGAAGAAGTCGCTGAAGAGTACGAAGGCGAGTTCGACTGGCGTCGTTTCGAGGGTACGACGATTAAGCTGTTGCTGAACCAGCATCCGTACACCGACGGGATGCTCGAGGAGCTGGATGATTTTGAGGCCAAAACCGGAATTACCGTCGAGTACGATATCTTCCCGGAAGAGGAGTATTTCGACCGCGTGACCGTTGCACTGTCCTCCCGTTCTACCGAGTATGACGCCTTTATGACCGGCGCGTACCAAGTGTGGCAGTACGCCCCTCCGGGGTGGATGGAGGATCTCACCCCCTGGATCGAGAATCCGGCGGTGACAAGCCCCGATTACAATTTCGACGACATCATCGACGAGATTGCGAGCGGGTTGCGCTGGGACGGAGAAGATGGGAGCGAGCTCGGTGTGGGGCCCCAATGGGCCTTGCCGTGGGGTTTTGAGGGCAACACCCTGATGTACAACCAGGAAGTGTTCGAAGAGCTCGGCCTTGATCTGCCTGAAACGCTGGACGACGTGATCGAGATTGGGCGCATCATTCAAGATGAGACCGACATGATCCCAATTGCCGTTCGCGGTACGCGCAGCTGGGCGACGATCCATCCCGGGTTTATGACTGCATTCCATTCGGCCGGCGGCCAGGACTACGATGCGGACATGAATCCGATCATGAACAACGAAATCGGCGTCCGCTTCGTCGAGAAGTGGATCGAGATGGTGCAGGAAGTGGGGCCACCCGAGTGGACCAGCTACACCTGGTATGACGTCGGCAATGCTTTGGGCGCCGAGAGCGCTGCCATGATCTATGACGCCGACATCCTCGGTTACTTCCAGAACGAGCCGGGTGCTTCGGACGCGTCAGGCAAGGTCGCCTGGGCCGCGAATCCTCCGGGGCTCGACGAGCCGGCGACAACGCCGAATATGTGGATCTGGTCCTTGGCGATGAACTCCTTCTCGGAGCGCAAGGGCGCGGCCTGGACCTGGCTGCAGTGGGCAACCGGCCAGGATTTCCTCACCAAAGCCGCGGTCGAGCATCAGACGGTCAACCCGGTTCGCGCGTCGATCTGGGAAAACCCGGATTTCCAGGCCCGTCTGGATGATTTCGACGGCTATCTGGAGCAGTATGAGAATCTCATCGCCGGTACCGGTATTCACTTCACGCCGCAGTCACGGTTCTTCGAAACGACTACGGAATGGGCCGCGGCGCTTCACCGTGTCTTCGACGGTACCGACGCGCAGCAGGCTCTGGACGACCTGGTTGAGCAGCTGAGAGCGGAGTTCTAACCTGCCACGCTGGGGTAGTACAGAGTATCGGTGAGTTAAGCGATAGTGCGGTCCTGTCGGGGCCGCACTGTGTCTTCGGGTTGGCACAGGCGAATGGCTTCCGTGTGGTGCACCCGCGGGCACCGCTTGCCGATCTTCAGCCGATCGCTCCCGAGGATGCGGCGAGCGCCGCGGGTGCGTGATCGCGAGTCGGTTTTGCCGGCAGCCGGAGCGGGAAAACCGGAAATCGATTGTAATTTCGCCCTTTTTTTGGAACCGGTCGTAGTGACAGGCTTCACTATCAGGTACAATGGATTTGCGGTTTTTCGGTTGCGTGCCAGAGATGCACCGTCGCAGAAAACGCCCGAAGCCACGAGAGCATTGTGAGCAGATCGTGGGTCTGGAGGAGGTTCCTTCACGTGACTAGTTGCGTGGGGAGTGAAGTTAACCTTTGTGGGAGGTTGAAATAATGGCGGATACGTCACGACCGGCCGGCGGCAACGGCGAGCCGGCAGGGGCGGGTTCGGGAAAACACAGCGGTATGGGCGGCTCTGCAATCGAGCCGCAGCTTCTTCC
>PUPD01000151.1 GCA_003552985.1 Spirochaetaceae bacterium
AACAAGAGTGGAAGCTCTTGCGCAGTATCTCTGCGGTGCGTTCCAAGCGCATCATCGGCGAGCGAGAAAGCGAGGAAGTGCGCTACTTCATCTCGAGCCTTCCTCCCACCGCCGAAACGTTGGGTCAGGCTGTTCGCGCGCATTGGGGCATTGAGAACTCGTTGCACTGGGTGCTTGATATGGCGTTCCGAGAGGATGAATGTCGCAAACACAAAGACAACTCGGCGGAGAACTTTGCCGTACTGCGCCACCTGACGCTGAACCTACTCAAGCGCGAGAAGAGCTGTAAACGAAGCATTGCCGGCAAGCGCTTGCTCGCCGGCTGGGATGAGCGCTACATGGAGAAGGTGCTGTTCGGCCCCTGAGTTCCGAATGCGTTTGCCCTGGGCGAAAACGATTTGTGCCGGGTTTGTCTGAGGGGCCCGCACGATCGCCTTCGAAGCCTTCATTGGATTCACTGCGAGTGCTGAATCCCAGGTTCGTATTTCACGGATTCGGTTTCGGATGTATTCTCAGGTAAAGCAGCAGCAGCGTTACCTCACCCAACTTCTCTCGGCCGAACTCCATATCAGCTGCTGTCAAAGGGCCTTCTTGGTTGCGACATCGAGCAACTCAGCAGACGCAAAGACCGTATTCTAGCTTATCGCTCGATACCCGTTGCGGACACTCGATATGTGCTGCTGCGTGGAATAGCCCTGGCCTCTTGGCGAGCTTATCTTGCGTCCCGACTCAGAGTGCCTTTTCAAGTCCGAGATCCAGATTGCGGTCCACCGTCAGGTTTTCACCGGAAGTGATAGCTCTTCGAAACTGCTTGGAGATGACTCATTCCGGAGTCTCAAGGAGGCTCAGTATGAGACAGAGGCGAAGGCGGATCGTACTGGAAGTAGTTGTGCGGCGAGTATCGTGGAGACAGGCTTACGATGCATGGGTTATACAGTACTCACGGAGTTAGCGCCAGCACGCTTAACTAAGGGCTCTCTACAAGGTCAGGATCGACCCACAGCAGCTCAACGAGCACAATTTTCCCGTCATTTAGTCGTTCGTTTGAGTGGCAGTCGCTCGACGGAATGACACGGATTCGGCTGCGAGTATGCGCACCGACACCGACGGCAAGCTCACCGTTTATCGTGACCTGGGGCGTTGGCTAAAGGTTAGCTTAAGCCGATGCTGACGGCGCCGCCCCTCGAAACGCCTGACTCTCCTCCTACGGAGGTTAGCGCGGCCGAGGTTGTGCAGCAGATCGTCGCCAACGCTCGTGCCCTCGACACCAGCCCTGAGAACGGCTGTATTAACCGTTCATCCGAACGTGGCGGTCCGGTCTGCGCGCCGCTGGTGACAACATGTTCATCGAGCTTGCGCGGACAAAAGCGGCAGCGAATGCCTTATAGTCAGTAATACTCGAGACTCTCTTCATAGACGTAGATGCCGAGCTAAAGAGCGAGGGTGTTCGAGCAGGTGCCCCGGCGGCGTTTGTATAGCATGGGAAAGCGGTGATTCGCTCCCGGCCTATGTTTGAGCGCGCTTGTCGGTGCTTACGCGCCTCTGCGCGCGCAGGCTTGACCCGGGGTAAGGCGAGGGCTATGCTTTGGGCATGGATGATCGCGTTACGCTCCGGGCGTTTCACAAGCGACGAGCACTGCGGCTACGCGCTGCGGCCGAGGAGCGGCGGCGTGCGTTTGGGGCCGGGCTTCCGAGGCGGATTCTGAGGTCAGAAGCGTGACGCTGTTCGGTTCGTTGGCTCGGCCCCCAAAGATTCCGGTGCGCGATATCGATTCTACGCTCGATGGCCCGCAGTTTCTGCGCGTTGCTGCGTGGCTGCTGCGTCAGGACCTCCGGATCGATGTCGTTGACCTGCACGAGCTTTATCGCAACACTCGAGAGCGTGTTCGACGAGAGGGGCGTGTGCTGTATGAACGAAGGTGAAACCGATCTCAGATGTACCATCCATAACAGACTTCGCATCGCGAAATACTCTGAAAACAGTCTCAGTCCCGATACATGGCATAAGGACCTTCTGCGCCGAATGACCCTGAAGATCGCGGGTGAGAGGCCCGCCGTACTCAATCAAGATCAGCGCTCGTTCCGGCATGTGGTTTGCAACATGTATCAGAAGACGCTCGACCCCGAGCGCTTACAACTGCTGCAGAAACGGCTTGGCCCAACCCTTAGCGAGTACCGCGTAAGTATCGAGTGGTTTGTGGCGTTGCTGTGAGCTTCAGAACGCGGAGAGTAAACGCCGCCTTGGTAGAGCTGTAGGCCGTACGGCGAACAGCTGGTAGATAGGGAGAAAACCCGGAGGCGCGGCATGAAAACCATCGGGCTGATCGGTGGGATGAGTTGGGAGTCGACGGCGCTGTACTATCAGCGGATAAACGAGCTCGTGCGCGAGCGGCTCGGTGGGCTGCACTCGGCGCCGATTGTGCTCCATAGTGTGGATTTCCAGCCGATCGAAGAGATGCAACGAAGCGGCGACTGGCAGCGCGCCGGAGGCGAGCTTGCGGCCGCCGCAGGCGCGGTTGAGCGGGCCGGGGCTGAGTTGCTCCTGCTCTGCACCAACACCATGCACAAAGTGGCCCCCGCGATCGAAAATGCGGTCTCGATTCCGTTTCTGCATATCGCCGACGCCGCCGCGAGCGCTATCAGGCAGGCCGGGCTCCGCACGGTGGGGCTTCTCGGGACGCGGTTCACGATGGAGGAGCCGTTTTACACCGAACGGCTCGGAGCGCAGCACGGCATCGAGGTGATCGTGCCCGGTGAGGTGGACCGCGCGCTTGTGGACCGCGTCATATTCGAGGAGCTTTGCCGCGGCAAGTGTAACGAACGCTCGCGCACAGCCTACCGTGAGGTCATCGCGCGGCTGCAGCAACGTGGGGCCGAGGGTATTATCCTTGGCTGTACCGAGATCACGCTTCTGATCTCACAGGCGGACGCTGATCTCCCGCTGTTCGACACCACCGATCTGCATGCCGAGCGCGCGGTTGCGCATGCACTCTGTGTTTAGTTCAACTCCTGAACCCGGCGAGCAGGCCGCGGATGTAGCCGATGGCGTAGGCCATGCCCGCGTGCCAGGGGGCGTCGCAGCTCATCTGCGGGGTGTGGTCCGGGATTACGACGCCCTCGTAGCCGGCATCCTCGAGGATTCGCAGGACGCGCGCTACGTCTAGGTCGCCTTCGTCGATGAATACCTCGTGGTAGTTGGGGGCGCGCCCGACGACGTTACGCAGATGAATATAGCCGATCTCGTTGTTGCGGGCATGACGCTCGATCACGGCATAGAAATCGGTGTCGTCCGACCCCGGCATCTCGCGAAGCGTGCCGAGGCACAGCTCGAGCTTGTTGGCCGGTGACTCCACAAGCCGGAGCGCGTGCTCAAACTGCTCGGGCTTGCGGATCAGGCGTGGCTGGCGGCGCATTCGCTCCACCGGCGGATCGTCGGGGTGCGCGGCCAGCGCGACTCCGGCCTCTTCGGCTACCGGGATCAGGTCTTCGAGAAAGCGACGATAACGGTCCCACAGCTCATCCTCACTGATCTCCGGGAGCGTCACGGCGGAATCCGGCTCGGCGTAGAGCATGTTCCAGACCATGCCGCGCGGTATCGGCCGGTTGTCTATCTCGGTTACTCCGACCGATTCGGCTTCCCCGCGTGCAAAGGCACCGGTGGTACGCCCGGCCACCCCGCCGAGACTGAAGTTGTATCCCATCACTCGGATCCCGACCTGCCCGAGGGTGCGGATGATCCCGGCGAGCCGTTCGATCTGAGCGCTGCGCTCGGGGCCGTCAAGCAAGACATCGTACCAGAACGTCGGGTCGAAGTTTTCTATCGCTTCGAAAACCAGGCCGTGTTGTTGGAGCTCATCGCGAATGCGGCAGAGGCTGTCGTATCCCCACAGCTCGGTCGTGAGACCAGCCCATCCCCAACCTCGGGCATTGCCCACCGGCTGGCTGTCGCTGCGCGCCGGGCGGCCGCCGGTGTAATCCACAAGATGGATCACCGCATGCGTGGCGCCGCACTGGCGCGCGAACCGCATCGTGCTCTCGTTCAGCATCTGTACGTAAAATCCGAATCCTATCTTCATATCTTCGCATTTTAGACTAGAAATCTCCGGTACCACTACCGGCCGAACGTCGTCCAGAACCCCCAATCATCACGTTTTGTGCTACACTCATGCGTCAACCTCTTAAGAGGAGCTGACCTTCGATCACTACTCTGCAGCCGGCGGTAGGCGCAGATCGCGGCCTGCGTCCCGGACCGCTGGTGGATGGGGGTATCAATGATAAGCGCCGAGATCGCTCAGCGATTCGTCGATCGGTTCTGTTCGAAGCTTCCGTACAACGTCAACATCATGGACACCGAAGGCGTTATCATTGCCTGCCGCGATCAGTATCGAAAGGGGACGTATCACGATATTGCCCGCCGAATCGTTACCGATCGAATAGCGGAAGTGCTGATCAACGAGAACGACCCCAGACCGCCGGGTGTACTGCCCGGCGCGAACCTGCCGATTGTGCACCACGATCGTATCGTTGGCGTGGTTGGGCTGACCGGCCCGCCGCACGAGGTCAAACATGTGGCCGTTTCGGTCAAGATCGCTATTGAGCAAATCCTCGATTACGAAGAGTTCAAGGAAAAACTGGCCCGAAGGCAAGACCGGAAGCGGTTGCTCGTCACCATGCTTCTCTACGATGATCAGGCCGAGCGCGAAGATGTGGAAGCATTAGCCAGGCAACTCAAGTACTCGACTAACATGGCGCGGGCGCCGGTAGTCATTTTCGGCACTGCGTCTCTCTCAGAACATGACGTTCGCCGAGCGGTTCAATCGAACCCACTCCATACCGAACAGGACATGACGTTCAGATGCTCAGACGGAAATACGGTGGTCTTTCGGTGCGTGAACTGCTGTTCAACCCGGATGTTGGGCGAGATGCGCAGTGAGTTAGACCAGTATGTCCGGTCGGTTCAACGTCGGCTGATAGCTGCGGGGATAGACTGCGTCAGCTGCTTCGCGGTGGGAAGTCTGCAGACCGAGCTTCTGGCATACCGCCGGGGTTTTCATCACGCTCTGTGGGTCGCCAGTCTCGATCATCTTCCAAACGAACCGGTGCGTTTCTTCTATGACCACGTCGAGCAGTATCTCATCCGGTTTCTACCTCAGGAGGAGCTGGCAGCGATATTCAGGCCGCTGCTGCAGCTGTTCGGCTCTGAGCAAGTTGCACTGTTCCGGGAAACGTTTGAAGCATTGTGCGCCAGCGACATGAGCGTCAAACAGGCGGCAGGCCTGCTCGGCGTTCATCGCAACACCATTCTCTATCGACTGGCCGGACTGCAGCGAATCCTCGGGATCGATCCCCTCCACAATGTCAGCGACCGTCGCATGCTCTCGCTGCTCTACGAGTTCACTGCGCTGCGGGCGTGAGGACTCAGCACCGGGGCGCCGGGGTTAGCCGGGTGCAATCCGCATGCGTGAGGCCTTGTCACCTTGCCTATGGCTTCTGTCGCGCTCCTGATTGTGCACCGTGCACAAACCCGCCTCTGATAATTGTTTAACGAATAACATTGCGGGTGTGCGAAAAGCGGATGAGACTCTCCATTGGAGTTGGAACACTCAGGAGGAGGAACGCATGAGAATCAAGGTGTTTCGGATGGGAATCGCGATCGTATTGCTGTTCGCGATCCTGTTGGCAGGCTGTGGTCAGGCGACCGGGACAGCCGATGACGCCGAGGCGGCGCCGCGGCAGGTATATCGATGGCGGTTGCAGTCGTGGGCTCCGGCCGGAGATGCCACGTACGAGGCTGCGCAGGCGCTGGCGGAAAAGATCAATCGCGCATCCGATGGGCAGCTGGTCATCACGACGCATACCGCCGGCTCGATCATACCGGGCGGAAGCGAGTTTGACGCGGTGATGGACGGTTCGGTGGAGGCGGTTCACGGGCCGCCGAGCTGGACGATCGGCTATGTACCGGCGGCGGTGTTCTTCACCCAGTATCCCGGCGGGTTGACCGCGAACCAGATGGAAACCTGGATGAACTACGAAGGGCTGGAACTGGCGCAGGATATCTACGGCCGGTTCGGCACGCATTTTGTCGGCATCCTAACATTGAGCCCGGCTGAGGTATGGGCGCACTCCAACCGGCGGCTGACCTCGGTGGACGACATTCGGGGCTTGAAGTTTCGGCTCGGGTCTACGGCGTTGAACGAAGTGTTTTCGCGCATGGGGGCGACGCCGGTATTTCTGCCCGGCGGCGAGATCTACGAGGCCGCGCAGCGCGGCGTGATCGATGCTCTGGAATACATAACGCCGTCGATCGACTGGGGTATGGGTTTTCACGAGGTGACCAGGTACAGCTACTTATGTCCGTCGCGGGCACCGCTTGACGTTCAGGCGCTTTGGGTCAACAAGGATGCCTGGGACGAGCTGCCGCCGCACCTGCAGGAGATCGTGTCGTTGGCGACCCATCAGGCCTCGCGGGAGTACTACGCTCGAACGCTTGCCCGTGATGCCGAGGCGATGCCGCTCTACGAACAGGCTGGACAGATCGTAGAAGCGGTGCCGACTGACATCGTCGAGCTTATGAATGAGAAGGCCCTCGAGTACTTCACCGAGGAATCCGCGAAAGACCCCGAGTACGCCGAGATCTATGACCGTCACCGGGCGTGGCAGGCTATTGCTGAGCAGTTCAGCGTGTATTGAACAACCTGTGGACCACAAGACGCCCGTTGGGTAAGACGGTTAGACGGTTAGACGGTTAGACGCAATGCGGCCCGCGTGGCATCCAATCCGGGTACTGCCGGGCCGTGTTCCCGCTCGAGCCGGGCTCGGTCGAGCGCGGCCCGGCCGACTACTAGAGGAGGAGAAACTGCGGTGAACGAAGGCAGAAAGCAGCTGAATCAGGGGTATCGCATTGCTCGAGGGTTTGTGCATGGAGTCGACCATCTCACCGACGGGATCGCCTTCGTTCTCAAGTTTCTTGTGTTGGCTCTGATTCTCGTGCTGTTTGTCGAGGTTGTTTCGCGTTACGTGTTCAACCGGCCGACCTTCTGGGCTCTCGAGACATCCAAAATGCTTCTGGGTGTGATCGGAACCTGGGGATGGGCCTATACTCTCAAGCTCGACGGCCATGTGCGCGTCGATGTGTTTTACTCGATGCTTCCGCGGCGGGGTAGAGCGGCAATCGACGTGGCGCTCTCGATCGCGTTCCTCCTGCCGATGCTGTACGCCATGATCTACGCCGGGAGTCGACGCGCGGCGAGGTCGTGGGCAACCGGCGAGCGGATGATTGAAAGCAACTGGCTTCCGCCGGCTGCGCCGTTTCGGACGCTGTTGGTTGCTGGGTTTGTGCTGTTTGCGCTGCAATGCGTAGCCCGTTTCGTTCGCGACCTGTATGCTCTCGTGAAGAATGAGGACATGGTATGATTCAGGTAATCAGCTCCGCCTTCGCTTCGCTACCTCCGGAGACGATCACGATTATCATGTTTGGAGCGCTATTAGTAGGTGTGCTCACGGGGTTCCCGCTCGCAGTTCCGATTGGTGCGGTCGGCGTGATCTCGGGCTACCTGCTATTCGGCCCGCGGTCATTCGACCTCATGTACGCGCGTATCTACGATACGGTGACCAGCTATGGGCTGATGGCGGTGCCGTTATTCGTGTTCATGGGCAACATGCTCGAGAAGTCGGGTATCGCCAAAAAAATGTACGATGCCCTGTACCTGTGGTTCGGCGGATTTCGCGGCGGGCTCGCGATCGTCAGTATCGTGATCGGAACCATTATGGCTGCAGCAGTCGGCGTAATCGCGGCCTCTATCACCATGCTGACCCTCGTGGCGTTGCCGGCGATGGTAGACCGAAAGTACGACAAGGGCCTTGCCACCGGTGCAATTTGCGCCGGCGGTTCGCTCGGCATCCTGATACCGCCGAGCATCATGCTGATCATCTATGGGCCGGTGGCGCGCATATCGGTCGGCCGTTTGTTTATGGCCGCGATTGTGCCGGGTCTCATCCTCTCGGCCCTTTACATCGTCTACATCGCTGTTCGCAGCTTCTTGCAGCCGGGAATCGCTCCGCCGGTCCCAAAGGAGGAACGCGACGTTTCGTTTCTCTATAAGACCGGCCTGGTGCTGAAGACCGTTGCACCGACGGCGATTCTGATTCTGGCGGTGCTCGGTGCAATCTATTTCGGTGTTGCAGCTCCCACCGAGGCAGCCGCGGTAGGAGCGGTAGTAGCGACGGCTCTCACCTTCGCGTACGGCAGACTTACCTGGAGTGTAGTCAAGAACGTCTCGCTTGCAACCATCAAGCTCACCGGTATGGTCCTGCTGATTGCCAGCGCCTCGACGGCATTCGTGAGCGTGTTTCTGAGCATGGGCGGAGGCGCAGTGATCGAGAACGTGATCCTCGGCTTCCCGGGCGGGCGGTGGGTAAGCTTTGCGGTGATCATGATCATCTGTTTTGTGCTCGGGGCGTTCATCGACTGGATCGGGATTATCTTCGTGCTGGTGCCGATTCTTGCGCCGATCGTGCCGCTGCTCGGCTTTGAGCCGCTGTGGTTTGCAATGATGATCATCGTTAATCTGCAGATGTCGTTTCTGACTCCGCCGTTCGCCTATGCGATGTTCTTCCTCAAAGGCGCGGCGCCTCCCGAACTGGGGATTACGACGCAGGATATCATTCGGGGAATGGTACCTTATGTGTTCATCGTGATCATCACGCTGGGGCTGATGATCGCGTTTCCGCAGATAGCGTTGTGGTTACCGGGCACGATGTGATACGAAGGAGCGGCGCTGTTGCAACAGTGCCGCCGGCGAGCAGAGGATGAACCATGGAGTTACAGCTTGCATACGGAAGCTCCGGCCTGCGGGTGACTGTGCCGGAGGGGACCGAGGTTATTGAGCCGCAATTCGAACCCGGGCCGGAAGATCAGCTTGGAGTAGTGCGGGCGGCGCTGCAGAACCCAATAGGCTCGCCGCGGCTTTCCGAGATGGTGGGTGCCGACTCGACGGTGGGAATTGTGTTCAGCGATATAACGCGGGCCACCCCGTACCACATTCTCCTCCCGGCTCTGTTTGAGGAGCTTGCGGGCCTGCCGTCGGATAACA
>PUPD01000179.1 GCA_003552985.1 Spirochaetaceae bacterium
AAACATAGTGAACTGGGAGGGGAACTACGTTGAACAACCGACACACTCATTATCGTCTCGCGACGAGATTGCTTTAGTCTTCTTCTATAAGTATATCAAGAGAAAGCGAAACTTTGTAGTCGCGTTTGGCTTCGATTTTAAGACTGCGGCTGATTGTATACTCTCCGAAGCGAAACAGCACGGTGTAATCTCCGGGAACAAGCTTCAGCTCCCGGTCGAGTGGGTCGACGCGCTCGCCGTTTACGAACATCTCGACGCCGAGGGGAGCATCTATCGATACTGTCGAGGTTTCTTCTTCGACCGTGATCCCGACCGTCTGTGTGGTCCCCCGTTCTACCCCAAAGGTCTCGGTTTGGTCGACATAACGCTCGCTTTGCAGCCTGATCTGATGCAGCCCGGTGGGAAGCACGATCTCCTGTTGTGGGTCCGTGATGCTGTGATCGCCGATGGTAAGGGTGATCTCTTCGATGTAATCATCGAATTGCTCGGTAATGTCGGTACCGTCGGGATCACGCAGACGGACACGCGCGGCTCCCTCCTCGCGAAACAGCGTTCGTACCTTGACCGCAAACGACGCGCCCCGTGCGGCCGAGGGAACACCCTTCATCACGGGACGAACCGAGAGCATCAGTGGGAAATCGCCGGCTTCCACCCTGCGGCTCGCCAGAAAAGTGTCGGCAGAGGCTCGCAGTCGGTGCTCAGGGTGAATCGGAACCTGCAGGAACACCCGGCGCGTACGCGGCAGGGACTCGAACAGCAACGCTTCTCCGGATACCCGCGCGTGATTCTCGTCTGCCGTGGTCCACGTGCCGGCAAGAATATACACGCCGAAGCTGTCGGCATACGGGCGTACGCTATCGGGGATCCGAATCTCGATCTCGACACCGTCGAGAAAACGGGATTCACGCTCAAGCTCCACCGGGCCGATCTCGCCGGCCGTGAGATCAAACTCGATCGCCTGATCAGACTCAGTCGGAAGGTTCGGGATCTTCGCCATGGGTCCGCGCAGCGTCTCGCCGGCAGCGGCAGGCGGGGCCGTTAGGTGGAGGAGAACGGAGGCAAGCACGGCAAATGCAGTCATCCATCTCATTGGCTGGTTCCCGGTAATAGCTGGAACGGGTCGCGCGGGCGCCCGTGCAGTCGAACCTCGAAGTGGAGATGCGGGCCGGTGGTAAGTCCACTGCTGCCGACTGTGCCTATCATCATACCTGATGAGACGCGCTCGTTCAACTCCACCTCGACGGTCTGCAGGTGACCGTAGAACGTTTCGTATCCACGGTCGTGCTCGAGCAGCACATAACGGCCGTAGATCGCATTTCTACCGGTTGAAGCGACTCTGCCGGAAGCCGCTGCGTATACCGGGGTGCGCGGCGGGGCCCCGAGGTCGATTCCTTGATGGAAGCTCGTTCCTCCGGTGAACGGATTGCGGCGGAAGCCGAACGCTGAGGTGAGGCGCATCTCCTCTAACGGAGGGCGGAACAAGACGCTCAGAAACGCACGACGCTCATCGGAGGAGAAGTCTTTGCCGGCGTAGAATACGAACTCCTCGGTGGCGCCGTTCCGCGAGATTCGGACGGTCCGTCCCTCATGCTCGTCGAGCTCGTCGTTGATGCGGTCGTCGATCATCGTCTCCAGCGATGACTCTACCTCGCGTGGAACAAACAGGCCGGGGAGGCTCGGGATCAGAAGTGAATCCAGGTCTCCGGGGATCTGTACACCTTCGATTCGGTTGAGCGTGGCGAGCGTGCTGTAGGGCACCGAAAAGCGCGACGCCAGCGAAATTAGTGTATCGCCCTCGGCAGGCTGATAGCGGTAGACCATGAGCGGAGGTTCAATTCCGCCGCTGCGCTGTGCGCGGTAGAACTGTGAGACGCTGTCCTGCTGTTGGCGGAAAAGCGGGTCAGGGGAACCTGCGCGCTGGATCAGTGGATACTCCTGTGCGACAACGCCGGATGTCGCACCGGTGAGCAGGACGAGATATGCCACCGCGGCAGGGATCAAGGTGTGACGCCACGCCGGTAGTCGCGGCCGCCGGTCGGTGGCCGCAGATCGAGTCTTCACCGTATGACGAGTTCCAGTTCTCGTTCCCCTCATCGTTCCGTCGGCTTGCGAGATCGGGATGACGCGCGAAGCCCGATCCACAGTAGTACAACCAGGAGCATTACTGCAGCCGGAATCGGCCGTCTCGCTGCGTACAGCATCCCGCCGAGATACAGCAAGAAGCCCGCTCCGGCGACCTCTACGCCATATCTCAGTATCGGCACAATGCGTCGCACGGACCAGTCTCGGCGCAGCCGTGACACCACGCCTGCGGCAAACGCCGCCACCAGGGCAACGGTAACGGTTGTGGTGTAAGCCGCCGGCGCGCTCGTTGCAAACCACCAGAGTGGGAGCACTACGGAAAATGCCGCCGCCACCAGGACAACGGCGCCGGCAAGCAGGGTTGTGGTCAGCCCGAGAACACGCCGGTATCCTGAGATCACGCGGCGGAAGAAACGGCCGATAGCGTGCAGTGCTGCCCCGGCGCTCATCGGCTGCGCTCCTCGGGATGCTCAAGCTCGGCAAGCAGCGCTTGCGCGCGCCGCAGACCGTTCTCGTCCTGTAGGCCAATGTATACGCTCGAGGCTCGCTCGTAGTAGTGTCGCGCCGCCGTCCGGTCGCCCGCCCGGTAGCTGATCCGTCCGAGCGCAATCAGATCCTGGGCTATTCCGACCGAGTTCTCGATCAGCTTGTCGGTCTCCAACGCAGCGGCTGCATGCTCTAGAGCCGTTTCGTAGAGTTCCCGGCGCGACAACACCGAGGCCATCATATAGTGGTTGGCCGCGAGCTCGCGATAGCGCCGGCCCTCGCGATTGAGCTCCAGCGCTTCGCGTAGGTAGTCTTCGGCTTCCTGCAGCCGTCCGGCGCTCGCGGTCAACACCGCGGCACTGTGCAGGTTGACCGCCCGCGCGGCGTCGTTCGGGTGTTCTTCCAGAATACGCGTGGACGCCTGCAGCGCCTGTTCAGCCGGCCCACGCCGGTCGCGGCGGAGCTCGGTTTCGGCCAGTGCGGCGTAATACTCCACCGCTCTCGGCCGCGCCGCGGCCTCCTCGGCCTGCACGGCCGCTTCGCGCAGGTAATCGGCCGCGGTTACCAAATCGCCGGCTACCGTTCGCGTTCGCCCCAGAGCGGCGAATCCATCCGCGATGCCGGAACGATCGTCAAGCCTGCGGTACTGATTGAGCGCAGTCTCAAAAAACAGCTCGGCTTCCCGGACGCGTCCCTGGTACAAGGCTTCGTAACCGTGGGCGATATTGCGCTCAGCCTGTCTGCGGAGCGTGGTCACCTCACCGGTCGGCTCCGGGGCCGAGGAGCATGCGGTGAGCGGTAGAACGGCTATAACTACGGCAATCGTGGCTGCGGCTACAATTGCGGCCGGTTTCATCAGAACTCCTCCGGTCGATAGCCTTCAAAGCCGGCAGCAGGCGTTTCGCGCGGCTGGATGCCGCCGCGTATCAGCGGGTTGTTGCGAATGCCGTGAAGGACTGCATGCCCGGTCTCAAGGGCGTCACGGCTCTCGTAGAGCAGCGCTCTGATCTGCGGTGTTGAGCCGGCGGCGAAGCCGGAAAGCTCTTCAATATGTCCGAGGGTGCGGTTAATCTTCTCGAGGGCTTCGTCGAGCTCGGGGCCCACGAGACGCACCACCGCACCTTCCGGCCGGCGCAGCTCCTCGGTCAGGGGGCGAAGATTCTCCGCAAGGGAGCCCGTTAACGCCAACAGCGAGCGAAGCTCAACCGTCATCTGATCGGCGTTGCGAATCAGGTCCGGAACCGGTCCGGTTGCATCGGCGGCAACCATCTGCTGCAGTTGCTCGAGCAGCTGGGTTCCCGTGGTGGTCGCGTGGTTGACGTTCGCGAGAATCACCGGCAATTCCTCAAGAAGCTCGTTGATGATGTCTCCTTCCGCTGCCGTCTCCACCAGCCCCGCCTGCCGGAGCGCTACTCCGCGTGGCGATCCCCAGGCGGGGATCAGCGATTCCGGCGGCAGCGGCTCCCCATCGACGCGCCCCCGGTGGAGGAGCAACCCTCCGCCGATGCCGAGCGGGTTGGTTTGCAGCTGCAAAACCGAATGCTCGGTGATGCGGTCGATATGGCGGTCGGAGATGCTGAGGGTCACGCGCACGGTATCGTCTTCGGTGAGTGCAACGCTTCGCACCTGCCCGATCTGAAAGCCTCGGAAACTCACCGCGAGTCCGGGGGTAAGCCCGCGGGCGGTGGTAAACTCGCTGTAGTATTCGTGCTTCTGCTCGAACCAGCGTTGATTGATCCCGAGGGCAACAATGAACGCGGCAACCAGAACGAGAGCCGTCACGACGAACAATCCGACGATTTGGTTGCTGAAGCGAATCCGAAACCTCATCTTCCTACCCTCACGGTACGCTTACTCTAGGGTACATCCGTATACCCGTCAATCATGGTCGTGTCCTGCATAGTTTTGCTCCGGCGGTTCACCGCCGGTGGCGAGCCCGGCATCCAGCAGCGATAGGATGTCCTGATCGTATACAGCCGCCTCCCCCAGGACGTCTCGAAGAATCTCACGGACGCGCGGCTGCCCACTGTGTATGACATGCTCGGTGAGGTCGTTTACCAGTACGCGGCCCCGGTCCAGCACGACCAGGCGGTCGGCCATCAGCGCCGTAAGCTCGGCATCATGGGTTACCGCTACGAGCGTACAGCCGGAAGCGACGCGCCGGCGCAGGTCGGCGCGCAGAACCTCGGCTGCCTGGGCATCGATGAAGGTCGTGGGCTCATCGAGAAACAGAACTCGTGGGTGCAGCACGGTCGCGCGCAGATAGGCGACGAGCTTCTGACCCCCGCCGGAAAGCTGAGCCGGTCGTAGGTGCAACAGACTCGTGAGATCGAATCGTTCGGCAGCTCGCTCGACGGTTCGCCGGCGCTGTGCAGGCGTGAGCTCGTGGCGATGGACCTCCAGCGGCAGAAGCAGGTTCTCGCGCACCGTCATGTTCTGCCAGAGGGCGCCGTGCTGGAACACAAAGCCCATCTGTCCACGCAGCTGAGTCAGCTCACGATCAGGAGCTCTTGCGAGATCCACCCCCAACAGTTCCACTGATCCTGAGTTCGGTTGGAGGAGTCCCGCGGCACAGCGTAGAAGGGTGGTCTTGCCGCATCCCGAAGGCCCCATGATGGCGGTAGTTGAGCCGAGGGGCAGCTCCAGGGTGAGCGAGTCCAGCACGCAGTAGTCGGGGTAACGGACCGTAACACCGTGCAATCGGAGCAAAGCCTGTCGCTCCTGAGCCGTCTGCCGTGTCGTCGCCGGTGATTCCATGCCTTCCCTCAGTATGCTCACAGATAATACACAAGCGTGAGTCCTGCGTTGACCACGATCAGCAGCACGAAACAGCGGCTCACCGCGCGTATCGCCTGTTGCGGAATCTCGGTGCTTGCCTGCTCGACGAGGAGTCCGTGATGACAGGATACCAGCGCGATGATCACACCGAACACCGCACTCTTGAGTGCTGATCCGAGCAGGTCTCGCACCTGAAGCACCGCGCCGAGCTGCGCGACGTACTCCCATAGTGCTACCCCGGCGGTCGGACGACTTGCGAAGAACGCTCCGGCGAGGCCGAACACGTTGAAATAGACGTTCAGGAGTATTACCGATACGGTTACACCGATTACCCGCGGAACTACGAGATACGCAATCGGATTCACGCCGGTCGCGATGTATGCTTCGATCTCACGGTTGACCACCATCGTCCCGAGCTCGGTTGCGACGGCGGTGCCCGATCGCGCGGCGACTATAAACGCAGTCAGTATCGGGCCGAGCTCGCGCGTTATGACCACGACGAGTACGGTGTAGGTAAGCTCCGCTTGCCCGAACTGAGGCAGCAGCGAGAGTCCTTGAATAATGATCACCGCACCGAGGCTGAGCGAGAGCACGGCGACGATGGCGAGGGCCTCAACGCCGGTAAACAGAATCTGCAGCGTCAATACGCGGAACGCCGGGCGCTTTCCGAACAAGAACAGAACGAGCTGTCGAGCCACCTCGATACCGAAACCCACAGCGTACACAAAAGAGCCGGCGAGATGCCGCGTGCGCGCTCCGAGCCGCTCAAGCAAAAGCGTCACGCTCCCCAACATCATCACACGCCTGATTAGATTGCGGTGGATGGCAGAAACGGCAGCGCACACACCTCATCGATCGGCATGCCTTCAGAGCCGCGGCCGATCTGCCGGTCTGCGCGATCCGGACCGTGAAAGTCCGACCCGGCGGTGACGATGAGGTCCAACTCGTGCGCGAGCTTCGCAATCCTCCGGGCGTTTGCCAGGGTGCTGTTCGCATGAAATGCTTCGACACCGTCAAGTCCGGCGTCCTTCCAGCATCGCAGCTGCCGCTCCAGCTGCGTCCATGACAGCAGTAGGGTAAGGGGGTGAGCCAGCACGGCTTTTCCTCCCGCTTTGTGAATCATCTCGATAGCGTCACTGAGCGTAAGCCGTTCACGCCGTACATGCAACCGCCGTCCGTCTCCCAGGTAGCGCTCAAACGCTTCCTGCTCGTTCGCGACCAATTGCTTGCGTACCATCAGCCGGGCGAAATGAGGACGGCCTATCGTCGACCCCGCGGCCAGCGTAGTCAACTCATGGTATTGCAGCGGCATGCCCTCATTTTGCGCGGCCGCGATCATCCGAATGTTGCGTTCGGTCCGCATTCGTTTGAGCTCACGCAAGGTAGCCTCCACCGCGGCATCCAAACGCCACAAGCCGATGCCTAGAAGGTGGAACGCTCCGCGCGGGTGGTCGAGCTCAACCTCAATACCGGGGATCACGCGCACGCCGTACTTGTCACCCGCTCTCATCGCTTCGGCAAGCCCGTCGACGGTGTCATGATCGGTGAGCGCGAGCGTGGACAGCCCATGCTGAGCCGCATGAGCGACAAGCTCACGGGGAGACAACGTCCCGTCTGACGCACTCGAATGTGTGTGCAAGTCTACCATGCTGTCTCAGGATCAGCTATTTTTGTTTCGACGGTCAAGTGCCGATACTAGCGAGAGTGCATAACCTTGATTTTACCTGCTTTAGCGTTTAGAGTTCTTATCACGGGAGCTGTAACGTGCCGAAGGCCATGACTTACAAAGCTAACTCGGTTATCTACTTCCAGGGGGATATCAGCGACCGCATCTATATCCTCAAGGGCGGACGAGTCAGCCTTAACTCCAACGACATCGAAACCGGGGAGCCGGTGCGTGACTCCATTCAGACCGGGGAGTTCTTCGGGGTCAAGTCGGCGCTTGGAAAATACCCGCGGGAGGAAAACGCAATCGCGCTCTCCGACTCGCACGTGGTGGTGTTCTCGGTGCCGGAGTTCGAGCAGCTTGCGCTTTCGAACACGCGCATCGTGATGAAGATGCTGAACGTGTTCTCCAATCAGCTGAGGCGGTTGCATACCAAGGTACGCGGTCTGTTGGCAGAGGGTGAACAGGTTGACCCTGAGCTGGGGCTCTTTCGCATCGGTGAGTACTACATGAAAAAGAAGGAATATGACAAAGCGTTATACGCCTTTCAGAAGTACCTCACCTATTATCCTTCGGGCGCGTACCATCAACTCGCGAACAAGCATGCCCAGCAAGTGGAGCAATACGCCTCGCAATACGGCATCGGGCAGGGGCCGGGTCTCCCGGCGACCGAGGCCGGCGATTCGGTAGCCGGCAAACCCGGCGCGAACGGCGGGGCGCACAGCGCCGGTGTAGGGGGCAAGTCGGAGTTAGGTCCGGTCGCGAAACAGTACTATAACGCGGTCTCGAGCTTCAGCCAGGGCAATTACACCGACGCGATGAAGCAGTTCAAGGCAATCGTCGATACCTCGGATGACCGCGAGTATGTCGTGAAGTCGATGTTTGAGATCGGGCGCTGTATGTACAGTTTAGAGCGCTACGACGCCTGCATCCGTCATTTCACGGCCTTGGTGCAGCGCTATCCCAAGATGCCCGACCTGGACGAAGCGCTGTACTATCTCGGTCAGAGTTATGAGCAAAGCGGCGATTCTGACCGGGCGATCGGTTTCTATAAAAAGATCCTCTCGCGTTCGGGTGTCTCCGAAGCGTTGAAACGCAAGGTAAACAACGCGCTGCGCAGCCTGCAAGGAGCATGAGATGGAGCTCAACCTCGACGCTTTCGAACGCTTCGCCGTTCATTTCAACAAAGGAAACATCATCTTCTGTGAGTACGAGCCCGGAGATGCGTTCTACCTGATCCAGACAGGGCGTGTGCAGATCTCCAAGATCATGGGGGATATCGAGAAGACGATCGACATCCTGCATCCCGGAGAGATTTTCGGCGAGATGGCTATTCTCGAGGAGGCCCCTCGCTCGGCAAACGCCATCTGCCTGGACCCGGTCAAAGCGTTGGAGTTCAACCGCGCCAACTTCGAGATTTTGATGCGCGGCAATCCGCAGATTGCACTAAAGCTGCTGAAGCTGTTTACGAAGCGCATATACGATCAGCGCCGCCGGTTCATGATTCTGACACTGGAGGACACCCACGCGAAAGTCGCGGATGTATTTCTGATGCTCGACGAGTCGCAATCAGGACCGAAGCCGGAGGGCTCCGAGCGGGTGTTCTACACTACCCCCGGCGATATCGGTCACTGGGCCGGCATATCCCCTGAGCTGGGTCGGGATGTGCTCAACCAGTTTCAGACGCAGCGGCGCATCGAGATCTACACCGACCGGATCGTGGTCAAGAACATCAACGAGTTCGCCCGGTTCGTCAATTCGCGTCGCAAGAAGAGCGAGGAATCCTGAGCGTACCGGTCAGCGGCGGGAATCTATGAGCGAGATATCCGACGTCCTAATCGTAGCGGTATTGGCGCAACTGCTCGGACAGCTTTTGAAGGTAGTTCTGCACTCCATCTGGAGCCGCCGGTTGCAGTTGCATTACTTCGTCAACGCGGGCGGGTTTCCGAGCGCCCATTCGGCGTTTGCGACCGCGCTGTTGGTCGGGATCGCGCTGAGACGGGGGCTGGGTTCGGACGTTTTTGCGGTTGCCGCGGTTTTCAGCGCTATCGTCATCTACGACGCCTTTCGCTTGCGCGGAGCAGTGCAGAGACAGGCCAAAATGCTGAACAGAGTCCTACGCGAGCGCGGCGACCCGGAGGTTTCCGAGCTGTCCGGGCATTCGCTGCCCGAAATCATAGTAGGCATTTTGCTCGGTGCCGCCGTTGCAACCGTATATGCCCTCACCGTGGGCTTAGGCACACACTAGCACCGGACAGGAGTGGACAACCGGTGAGCAGGGTACGAAGGCAAGCTTTTCGGATCGCGATCGTCACGGCTGCCGTTGCGGCGGTGGTGCTCGGCCTCGTCGGTTACCTATGGATCAGACCTGCGCTGCTCACTCCTTACAGCGGCGAGTCCACCGAGATCATGGTGGAGCGCGGGATGAGCATGAGGGCCGTGGCTGCCGAGCTCGACCGGCGCGAGGTCATACCTGACGCGCTCGTGTTGCGCTTATACGGGCGCCTGCGGCAGGATGCAGCGGCTATTCAGTCCGGTCGCTACCGGGTGGAGGTCGGGATGCGGCCGGTGGACGTTCTGGAGGCGATGGTCGAAGGGCGCGTAATCGACGACTCGGTGAGGGTCACCATTCCGGAAGGGTTCCGGCTCGATCAAATTGCCTACCGGCTCGAGCGCAACGATATCGTCGAACGTGGTGCCTTCGCCGAAGCTGCGGTCATGCAGGACGGCTATCGCGGGATCGATCCAATGTTCGATGAGCTTGCGGACGGCAGTTCACTCGAAGGGTTTCTGTTTCCCGAAACCTATCGGTTGTTTCCCGAGAGCGAGCCTGAGGCTGTCGTACGGCGAATGCTTGCTACCTTCGCTCGCCGTCTCGATCAGGAGCTGCGGGCTGCGGTGGAGCGATCGGAGCGTTCGTTACGGGAGATCGTCATCCTGGCTTCGATCGTCGAGGCGGAGTCCCCTCCTGAAGACATGCCCAAGGTCGCCGGAGTGTTCAGTAATCGTCTTCAACGTGGAATGAGGCTCGAATCGGATGCAACCGTGAACTACGTACTCGGCACCAGTGTGCTGCAGCCGACGTTCGCACAGGTCGCGGTTGATGACCCTTATAACACCTATCGCAATCCGGGGCTCCCACCCGGGCCGATCGGCAACCCTGGGCTTACCGCGTTGCGCGCCGCAGCCGACCCGCAGGAGACGCCGTACTATTTCTTCCTCAACAAGCCGACCGGCGAGACGGTGTTCTCGCGAACCTTCAGCGAGCACCTTGACAACAAGGCGCGTTACCTCGATTGACGCGACGCATCCGCGTTCGGTTATCAGTCGAAGTGTTTCTTCGCTGCTTGGACCGCATCGCCGAGCGCTTTCCGAGCCTGATCGGCGCCCTTTTTGAGGTCATCCCAGGCTGCGTCACCGGACCGACGTAGTTCCGCGACCTTGTCCTGAAGCTCGTCTCTGCGGGCCTTGGCTTCTTCCAGCTGTGCTTCGCATCGGGCTTTCACTTCCGCGGTCACCTCGCCGACCTTGTTCTCAATGCGGTCGATCTCGGTATTCAACTCGTCGAGTCTCGCTTTCAGAGTGCGGATATAATCATCGCGGCTGCTTCCCATATTGCTACCTCCGTTGTAGTGTATACCTCATTAGGGTGCACTATCTGCGCCCTCTCCGGCATCCGGCTGAACTGCTTCGGCATCGTCCCCGCCCGCACCGCTCAGGCTCTTGAGCTCACGGCGCGCTTGTTCGTACTGTTCGGTGGTTATGCGCTCGCGGCTATAGACGCCGTCCAGCAGCCGGTCCATACGCGTCGTCCAGACCATAGTGGTTCCGTGCGTGTGGTGCAACTCATGATAGTGTTTCGGCCTGGGCAGAATAGCGGCGAGCCAGACAGACTCAAGAAGACTGAGCTCAGCGGGCTCTTTGTCGAAATAGTAACGCGCGGCGTCGCGAACTCCGAAGACGCCGGCGCCGAACTCGATGACGTTGAGGTAGAGCTCCAGGATGCGCTCTTTCGGCACCTGCGCCACCTGCTCCATCAGATACACGATGACCAGTTCCTGCAGCTTTCGAGCGAGCACGCGGTCGTGGCTGAGAAACAGGTTCTTGGCGAGTTGCATCGAGATCGTGCTCGCTCCCAGGCGGTACTCACCGGCTTCCAGATTGAATTCGACCGCACGTTTAACCGCCGGCCAGTTTATTCCGTTGTGCAGGAAGAAGTAGTTGTCTTCGGCAGTCAAGACGGCACGTATCAGCCAGTCGGAGATCTCATCAAGGCGTACGTACCGCGCATCGCGGTCTTCGGTGGTCACTTCGCGGGATCGCGTAACCTGTAAAGGCAGTAAGTCATTCCCGCGCGGCGGAAGTCTTCGTCCGCTGCCGTTTAGCAGCACCTGCCGGACTCGTTTGGCGCTAATCTCCTCGAGTGTTAGGCCGGCGTTCTCGGTCAACCAGCGGTTGGGAACCGGTCTCGGCGGGGGAATACGAACCGTACGCTTGTAGTTCACACTCGGATCGCTTATCGTGTGCTCAAACGCGCCGTTCAGCCGCGACACATCGAGCTGCTGAGGAATATCAACCAGGTCAATATCCAGGAGGCGTGGATCGGCCTCCCAGCGCATGAGGCTGGCGCGGTCGGTCGGAATCTCGAGATCAAAACGCAGCGTGACGTTGCCGGCAGCCGAGATCTCAGCTAACTCGCCGGTAAGCCCCGCCGGCAGACTGTCGATCAGCGCTTGAGCAGGCGTCTCATGCAGTTCGAGGCCTAGGTCGAACCGATACGGAAGTGTGCGAATCCCACGCAACCCATGGAGCGCCAGCCGGAGCCTCGCTTCCAGCGTGCCGAGCGACAGCTCGCCGGACTCAAAGACGAGACTGCCGCCGACCGGCCGGTTTTCCACCGCCACCTTATCTCCAGGCAGTTGTCCCGACACCGGCACCGGCATCGCGGTCCCTGCCGCCGAAAGGCGCGGGGCGGGAACCGGGGCGTCCGGATCCAACCAACCCTGGAATCGGTACCTGAGCTCCGGAAGAGCGATCGGAGTCGAGGATATCGGTGCCGATTCGAGAACAGCCGAGCTGAGCTCTAGTGAGCCTTTGAACTGCGCTCTGCGGTTGAGCTGATCAGGGGTGAGCTCAACCGAGAGTCCTGCGGTTCCTTCAGAGGCATTCAGCCGGTGAGGTTTTCCGATCAACCGGCTCAAGAGCGCGAGACTGATCTCGTTGAGCTCCGCACGTCCTTCCGCTGAGCGGGCCGTGTAGTCGAGCACGAGGTCCGTTGTCCAGCTGCCGGCCGGAGCGCCGTCGGCATACAGCTTCCCGTCGCTTTTAACCCGCAGCGTTTCACTGCGTTCGTCGTGCAGTGCCTCGGCGTTCAGGGCCAAGCGCAGATCCTGTTCGCCACGACCGACGGTCACGCCCAATCGCTCCTGCGAGTCCGGCTTCCGGGTGATCGTCACATGCCCGTCGGTTAAGCGAAGCGTTCGGGGCAACGCGGATCGGCCCGGAAGCTGCTCCAGTCCGTGAGAACCTGCGACGCCGTTCCTCGGCCGAACAGCCGCAGGTCCGGGGATCGCTGCATGCCCGGCCAGACGCGCAATTGCCTCCCAGGTTGCCGCGCGCGCTGCCGACCAGTTCTCCGGCACACCCGCGCGCAGCTTCAGAACAAGCTCAGGCCTGCGTAGCTCTATCTCATCCACCGGGAGCCCGGTCGTGATCCCGGCCGGGAGCCTGCCGAGAGTTACCGTTCCCCGTTCGGCGCTGAAAAGCCGCTCGTCGCGTGGTTCGGCCGCCGCAGTGTACGCCAGGTCTATCGTCATGCCGACTAAGCTCAGGCTCCGTCGCCCGGTGGCATGAAGCCGTTCGGCTGCGACGGTGACTGAGTGGCGCGCACCTTCCAAACGCACCCGCGGCTGTTCGAAGGTCAGGCCGTGGAGGTTCCTCCTGCCCGCGAGCAGCGAGCCGGCGCCGACCCGCAGCACAACACGATCGGCCTCCAGTAGCGTCGGGCCTTGGGGTTCCGATACCGCAACCTGGCGGAGTACCAGACCGTGGCCGCGCGCGTAGCCGGCCGAAGCGAACTGCACATTGAGACCGCTGTGCTCCTCGAGCCTGGCAAGCTGACTGCGTGCCACTCGAGCTGTCAACGCGGGGAGGAGATAGTAGTAGGATACTAATGCTGCCAGCAGCAGCGCGGCGGTAACGACTCCCGCAGCCGCATAAACAGCGGAGCGCTTATACATTGTGAGCGATGTGAAAGCCCCGGACCGCGGCAGACTGCCGCGTCCTGTGCTCAGGTTTCCGGCTGCGGCTCCTCCTCACCGGCCTGTCCCGGCCCTTCCAACCTGCGATAGGTGATCAGCAGCAGGATCGAGGCATACCCGGTGTAGAGGCCGCCAAGTACAATGCTCAGCACAGGTCCGAGGAACGGAATAACGTTCAACAAAAGCGACGCTGCGGCAAACACCACACCGAGGGCAACAATTATGAGAAACAGCACAGCAGACTCGCCGAACTCCCGGGTAGTAAGCTCAACACTTTTCTTAATCGCTGCCGGCGCACTGAGTCCGGATCCTATTACCCCGGCGAAGGTAAACAATAGCAGGTAAGTGACGATCAGGCCGGGCAGCACCAGCAGCATCAGCCCGACGCTCATAAGAACCCCTGTGATCACCGCCGCGATAGCCAACGGCACGATGCGGTCTTTTGCAACCCGGAAACCGCCGGACAGCGTGGGGCTGCCACCGTCGAGGCGCTGTTTCACCATTGCAAGCGTCATACCGTGCGCGAGCAGCGCAACGATCGCGCCGATCACAAAGGTCAGCGCCGCCACGCCGACACCGCGGGCTATCATCGCCCCCGGCCCCATGCCAATGCCCATCCCCGGACCGTACGGACCAATCTCGGTGCCCGGAGCCGGATGCGCAAGCAGAGAGAGCAGGCCGAACACAACCGACGCAACGATCGGCGGAACGAAAACAACGACGTTCTCACGGGCAATCGTCGTCCCGTCACGTAGCAAACTGCGGGTTGTCATGTGGTCCTCCTTGCCGGCAATTGATTAATAGGGGTGCCGGCTCCTTGTTTCTAACCCTAAAACCAAGCGAACTTCGCCAGTTTCTCCGCAAATGATACTTCGCTTCAACAGGATAAGCAAGCGTGCGACGGCCAACTGGCGTCAACCTGACCGAGGTTGACGACTGCGTCGCTCTGCACGGATCTTTATTATGCAGGCCGGTTGCAGGCCGGTGCGGCCGGATCGGTGCTCATCACCGGCGTGGCACCAATCAATCAGTGAAGAGGAGACCGAAGTGGCAATAACAAAGGGATTGCATCACGTCACCGCGATTGCGGGAGACGCACAGGAAAACCTGGAGTTCTATGTGGGTGTGCTCGGTATGCGGTTGGTTAAACGGACGATCAACCAGGATGCCCCTGATACCTATCATCTCTTCTATGCCGACCGTGACGGCAACCCCGGTATAGACCTTACGTTCTTCCCGTGGCCCAAGCTACCGCCACGGCGTAGAGGCTGGGGCGTATGGGACGAGCTGTACCTCGGCCTCCCGACCGGCTCGCTTCAGTACTGGGAAGATCGACTGCAGGAGCACGGTGTCCGCTGTCAACCGGTCGAGCAGCGGTTCGGCGAACGCGTATTGCCGTTCGAAGACCCGCACGGGCTTCGGCTGACTCTGGTCGAAAGCGAGCCTTACGATGATTTCGGATTCACGCCATGGAAGCAGAGTCCGGTACCGGCCGAGCACCAGCTTCGGTCGCTAGCCGGGGCGCGCATGCTGTTACGGGACGACGAAGCAACGGCCGCTTTCTTGAGTCGGGCTTTCGGTTTTCGCCTGCAGGAACGCGAGGTGCAGTCTGATGAGCTCGGCGAGTGCGAATGGAAACGCTACGTCGTGGGCGAAGGGAAAGCCGGACAGCGACTCGAAACCTGCGTGCTGCCGAACCTATCGCGCGGCTCCTGGGGCGTAGGCGCCATACACCATGTCGCGTGGCGCGCAGCGGACGAGCACGAGCAATCTGCGCTGGCGCGAGCAGCGGCGCAAGCCGGAAGCAATCCTACTCCGGTGATCGATCGTTTCTGGTTTAAATCTGTCTATCTACAGGAGCCTTCCGGCGCCTTGAATGAGATTGCGACCGACGGGCCCGGATTCGCGGTTGACGAGGCGCCGGAGAACCTCGGCGAGCGGCTGGTGCTGCCGCCGCGCTTCGAGGCGCAGCGCGAGGCGATCGAGGCGGGGTTACCCCCGCTGCGGCTACCGGACAGCGCCGGCGAATGAGAGCGCGGGAGAGCAGGAGAGCAGGAGAGCCGTGCGCGCGCGAGCAGGTGAGTGGATGAGAGTTCGGTTGCGCCGGATCGCGACCGTTTCACCTTCGGGTGACCTACTCGGCGGCGAAAAGCCGCGCGATCTCGTCGACATCGAACCGCGGTGGCGCCGTTTCCGCTCCGCCGCGAGCAGTGCGAATCACGCCGGGAGCACCGCGCTCGGCCTGTCCGATGACGGCCGCCGGTATTTCCCGTGCTTGCAGTGTCTGCAGGAGCGTTTCTTGAGACTCTTGCGCAACAGCCAAAAGCAACGCGCCTGAGCCGATCAGTCCGAGCGCGTCGATCTGCAAAGCTTCGCACACACGCCGCGTCAATGGGGCGATCGGAATTGCGTCGAGCTCTATGGTGAGCGCAACTTCACCTGCCTGAGCGAGCTCCTGCAGCGCGGTCATGACCCCGCCTTCGGTGACGTCGTGCATGCCGTGAAGGCCGACGACGCTCGCAGCCGCCAACGCGTCAGGAACCACCGATAGCCGCTGCACGAAGCTGCGACCTTCCTCGATCTCGGCTGCGCTGATACCGGCTGCGTACAGGCGGTCGACGAGTTCGGTGCAGAGGATCGCGGTTCCCTCCAGGCCGGCCGACTTGGTCAAAACCAGGACATCCCCAGGGCTGATGTCGCGCTTGGCAACCAGCGCGGCGTGCTGAACGCTGCCGGCCATCGTGCCCGAGACCACCGGCCGGCGTACTGCCTCAGAGATTTCGGTATGTCCCCCGACCACGGCGACACCCAGCTCGTTGCATGCAGTTGCGATCTGCTGTGTCACCGCCCGTGCGTCCTTCAGCGTGCTGTCAGGCGGCAATAGGACAGTTGCCAGGAACCAGCGCGGTTGTGCGCCCGAGCAAACCAGGTCGTTGGCATTGACGTGCACCGCATATAGACCGATCTCGTCGGACGCAAAGGTGATCGGGTCGCTCTTGAGCACCACCAGATCATCGCCCACGATCTCCACCACCGCAGTGTCTTCTCCAATCTTAGGACCGATCACGACGCCTGCCTCCGGTCCGGCGGCGCGCATCTCTGCGAGAAGTGGCGCGAGGTGCTCCGCCGGGAGCTTGCCCACCGCAAGGGGGCGATGATGCTCCAGAATGCCGGGAAGCTCGTCTAGTTGATCGATCTGATAGTCGGCCTGGGTTTCAGTGCGGTCCGCCTCGAGCTCAGGGTGACCGCGTAGGAGACAGGTCCAGCTCCCGGCGCTATGCCCGGCATCAATATCGTAACGATGGTCGCCGATCACCATGATTTCGGATGGGTCGACGCCGAGAAGGCCCGCTGCGTGAGGTACCGACTCGGGATCGGGCTTGAGCGGTCCGTCGTCGTCCCGGGTGAGGAACACCGCAAAAGCCTCGCGGCGGTTATACGTTTTGAAGCTCTTCAACGTCTCCTCGACCGCGGCAGCGCTGTTGCGCGTGAACACGCCCAGTTGAAATCCCATCTCGCGCAGCAAAGTAATCGTGCGCTCGGCACCGGGGTTAGGCAGACTGCGTGCCGCCGCTTGCCGCTCGTAGTGGTCAAGAAAAGCCAGTTTCTCATCGCGCACTGCGCCGGGGACCAGTGCGTCCAAGTACTCGAGAATTGCCGCGCCGGGCGGGCAGCCGAGCGCGTCGCGCAGATACTCGAAGTCGAGAGCTCCGGGCAGTGTGAGCGTGCCGTCAAAGTCGAATAATACACCGCGAATCACTGTCTTGCGCATAACCCCGATTCTACATCAGCATGCCACTCTTGCCGAGGGCGGCCTCAAGAAATCCAGGGCTGCCGGACTCAAGGACCCCATCGCCCAAAGACGCTACGCCCCAAGCACTCCAGGGCTCAAGCACTCCAGGCCCCAAGCACTCCAGGATTCGGGTGTGGTGCACCGATCGCATCGTGCCGCTTTCGTCGTACGGCCGAGCCGGTGATCTTTGCGGTAGGCCTGATAGCGTTGTCGCAACGAACTACACTGTGATCACGACTGTACCGAAGGAGACGATCTTCGACCGTGATGGATAGTATCCAGATTCACCGCTTCGTCCTCGAGAGACTGCCGACGATGCATCCCGAGCTCCGGGGGTGCGGGCGACGGTGACAAAACCGGTGCGAATGAGCGAGCTGCCGCGCGTGCTCGGCGAGATTGCGACCTATGTTGCCACCGGCCCGCGGGTCGCCGGGCGTGAGAAGGGTGATGACAAGCCGGCCATTTCCCACTCTGCACTCACGGTGCTGATCGCCGAAGACGACTCGCTGAGCGCAATTCTCTCTCGGCGTCTCGTCGCAAAGGTGTTGCCGCAGGCTACCATCCTGGAGGCTACCGACGGAGCGGTCGCGGTACGCTTGTATGAATCCGAACGCCCCGAGATCATCCTGAGGGATATACAGATGCCGGAGTGCGACGGGTATCAAGCGACGCGCGAGATTCGTGAGCTTGCGCGCACATCGGGTGAAGCGCAACCTCTGATCGTAGCCGTCACCGCCAGAATATTCGGAGATGAAAAACGGCGCTGTCTGGAGGCCGGGATGGACTACTGCATCGCGAAACCGATTGGGTTTCAAACCCTGCGACGGGTGTTGGAACAACACCTCGGGAGGCTGCGCCCGGTGTAAGTATCACGGTGCCGCGGCAATCCGCAACCGGCCGCGGCCTCGGTTTCGTGCCGGCGGGGACAGCGCGTTTGCGGATCAGCGCTGCACCCGTGCGTTGCCTTGCCAGATCGCCCAGACCTGCGCTTCATCGGCCGGTTGAGCGTAGTCGGTCAGGAAGGTCGTCGCCATCGCTCCGCTTGCCCAGCCGAACTGCACCCAGTGTTCGGGCTTCCAGCCTCGTAAGATGGCGTAGAGCATTCCACCCACAAAGCCGTCGCCGCCGCCGATGCGGTCAAGCACCTGTATTTTTCGCGGCTCGACCACGTGCCAGTCGTCGCCGTACGACATGATCGCGCCCCAGAGATGCTCGTTGGTGCTGATAACCTCACGCAATGTCGTTCCGTAGACCGAAGCGTTGGGGTATATCTCCTTCACTTTTCCGATCATGCCCTTGAAGCCTTTGATCTTGGCGCTGATTCCGGTGCCGCCGGCTTCAGGCCCTTCGAGGCCGAGCGAAAGCTGGAAGTCCTCCTCGTTGCCGGCGAGCACGTCTGCGATCGAGGCGATCTCGCTAAAGATCTCGTGCAGGGGCTGTTCCCGGTCCTTCCAAAACGAGGCACGGTAGTTGAGGTCGAACGAGATACGCGTGTCGTAGCGTTTTGCCGCCCGAGCGATCTCCAGGCAGAACGTACCGGTTTCAGGTGACAGTGCGGCCACCAGTCCGGAGATGTGGACGATCTGGACGCCCTCTTTGCCGAAGATGCGATCTAAATCGAAATCGTCGATACTGAGCGTGCGGCCGACCTCTCCTGCACGGTCGTTGTGTACCCGCGGCCCGCGTGCGCCGTAGCCGCTGTCGGCAATGTTGATCTGGTGCCGATAACCCCAGGGACCGCCCTGGTCTCGTTCAGGTCCTTCGTAGGCTATGTGCCGGCTGGCCAGATTGTCCTTGATAAAGCGGGAGATCGGACTGTCTTTGACGAAGACGGTAAGCACTTTAGTCGGCAGGCCGAGGTATGACGAGATGCTTATCACATTCGACTCGGCGCTGGTGGCGTGCATTATGAAAGTATCGCTGCAGTGAACCGGCTGCCCCGCGGTAGGGGTCAATCGAACTCCCATGCTCGTGGGCACGAGCAGAGCATAGTCGCAATTATCCCGCAGCTGCATCGTCATCTTGGTACCCCCTCACAAGTAGTGATGATGTCGTGTTTCGCCATGCTAATCGATGAGACGGGTGGGCCGCAATACGGCGCAGTCGAGGTACTGTCTGTTTCACAGCGAAAGGCGTTCAAGCAGAGCGCGGCGGTCCGGCTGGGAGGTGATCAGGGCAAGCTTCTCGGTGCGTGTGAGGGACTTGAGACGGCGTTCAGCACGCAGCGCGAGGCCGTGGTCACCAAGCGCAACGCTGTAACATAGGTTGACACGGCCGGCACCGCGAGTGAAGCGCGCCGCCCGCGCGCCTCCCGACTGGTGTTCCCTCAGTCGGCGGTACGGCTCGGTCGTGACGCCGGTGTATAGTCGGGTATCGCACTCGAGCAGGTAGACATGCCACACCCGGTCTTCCGACATCGGCTATGACCGCTTTGCAATCACCCACACGGCGTGTACGATACCGGGGACATAGCCCAGTAACGTGAGGATGATGTTGATCCAAAACGGACCGCGCAGCCCAACAGTCAAGAACACTCCCAACGGCGGAATCAGGATAGCGATGATGATGCGTACGAGCTCTCCCATGAGGCCTCTCCAATGTACGGCTCGAAACCCGAAGCCGCCTGCGGCTCCGGGTCCGGTTGTCCTGATCATACCCTACCGCCGGCGGAAACTCCAAGAGGTATTCCATGGCTGAATCCAAATTCGCGCACCGAGTACGAGTGGGCACTCTCCTCACGATGGGTGGGTTCGGTGTGATGGGAGGGGGATTGCTTGCGCCGGCGTTGCCTGCACTGATCGAGCCGTTTGCGATCGATGAAGCCTCCGCCGGGCTGGTGCTGAGTGTTTACACCTTCGCCGCCGCCCTGACGTTGCCGTTTACCGGTCTCCTGCTTGACTTGCTGGGTCGCAAGACCGTCGGCATCGGTTGCCTGTTGATCGACGGGTCGTTCGGTCTGCTCGGCACTATGGCGCCGAGCTTCGGCGTGCTTTTGGGGTTGCGCTTCCTGCAGGGGGTCGGCATTGCCGGCTTGATACCGGTGGCGATGACGGTGGTGAGCGACTGGTACCAAGGTGAGCAACGGCTGCGGATCATGGGTTGGTTGAGCGGCACAATCGCTGTCGCCGCGGTGGTGATCCCGTTGCTGGGCGGCACGCTGGCCGAGATCAGCTGGCGGCACCCGTTCTTTGTGTACGGATTCTCCCTCCTGCTTGCGCCGGTTTTCTTCTTGCTGGTTCCCGAGTCTGGTGCGCGAACGGCAGGCGCGGATAATCGCGCCAAGATCGGCGCGTACGTGGAAGGCCTGGTAAGGGCGCTGAAGCTGTATGGGGTGCGCGAGGTCTTCCTGCATTCGTTCGGCACCTACTTCTTGCTGTATTCGTTGGTTACGTTTGTACCTCTGTTTCTCTCGGCCGCCTACGGCTTCGGCTCCGGAATCGCCGGTGTTGCAATCGCGCTGAACGGCTTTGTTGCGGCGCTGGTGGCCGGACGCGCGGTCGGGATCAACCGGCGCCTGGGGCGACGGCTGACTTTGGTTCTCGGATATCTGGGAATCGGTCTCAGCCTCGGCACAATTCCTCTCTGGCCGAGCGCAGCAGGGGTTGCGGTCAGCCTTGTGCTCTACGGTGTCGGGATGGGAGTTGTGCAGCCGGTGATCTTCAACTGGGCGACCACCGCCGCCCCGGCAGGGCTCACCGGCTCGATCGTGGCATTGTTCAACACGCTCAAGTTTATCGGGATGACCGCCGCTCCGGTCGCGCTACGCGGGGTGCACGCGATCGGCGGGATGTCCTGGACCTTCGCCGTCGCGGGCGCTCTGGCGGTGCTGTGGTCGCTGCGAGCCGCGGCACACACAAGCCCCGGTTAACCCTTGACCGGCTTTGCGATGATCCCCGTACCGGAACCGGTCGGCAGCCGACCGGTTGTATGGTATACTGGCGCTGATGAGTGACACAACGGCAGCTGGACAGGCGTCGATCACGACGCTGCGTGAATTGCTTGAGCATGGCCAAACAGCGTATTCCGAACGGCCTTCGTTGGGGTTATTTGGCGACGCAGTATATAGTTATGGCGAGCTCGGCGAGCAGGTGGAAGCGCTCAGGCGGGCGCTGGCTTCCCGTGGTGTAAAGGCCGACGACCGCGTCGCGCTGTTGAGCGAAAACAGGCCTAACTGGGGTGTTGTCTATCTTGCGGTCACCGGTATGGGGGCGGTAATCGTTCCCATCCTGCCCGACTTTGCCCCGCCGGAGATCTCACGCATTCTCGATCACGCCGAGGTATCGGTGTTGTGCGCCTCGCGCGGGCTTTACCCGAAGGTTGCCGAGTACCGGGCTACCTCGGCGGTTCTGTTGGTGGATGATCTCGTGTTCATCAGACCGGGGACGGACGCGAACGCTCTGCCGCCCGGCGACGATGCGGCGGGCGCAGGTGCCGCTGCGGCTCCGGAGGTCGCAACCGGCTTGTTCGGTCGCGAGAAAGACACCACCGCGGCCGGTTTTCGACCCGCTGAGACGGATCTGGCCGCGATCCTGTACACCTCCGGCACCACCGGGCAGCCTAAAGGGGTGATGCTCACCCACCGAAACCTGGTGCAGAACGCGCTTGCAGCGCGGCCGCTTGCGAGCATCGGTCCACAGGATCGTCTGATTTCGATCCTGCCTTTGGCGCACACGTATGAGTGTACGATCGGGTTTCTCATTCCGGTTTCGGCCGGGGCGAGCATTTACTATCTCGGCAAACCGCCAACGCTGTCGGCACTGTTGCCGGCGCTTCAGGAAGTTCGGCCCACGATCATGCTGAGCGTACCGCTCATCATCGAGAAGATCTATCAGTCGCGGGTTGCTCCGGTGTTCAGCAAGAATGTGCTCACGCGCACCGTGGGACGAGTGCCGCCGGTTCGCCGGCTCATCCATCGGGTCGCCGGGCGGAAGGTTCACGAAACCTTCGGCGGTGAGTTGCATTTCTTCGGTATCGGAGGGGCACCGCTGTCACCGGAAGCGGAGCGGTTCCTGCGTGAAGGCCGGTTCCCGTACGCTATCGGCTACGGGTTGACCGAAACCGCCCCGCTGGTGGCCGGTTCGGGGGCGGCCGACACCCGTGCCCGTTCTACCGGTCCGCCGGTCGCCGGGGTTGAGGTGCGAATCGATTACGAAGCCGGGGACGGAGTGCATGGCGAGATACAGGTGCGCGGACCGAATGTCATGCAGGGGTACTATCGCAACCAAGAAGCGACGCAGGCTGCCTTCACCGAGGACGGTTGGTTCAAGACCGGTGACCTCGGCGCGTTCGACGAAGACGGGTATCTGTATATTCGCGGCCGGCTGAAGAACATGATTCTCGGCCCCAGCGGCGAGAATATCTATCCCGAGGAGATTGAATCGACGATTAACCAAAACGAGCTAGTGGTTGAATCGCTCGTGTTCCAATGGAAGGGACAGCTCGTCGCTCGAGTTCATGTGAACTTCGACAAGTTGCGTGAGTACCTGGGCCTCAACGAAGTGAACGTGGCGGCGATTCAGAGCAAGGCCGACGAGATCCTCGATGGGCTGCGTAGACAGGTCAATTCGCAGCTCGGCCAGTTTGCCCGGTTGAGCCGGATGGTGCTGGAGTGGGAGCCGTTCGAGAAAACGCCCACGCAGAAGATCAAGCGTTTTCTGTACACCCATCTCGGACAGCATAACCGGGAGCAGGGATGAGCAGGCTGCGCCGCAGCGAAATGAGTCTCGTGCGGTGCACCGCCTTGCGGAAATCGTTCAAATAGTATTGAATTGATCCCGTTCACGAACAGCTAACATCTTGACAGGGAGAGCAGTGTAATGAGCGAGCGAGCGAAACCGGTGGTGCTTATCGTGCGAGATGGTTGGGGGCGCAATCCTAGCTCGGAGCATGATGACTTCAACGCGGTCAAACTGGCCGAGACTCCGTGCAACGACAGTCTTCTGCAGCGGTATCCCTGGACGACGATTCACACCTCGGGTGAGGACGTCGGCCTTCCCGAAGGAACCATGGGTAACTCCGAGGTTGGGCATCAGAACCTCGGTGCGGGTCGTATCGTCAATCAGGACTCAGTGCGGATCACCAAAGCGATTCGTTCGGGCGAGTTCTTCGAGAATCAGTCCTTGCTCGCAGGCGTGGAACGCGCTAAGCAGAAGGGAAGCTGGGTGCATATTATGGGCCTGGCATCGGATGCGGGCGTGCACTCGCTGCTCGGTCACCTATATGGCTGTCTAAAGCTCTGCAAGCGGGCCGGGCAGTCGAAGGTGGCGGTGCATCTGTTTACCGACGGCCGCGATACCGGGCCCTATACCGGAATCGAGTTTGCGCGGCAGATCGAGGGCAAGATGGCCGAGCTCGGAGTCGGGCAGGTCGCGTCGGTTGCCGGCCGCTATTACGCCATGGACCGCGATAACCGCTGGGAGCGCGTCAAGCTCGCCTATGACCTGCTGACCGGTAGAGCGGCCGAGGTCGAGAGCTACGTAACCGCTACCGAGGCGATTCAAGCCTATTACGATAATCCGACCAACGACAGCCAGAACGGCGACGAGTTCATCACCCCGCGCTGCGTGGGCGCCGATTGGAATGAGACCCGCCTCGGCGACGGAGATACGGCAATCTTTTTCAACTACCGCGGCGACCGCCCGCGGGAGCTTGTGCGCGCGTTTGCGATGCCTGAGTTCTATGGGAAGGTCAAGCCGTCACCGGACACCGGCGAAAAGGGCTTTGACCGGGGCCCGAAGCTGGACGTGTTCTGGGTGACGATGACCGCCTACGAAGAGGAGTTGAATCCGCTGGTCAACGTCGCCTTTCCGAAGCCGCCGAAGATGAAGAATATCGCCGGTGAGTATCTCAGCAGTCTGAATCTCAGCCAGTTCCGCTGCGCCGAGACCGAGAAGTTCCCGCATGTGACGTTCTTCTTCAACGATTATCGCGACGAGCCCTTCCCGGGGGAGGAGCGTGAAATGCCGCAGTCGCCGCAGGTGAGCACCTACGACCTGAAGCCCGATATGAGCGCCGAGCAGGTGCGCGATGTGGTGCTCAAACGCATCAAAGCCGATGACTGTGAGGATTTCATCCTGGTGAACTTCGCTAACGGCGACATGGTCGGCCACACCGGGAAACTCGATGCTGCGATCAAGGCATGTGAAGCCGTTGACGCGTGTGTGCGCGATATCGTCGCGGCGACTCTCGAACGCGGCGGCAAGCTCATCGTCACCGCCGACCACGGAAACTCCGAGCAAATGTGGGACCCGGCGAACAACAGCGCTCACACCGCGCATACCGTCTACGATGTGGACTGCATCATCGTCGATCCCGCGCGCGAGAGTGCGGCTACCGGGAGTCCGGAGCGCCCGTCACCGGCTCTGCGAGGCGACGGACGCTTGGCGGATGTCTTCCCGACGGTGCTCGACCTGATGCAGTTGGATAAGCCGAGCGAGATGACCGGTGAGTCGCTGCTGAAGCAGGCGTAAGCGCCTGCGCCTCGGGTGACCGGACCTCGGCCTTTCGCCCGGACAGCCCTTCCGCGTGGACAGCCCTTTCGCTTGGACGACCCTGGCGTCCGGACGGGCTCGTCGTGGCGGTTATTCCAGGTAACCAGTGCGCGTGTCGAATCCTTCACGCTGTAACGCCTGCGCCGCCCGCTCGATAAGGGCGTGCGGCAGGCGGTTACCGGAGATTGTGGCCGGAGGCTCGCGGGTGAGCGCCTCCTGTTCCCCGTAGGCGAACACATGGTCGATTGCGCGGTTGGCGTTCGAGAAGGGGTTGCCGAACGGAAGCTCGGCCGCGGCGGAAAACAGCTCCTCGGCCACCGCCGAAATCCGGACCGAGATCGACCGTGCGGTCTCATGGCAGCCCTCCCGCAGCGCGGTGAGTATCTCGGCCAGTGGGTGGGCGAAGCAGTTGACGGTCGACAGCAGAAACCCGTCGTAAGGGCCGCCGGCGCGACGGTGCCACGCGGCGTAGTCGCGCTCGGCGCCGCGCACCAAAAAGAGGCCCTGATAGTCGTGCTCGTGGGCCGCCATGGCTACCCGGTCGGCGCCGCTGGTGTCTTTGAGCATATAGAAGCCCGGGTAGCGCGCCGCGAGCTCGGCAACGGTCTCCGGCGCCATCTCGTTTTCGGTGATCTGCGGAAGCTGATAGAACGCGACCGGGACGCCGAGCTCGCCAACCGCCGCGAGCTCGCTGTAGATCTGTGACTGCGTAAGCGCGCTACCCTTGGGTGGGGTAACGGTGAAGCCACTCACGCGAAGTGCGTTGAGCTCGGCTGCGATCGTTCCGAGCTCCCAGCTGTGACCTTCGCCCAGAAGCTCCGCGGTCTTGGCGACGATGGCGTCGCGAGCCTCGCCGCGTCCGCTGCGCAGCACCCCGATCATCAGCTTCAGGTCGAGCTCCGCTGACAGTTCCAGCAACAACGCAATCAGCTCGTCTTGCCGCTGGGGACTCATTTCCCAGCCGTCACCGGTGGAGCCGGGCGCGAGGAAGGTCTTCACCACCGGCGCGAGATACCGGAGGTGGGCGCGCACCCGCTGCGGATCAAGGCTCCCCCCGGTATCACGGTAATGGGTCAACAACGGGCACCACAACTGTGGGATGCCGTCCGGAAAGATCGTTTCTACGATACTCTGTCGCTGGTCATGTGCGCTGTCGTCCATGTCGTCACTCGCTTTCGTCTTCTTTTGGCTCGGGTTCATCAGGATCAACCAGCAGTTCCAAGCCCGCCGGGCTTATGCGAAGCTCGAGCTCCTTGCGTTCGCTTTCGTCCAGATCAGTATAAGCCAAGCTGTGCGAGCGCTCCAGAGCGTTGGCATCCGGGTGTGACAGGACGTAGACGTTCGTTCCGCTGGTTTCGTCGCGGTCGTCGTCAAGCGGAGTAACGCGCAGGACAAGCTCATACTCGGCCGGAAACTCGAACAAATGGACGTCTTCCAGACGGGTGTAATCGACCATCTCGAGGTCATTGTGGCGACGCCTCCCGACTCGTCCGGACTTGGTCTCCTTCTCGTCCATCAGGACGGCATCACCGGCTTGCTCGACGATTACGAGCACCCGTTCGCCTTCCTGCAGTCTGGCCCGTCGTTCGTTGATCATCCCGAAGAGCTTCTGTGAATCGTGCTCGAACTCTTCCCGAACTTCTACTTTGAAGAGGTGCTCCGCATGGCGATACGCGCGTACCGGTGGATCAACCCACCGGACACGATGGTTTTCGTAGTCTTCGCGGAGGTTGACCGCGATGCGCTCCGCAGCCTCGCTGAACGCGTTCTCGTCGTGCTCATCTCCCCAGTTGTTGGCCGTGATGAAGGTGATTCGCTCTTCCTCGGTATCTGCGATGTAGCCGTAGGCGAGCAGGGAGTGATGGCGCTCGGGCGCCACATAGCCGAACGTCGCCGGGCGGCCGGCGGCGATTTCCTCCTTCAGGGCATCCACCTCGGACCTCAGCACTTTGAGAAGCTGTTCGCTCTGCAGATCATATCCTCTCACGACGAACTGGTCGTACATGATGTCGTTCTGCAGCATGTTCATTTCCTGCTGCACGTCCGCGGCTCCCTCGCGAACGGCGTAGACTGTATCGTAATGGCGTGGCAGGAGGTCGGGGTCGCGCATATAGCGCACCTGGCTGCCGCTGAAGGCGTAACAGCGGCCGACGCGCCCCCCAAACAGGCGATATGCAAACTCCAGAAGCACCGTCTTCTCCTCACGCTGCAAAGCACCGAACCGCTCCTCAGCCCATGGGAACAATACTGCCGAGTACGGCCGTACCGAGCCGTGAGGGCTGCGTCGGTTCGAGAAACGGAAGTTGTCCCGGCCCCAGATGAACTCGGAGAAACCCACTTCCAGCTCCCGCTCACAGCTGCCGTTTTCGGTGTCAACTGACAGTGTCAGGGCGTGGACACCGGGCTCGCGGAAGGGGGTGAGCTTCAGGTCGAGCTCTTCACGTCCGCCGGTGGAAAACTCGGCGGTGGTATCCGCGGTCGCGACCCTGACTGTTTTCAAGGTCTTTTCGGGATCGGAGATCACGAACTCCAGCGTCAGCGGTGTTCCGCTGCGCGATTTGATTTCTATCTCGAGCCCGGGGGCATGATCCGAGCACCAGTCGCTGATCTCCAGCGCGTTGAGCCGGCCCGCGAGCAAAACCATCATTGCCGGAAGCGCCAGCCGAAACAAGGAGGTGCGGAGCCCGCCGTCTCGGAATGCGGAGCGCATCAGATTCCTTAAGCGTTGAGCCATATCACCCTCCACTATAGCAGCCCTTATGTAGACTGTACCATCCTCCTACTGTTTTCGCCCGCCGGCGTCGTGATATGCTTACATATTGGCGACAGCAGTCGTTTGCCCGCATTCTCCCGCGGTTCAGACACCCGCCGGATGGGAGTTAACCCGGGCTGCGGCTTGGAGGAGGAGTGTTTCTGAGATCCGGGGTTCAGCGTTTCCGTCGTGTCGCAATCATCTCAGGTGCTCTGCTCGCGGCCATTGTGCTGCTGTTCGGCATACTCGCGTGGCTGGTGACGCTACCGGCGGTGCAGAGGTTTGCCGCCGGTCGCCTCGCCTCCCAGTTCGCCGAACGCACCGGTGGTGAGATCACGTACACCGATCTTCGGCTCAACCTCTCTGCCGTCGGCCGAGGGCTGGTCTCGGTGGAGGTAGAGGGCCTGTCGATCCTCGACGCCGAGGGCCTTGAGATCGTGAGAAGCGAGCAAGCGGCGGCGGCGCTGCGTTGGCGGAGCCTGCTGGAGCGTCGGGTGGAGCTCCAGTACGTGACGGTGGAACGCGCCTCGGGCTATCTCTACCGCTCCACTACTACCGGAAAGCCTAATCTCTCCGCGCTGATCGAACCGTTTAGGCCCGACCCCGGCGAGCGGCGGCCCGCGCGGCCGGGGGAACGGAGATGGGGAGCGTCGATCGGGTCCGTGGTGGTTCGGGACTCCGCGTTGCGACTGGATCGGTCTCTGGCGAACCCGCTCAAGCAAGACCGAACCGTATCGGATCTCGGGCTTTCGCTTACCGAGTTTGAGGTACAAGGGGGTACTGTGGAGGCGGTGCTCGAGCACGCCGAGTTCCTGCTGCATACCGGTACCGACCGCGGTGACGGCGAAGGCCCTGAGCGCGGCGGAGAATCCCGGATCGCGGACAGGGATCTCCCGGTCAGCTTCGAGCAGGTGAGCGCACGCTGGAGCGCTTCGCCGTCTCACCTGCGCGTCGATGAGCTGCGGGTAGAGACGGCCTCAAGCAGACTCGAAGCCGACGTTGCCGTCGACGTTCCGTCGTGGCGCGCCGTGAGCGATGATCCGAATGCGCTCGAGCTCAGAATAGCCCTCCACGAGCTCGACGCGTGGCTCGGCGAGGCGGCCGCGGCTGTGCCTGAAGCAGGTGCCGTCGAGCGGCTGACGACGCCCGGGGTTCCCGAAGCGCATTACCCGCGCATTTGGGCGCGCGGCCGCGCGGGCGGAACGGTGCAGGAGCTCTCCCTGCAGGAGATTGAGCTCGGCTTCGGCGAGCACAGTCGGATGGCCGGGAGCGGCGTACTGTTCGGACTGGTCGGCGACGGCCGGGAACACGGCCCGAGTGTCGATTTCACGGTGACCGATTTGGTGCTGGACCGTCGCGATCTCGCTTACGGCATCGCCTTAGATCACGGGCTGCAGCCGCGGATCCCCGAGCAGATGCGGTTCACCGGGCGGCTGCAGGGAGACCGGATCCGTATGGAGGTGCGCGGCGAGACGGTTGCGGACCCGTTCGGTGCGCTCGCGGTTACAGCCGAGGCAGAGTCGATCGACGGGCCGCAACGCGTGGCCTTCCGGCTGGAGGCTGCCGGCCGTGAGCTGGATCTGGGAGCGATGCTCCCCACCGCGGTCCCGCTGGGACGTGCCGATGTAGCGGTCCGGCTTGCCGGTCGCGGCCTGTCCGCATCCGAGTTTGAGGGGGTCGCGACCGCCGATGCGGCGCGCCTCGAGGTAGGACCCAATCTGCTTGAGAACATCAGCGCTACCGCGCGCTATCGGGCCGGTGAGCTTTCTGTCGGCGGTTCGGTCACCGATCGCCGTCTCGCGGCTCGCGGCGAGGCCGATTTGAAGCTCAATCGAGCGGTTCCGCGCTACCAGGGTACGGTTGTCGTGGACCATGCCGACCTCGATGAGCTAGGGCTGACGCCGGATCGGCTGCGTGTTGGCGGGCGCCTCAGTATGGAGGCGACCGGACGCAGCGTGGACACGCTGAACGCGGATATTGCGCTTGATGATTTCCGCGTTTGGTACGGCCGACGAAGCGCAGCGGTTTCGTCGGCTCAGCTACGGGTGCGAAATCGACCGGGATACGCTCATATGCGGCTCGCTTCGGATGTCGCCGACGGTGTATTCACCTCGAGCATTCCGGTCAGCGGTCTTCCGGCGGTGATGCGGCAGCACGCTCGTCAGTTCTTTCGCTTCCCAGGAGCCCCGGAGCCGATACAGCCGGACGGACGGTTCGTGTTGCATCTTGATATCGACAACCTGCATCCTGTGCTCGCCGGGTTCATCCCGGAGTTACAGGTTCTTTCGCCGGGTTCCCTGCAGGTTGCTTTTGACGGAGCAACCGACGAGTTGAACGCGCGACTGGGTTTCGACCGCATCAGCTACGGGGCGTTTGATCTCCATGGCCCCGAGGCTCGCGCCCAATCCGACGGTGAGGCGCTGAGGTTTGACCTGCGCTCTGGTGAGCTGAAGGCTGGGGCGGTGACGGTTTACGATCCAACAGTGTATGCGTTGGCGCGGGATAACCAGCTGGAGTTGACCGCATCGGTGCTCGATGCCGAACGCCGGCAGCTGCTGCATATAGGGGCCGAGATTGAAGCACGCGAAACGGAGCTGATTGCGAGGCTGAAGCCGGATCAGCTCGTCATCGACGACACCCGCTGGGAGGTCACGCCGGAACATCTGATTCGGATCGATCCGGAGCACATCACGGTCGATGAGCTGCGGCTGGGGACCGCCGATCAGTGGATCACACTGCGGACCCTAGAGGAGCGCGACGGCAGGGTGCCGCTCGAGGTGAAGCTTACGAACCTCGATATTGCAACGTTCGGGGGGCCGCTCGGATTGGCCGAGGAAGACCTCACCGGCGTCCTCGACGGCACGGTTCGGATCGCCCGCAGGGAGACTGAACCGTTGATCAGCGGCGAGTTGGTTGCGTCGCGACTGCAAAGCGGGGAGATTGCCCTTGGCGCAATCCGCCTGCAGGGGGGAAACTACCTGCCGGGGAGGTTCGGGGTGTCGTTCCAGCTGGAGCATAACGAAAACCGAGTCTCAGGAAGCGGCACCGTCCTTGCGGAGGAGCGCAGCGCCGATTTCGCGATCGAGGTTGAGCACCTGGATCTGGCGTACCTGCAGGCGGCGTTGGGCGACGAGCAGGTTGAGGCCCGCGGACATATGACCGGCTCGATAGCTCTGGGGTATGACCCCGAGCGCGCGGTGCCGCTGTTCGGGGACGGCGAGCTACGGTTTCATCAGGCGATGATCGCTCCCGCGGCACTCGGAACTGAGTTCTCCATCGACGATCAGGCTATTGCGGTGAGTGAAACCGGCCTGCGGGCCGAGCGGTTCTTGGTCAGCGACGCCGTCGGTAACCGGGCGCAGGTGGACGGTGGTGTAGAGCTGTCTGCCCTGGATAGCGTGCCGCGGTTGGATCTGCGATTGCAGGCCGACCGGTTCATGCTCATGGACACTTCGGTCGCGGACGACGATCTCTTTTTCGGCCGTGTGGTGGTCGACAGCGATCTGAGACTCAGCGGAACTCCCGACGAGCTTCTGGTAGAGGGGCTCGTGGGCCTGCAAAGCGGTAGCCGGGTGTCGTTCGTCATGCCGGACCGCGCGCCGCCGGTGCACGAAGGCGAAGGGGTGGTCCGATTCGTAGAGGCCGAGGAGCACTATGACGTGCCGCGCGGCCGCGAATACCTCGAGATGCCGTCACGTGACGGCCTCCTGGATACCACGCTCGAGCGCCTGGATCTCAGTGTCGAGATCAACATAAACCCCGATACGCAGGTTTCAATACTGGTAGACCGGCAGTCCGGCGACAGACTGACCCTGCGCGGCGGAGGCAATCTGAGCCTGGCTGTCGCCCCGACTGGGGAGATCACGTTGATCGGAAGCTATACTATTACCTAATCTGAGCGATTCCGGCAGGTAGAAAAAAATACCTCCTTGTGGTGTAATAGGTTAGCCAACACCAAAAAACACCCAGGAGGTATGTTTAGAATGCCCGCAAAAGCCGATTCCGTC
>PUPD01000084.1 GCA_003552985.1 Spirochaetaceae bacterium
ACCCGCCCCGAGATCCTCGGCGTCGCGCTCCTGCCGCTTATCTTCTACCACTCGTTTCAGCTCTTCAGCGCCGGCGTGCTCACGAGCCTCCCGTTCATGCGCAGCCTCACCGAGCAGGCCGACCGGGCCGAGCAGGGCCGTGGCGGCACCCAACACGCCGAAGCCGCTGCTCGCCGGTGACCGCGCGGGCAGGGGTCGCTGCAGATTACCTCGAGCAGGCTAAGACCGCTACCGAAATTTCTTTACTCCGACGGACAGGATAGCTATTTTTCTGTCAGCAAGGCCGGCCGCCGAGCTGCCTGCGCAGGTTGGCCGCGGGCGGCGCGGCCACCGGCGAGCCCCGAGGCCGCGACTGCGTGCGTGGGTAAGGCGGTGCAAAAGCGGCTAAGGCGCTCGGTGGGTGACAACCCGCCGCGCCGAAGACAGCGTTCAGAAGCTTTTGAGGAGGTGCGACAGTGTTGGCAGAAGGAACCCAGGCCCCGGACTTCACCCTGCCGGCCGGAAACGGCGAACAGGTGAGCCTGAGTCAGTTTCGCGGCAGGAAAGTGGTCCTGTATTTCTACCCTAAGGATAACACGCCCGGCTGCACCAAGGAGGCCTGTAGCTTCCGTGACAATCACCAGGATTTCCTCGACCGCGGCGCGGTGGTGATCGGCATCAGCGCCGACAGTGAAGACAGCCACCGCAAGTTCCAGGACAAGTATGAGCTGCCGTTTTATCTCTTGGCCGACCCTGAAAAGACAGTCATCCAGCAGTATGAGGCATGGGGCGAGAAGAAGATGTACGGCAAGATATTTCCCGGGACGCTGCGGGTGACCTATGTGATCGACGAAAACGGTACGATCGCGAAAACCTTTCCCAAGGTCAAGGCCGCTGAGCACGCCGCCGAGGTGCTGCCTCATCTGTAACACGCGCGCACCTGTAGCGGGCGCACCTGCAGCACGCTGTGGCGCGCGCTCGCGCCCGAGATGCACGTGCCTTGCAGCATTCGGTGGAGGAGCTCGCCTCAGCGCGGTACGGCGAAGCTGGTTTGTACGCCCTGGTCGTTACCACCGGCAGGTCTGGACTCAACGGTACGCTCAAACACCAGCGTCTCCGGTTCGGTGCCGGTGTCCCAGTAGCGAATGCGCACCGTGAACGCCTCGTTTTCGTCTCCCGAGAACGCCTTCACGTACGCGCTTTCGGTGTTGCCGTGCTCGGTGCGGCCGTCAAACTGGTAGACCTCGTCGTAAGGCCAGGCACCAGCGTCGTCCGGCGCGTCGCCGTCGACCGGCATGCGAATGGTGAGCGAGTCGAGAGTCGGAGCATTATTGCCCTCGGCGCGAATAAACTCCACCCGCACGCGGAACTCGGCGACGCGCTCCTCGGGCTCCCCGGCGCTCCCAATCGGCTCCACCAGCCCGAGCGCCTCACAGCCTGCAAGAGCGAAGACTACCAGCACGCCGGGTAAGACCCAGCAGAGGACCCGTCTGCGCGAGCTGGAGCACATTCTCACTTCACCACCATCACCTTGCGGTATTCGTCGATTCCGGGGCCCACTACGCGGATGAAGTAGATGCCTCGCGCGACCGCATAGCCGCCGCGATTACGCCCGTCCCAGGTCGTGGAGTACTCGCCGGCCGAGCGCCGTCCGCGATAGAGCTGCTCGACAAGATCACCTGCCAGGTTGAACACGTTGATCGTGACCATGCCGCTTGAGTCGAGCTCGTAGTGCAGCTCGGCCTTCTCGCCGCGCTCGGGGTTGATCACGTTGTTGTGAATCGTCACGCCGCCGCGCTGCGTACGCACGTCGCGGTACTGGAACTTCCAGGGGCGTACGGTGCGGAACCAATCGCTGCTGTCGGGTCGGTCGATCGTGCCGAAGAACAGCGGGGGCCGGTCCGGGACGCTCTGGAGTCTGAACCAAAACCCCAGGTCCTCTCTCTCAGGCAAGTTGGTCGGCGGTTGTAACAGGAACTCCAAGAGATTGTCGTTATCATTAACCGTTACCGGCGCTCCGGTTTCGTTTACGGTTTCCACCGGATACGGAACGATCCCACTGAACTGCGCTTCATCGAAGCCACCGAGCCACATTCCGTTTCGAATCAGACGTGCCGGAACCCCGGCGTCGAACACTAGATCAAGATCACCGGCCGAGGTTGCGGTCTCAGTATAGTCTGTCTGGAAGGCCTGAAGCACAATCTCGCCCGTCTGCAAGAACTCCGACCCGTCAAACGCCCGGACCGTGCCGATTCCGCCGCGGTCGGGGTCAATCTCCGGTCTTTCGGTGTTCCGTGCAAAAACCGGCTCAATCAAGCCTTGATCTTGGCGTCCAACGACGATGTCGCTGACGCGATGTACCGCATCGGCACTGTCATACACCGCACGCGCGACGAGCTCATTACCAGCCGGGTCCTCCACCCCGCCGAGGGTGATCAAGGTCTGTGCCCCGATCTCCTCTTCGGTGACCGGTTCCGACAGCTGCAGGATAAACTCCTGGCCCGGCAATCCTCCCGGGGCCGGATCGGCATTATCCACGACGGCGGCACCGCCGTAGCCTATGGTGGCGCCGCTGAGATCAAGCGGCTCTGAGAAATGCACGAATATCTGATCGCGCCCCGGAATCGATAGAGTATATCCGACGACGGGTTCTGCTTCGTCGTCCGGAGTTGCCCAAAACTCACCGTCTATCTCCTCGACAAAATCCGCGGTCTCATCGAGCGTGACGAGGCGAATCCCTGTCGTGGCATCTACGAGGCTCTGATTCACTACAATACGCCAGCGTGGTGTCTCACCGGTGTCTAGTTCGGGTTTTTCATGGAGCACGATAAACAACACGTTGCCTACGATCTCGTAGTCCTTGATCTCATACCCTTCTACTTCGACTTCGAACTGTGAGAACGGGTCGTTCTCGTCACGGATCGGACCCGGCATGATCACGGCTATGCGGTCGATCTTTCCGCTTCCGGTTGTGTCACGTGTTGCCGTAGCGCTTACCAAGAAGATGCGAAGCCAGTTCGTGGTTGAGGCGAAAACCTCGATGTCAACACCATCGTCTGGATCCTCGTCGCGGTCCGGTGGGAGCACAATTACAGTCTCCGCGAAGCTCCAACCTACCCGCACATAGTCGAAATCGAGGGTTCCTTGAAGGTCAACGCTCCATTGATCCTCGGCGGGCTCTTCGTTGCCGACATAGTCGGGATCGGGAACATCGTCGACGTCGAGGTCCTCTGCCGTAAGGTCGACTTCGCTTCCTTCCTCACCGCGGATATACCAAACCCCTACGATCACCTGCAGGCGTTCTTGTTGGAATTCGACAGTTATGTTTTCACCTTCGAGTGTGAAGTCGTTGAATGTGTTGTCTCCCAGCACCCGAATCGTCGCGCCGTCGCCGGGATCGAAGATCACTTCACCGTTCCGGGCCTGGAAGCTTCCGCCCGCGTCCCCATCCCAATCGCCTCCGACCGTTACCTGGTAGTTGTCAGTGGTTACGTCAAGCGTGCCGCCGGAAAGCGTGAGGTCGCCGTTCACAACGGTGTTGTCGGTTAGCCGCGCCGTAGTTCCACCCTTGTTGACGTCCAACGAGTGGAACTCGGTATGATGAATGTCGATCGGCCCTGCCGGATTATAGTATTCGACCGTGCCGGAGGTCGTGTTGAAGCTGGTTATTTGCTGGTCTCCGATGGCCTGCGTGCCGACAAGCCGGAATCGGCCCTGGTTTTGGAAATCGTTGATCGAAAAGGTATGCGCGGCCACGTCCAGTTCACTATTGGTGTTGATCTGTAATACACCGCCGACGGTTAGGTCGCCCGAGCTGACGGTAAGTCGAGAGTCGCCGCTCTTGGTCAAATTGTTGAACGGGTCATCGTTAGTAGTCATGCTCTGCGGGTCGTCCCCGTCAAACTCAACCAGTCCGGCTTGCGCCTCAAAGGTCCCGTTGTTTTCCCAGTCGCCGCCGACGGTAATCCGGTGGTTATCACCGGAGACATCAAGCGTACCGTCGGCGGTAATCTCAAGATCACCGCCCACCACAACCGCATTGTCAAGCGTTACCTCAGAGTCAACCGTGAGGTCATTAAACGCGTTCTCACTCCTAAGCGTCGCAGCACCTCCGTCAAGCACCACAAGCGAGTCACCGGCGTCAAACACGGCGGCTGTCTCATTCCAGTCGCCCCCGACGGTGATCGTGCGCGCATTGCCCTCAAGGGTTCCCAACGCATTATCCAGCACCATCGCCGCGGTAACAGTGATGTTCCCACCTCCGGTCACCGTCCCGTTGGATACGCTCATGTCACCGCCCACTGTCAGCTCCGCATCGTGCGTAAACGCACCGGTCCCGCTGAAGCTCGCAGCCCCATCGACAACATCAACCGTGCCGGTGGGCGCAGAGTCATCCCCACTGTCGAAACTCAGATTACCGGCGCTAATAGTGGTGGCTCCTCCAGCGTTGTACGAGCCGGCGGTAATGATAAGATCGCCGGTGCTTACCGTCACATCCCCGCCCCCGTCGTACACCGAGGCGGCCTCGGTTATGCTGAAATCACCACCGCTGACCGTAAGCGAGGCCGCCTCAGCCACACTCATATCTCCGCCTGAGAGGGTAAGCGTGTGCGCATCCACATCCCCGCCGGTTACATCCAACTCTCCACCGCCTACCTCAAGCAGCGCACCAGTGCTGAACCCAGCCGCCGAGCTGCGCTCCCCCGCGCTCACCTCAACCGCATGAAACTCCTCGTTGTTTACTATCGCCCCGTCCCCGTCAAACTCAACCAGCCCGGCTTGCGCCTCAAAGGTCCCGTTGTTTTCCCAGTCGCCGCCGACGGTAATCCGGTGGTTATCACCGGAGACATCAAGCGTTGCATCAACGCCGATGGACAAGTTGCCGACCACTTGTATGTCGCGGTCGAGCGTCCAGCTTCCGCTCCCGGTGAAGCTCAAGTCGAAATATTCATCACCAAGCGCCAAGCCGGTGTAGCTAGGGTCGGTGCCGTAATACTCAACCAACCCCTGCGAGACATCGAAATCGAGCACCAAGTCCACATCCTCACCGCCCTCGAGTCGCACCGTGCCGGCGTTCTCTATTTCTCCGTCTTCGTCTGCGTCGGTGACATCGAGGCTGCCCCCGCCAAGGTCGTGCGTCGCACCTTCTTCCACCGACCAGTTCCGATTGATCGTAACTCCAAACTCGTTCTGATCGAAGGTCTGATCCCCTTCAACGGTCAGATCCCGCACGGTGACATCCAGGTTCAACACCGGCGAGTTACCTTGATCGGCAAGCACCACATCGTCGGTGTCGTTCGGCACGTAACCGCTGTCCCAGTTGTCCGGTTCGTCCCAGTCGCTGTTTTCGGTACCCTCCCAGGTTATCGTCGCGGGCTCAAATACCCAGCCCGGGGAGGTCGTCTCGTTGTTCCCGTTATTCCGGCTGTTGGCCGCGGGAATGTTGTTCGAAAACACCGCGCTGTCCTGCACGAACGCAAAATCGACTGAGGCGTCATCTCCTGCTCGATAGTCGATAGTCCACTGTGACCCGGCGGTGATGCTCAATAGCCGGATCAAGTTCTCGGAGCCGGCGCTCCCCGCAATAGTAAACGCGCCGTCGATGCGTTGCGTTTCACCACTTTCGAAACTTAGTGTCTTGCCGTTGGCTGTGACAGTAAAATCGTTGAACCGGTTTGTGCCGAAGACCTGCGAGTTGACCGCCGCGTTGACGAACTCTATCGCGAACGTCCCGAAGTCGATACCTCCACCGGTTCGTATCCAGTCCCTTACAACCGGCAAATCGGAGGTGAATGTAAGATCGGCGCCTGTGGCAACCTCAATGTCGAAAAAGGCGGCCTCGCCGGCATCGATCTCACCGACGCCGTTGAAACGCACAAGACTATCGGGCTCGGCGACGAAGCCACCGGGACTCTCGTTGATCCAGTCTCCGCTGACAGTGAGGTCACTACCCGCTTCCATGGTCAACTCAGCGTCGGCTTCGATCCGTACGCTGCCGGCAAGGGCACCGGCAGAGTCGTTAATTACTGCATCCCTTTCGGCGCTGGAAGAGATTATTACCGCATCGCTGCTCTCCGGAACACCGGCAGGGGTCCAGTTGTCCGGCTCAAACCAATCGCTGTCCACCTCGCCGAGCCACAGTTTCGTATCCGGCGCAACTTCCAGCAGGCCGATATCCAGATAATCGTCGTACGTAGCAGGATTCTGCGTACGGTAGTTGGCCAACAGCCACGCGTCGGAGCGCAATGCCTGGCTGAATCGCAGCTCATCCATCAAGCCCCGAAACGGCCTCTCTCCTTCGTCGAGATCCAGGAAGTTACCGATCCGGATGCCGGTGTCGTCGCCAACGACCTGCGGCTCCAAGAGATTATTCCCGCTGACCGCCGCCGTGTCGGACGCCGCGTCAACGAACGCTGTGATCTGGTCCGCACCAAGGTTCAGCCGTAACGCAACGTAGTACCACTCAGGCCAGTTGCCATCGTCTAGGTCGGCGAACTGCAGAGCTCCCTGCTGAGCATCTCCTACATCTGTGTTCACCACGTACGAAATTCCGGGACTTTCTGCACCACCCCGGTTCAGTACAACCGCGATGAGCCAATCGTCGATGTCATCGATCGTCACACCCGGTTCGGCAACCTGGGAGATGTTGAGCAGGCGCGGAAAATCGTCATGGCTAGCGGCGTCAGGCCGGATCCAGGCTTCAAAGGTGAAGGTTTGCCAGGTAGAGTCGACAATCGGGTCGTCAACGTCTATGTAGCTGATGTCTTGCTGAAACTCCTGCGCACCGCCTACCTGTCCCGCCGCGTCAGCCACTCCGTCGGTCGCAAAGCTATACCTGCCCCCTGCATCGACCTCCGCATCCTGCAGGTGCATCACCAGCTCATGGTCGTCCCAGACCTCCTCGGCATCCTCGGTCGAAGGCACCGTTTCGGGGTTGCCGAAGTACAGGTAGATGCTCGACCCTGTCGATAAGACCTCCGGAACGCGAACCCAGGCGCGTAATACTCCCGTATCTGCATCGAACTCCTCCATTTCGTATGGGAGCGAGTCGTTATCCTCGTCTACAAAGCGCAGGTCGCTGTGATCGTCGGGGTCGGTGATCAAGTCGAATAACAGTGCATCCGGATCCACTATATGCACCAGCAGCGGATAGTTGTCTAGGGTCTCGTCGCTGAGATCCGAGCTTACCGCTATCTCCTGCCGGAAAGACCAGTCGGTATTGAACCAGGGTTTTGCCGAAACCGGCACCGTCAGCCCAAGTAAGAGCAGGCAGGCGAGTACTGCCGAGATTCCGCCCTTGGAATGCCTCCCGGCGAGACAACGGAGCAGATAGAGAAACGACATCTGCGGGAGCACAGCGGCAGTCTTCATTTCACCAGCCCCGAACCCTTCCTAATCGCCGAACAAACTGCATGCCGCACTGCCTCAACGTACCCAACATGCTTACCGCTCCCCGAGCGCATCGGCCGATCATGCGCCCTGCGGGAATTATGCCGCCGGAGTACGCAATTCCTGCAGATGCGGGTAGGGCAAAACGACTGCATTTCCCGCGCGCGGGGAGTCGAACGCTACCGTGCTGCACGCAACTGCTTGCATCCTCTGCGATCGCCACAACTCTAAAGTAGTAACGGTTGCCGATTCGTTCGCCCTGGCTGGGATCAACACCGTCGAAATACACCCAGCCGGTCCCTTCACCATCGGCTGAGTCTCCGCCCTGAATGTAACCCAACTCGGTGCCTTCAAGCGCGTCTGAGGCACCAACTGTGTAGATTCGTTGCCGAGAGCTCGGGTGGCTCAACGCACCGCTAAATCCGATGAGGTAAAAATCGGTGTCAACATCATTTAAAGCATCCCCGTCGTTCGGAGCTTCACCGTTCTCGCTAAGACCGGGATCGCGGACTGCAAAGTACAGCGCGCCTGTTTCGGTGTCGGGGATCTCGAAGAATGTAACGTTCGCCCTGCTTTCCGACCCGAGATTGTCTCTGCCGACAACCTGCAACCAGTTCTCCGCGTCGGCCGGCATACGGCTTTGACCGAAGGCGGCGGGCGCGCTCACAGCCACACTTACGAGAGCCAAGCATAGGAGATACAACGTCTTCATCCGTGAAGAGAGTTTGGTCAACCAAAACCCCTTGCGATCAGTCAGTCGGCACCACCATGTGGAAAGCTTTTTACATCACTGCCGGCCGCACTATGCTCGGTCGCTTCGCTGTTCCGGCACCCGCACCGATACACGTAGATCATTATACCTCACTACCACAGTTCATTCTAATCGTCCGTCTCGGTCGATCGGGCAGCGTGCGCACCTGAAGTTGGAGGTCTAGCCGGGGCAGCAAGTCATAGTTAGAGCCCATCGCATGGATTCTCGGCATTCCATAGCAAGACTTGAGCGAGAAGGGGGTAGAACTCGTCCAGCTTCACGACAAGCAACGAGTAAACGAGCGGCCATTCCACTACTTCTGAGATGGCGAGATTCATCTTCTTCTATCGCGTCGCTCACCAAAGGTGATCTAAGATGATAGCTTGTACTCATCTTAGGTCTACGGTTTAGGAATTCTAGATCTCCGATGAAACAGTGTTAGCGTATATAGGAAGACATCAGATACACCACGCTCCTCGTAGACACGGCCAAGGGAGCCTCAGCTCTAAGTGCCTTCGTCGGGTTCGTACACAAGTACATACGCGTTGACCGCATTCTCTCACCACGGAATCCGGGCGTCTGGCCTCATCTACCCGGGCGTGCTAATCGTACCACTGCCTCCCATCGATTGATTCTCGACGTCAGCTGAAGCACAGCTTGGTACCGAGCAAACGGCTGCAAACCGAGCCGACCGTGGTCATCGCCTCCTTATCTTACTCAACACTCTGTGTCTTCAGCCGGTCTCTTAGATTGCTCGCTTAGGAAACGCCGCGAACGGGAGCTAAAACGCACGCACAGGGCGAACGCGTAGACGGGTATCCTTGAAAACTGTGCCAGGATCCCCATCTTGACCGAAGTGCCGGTCGCGAGCCGTGTCATTGGCCGCCTCTGAGGAGCTCC
>PUPD01000210.1 GCA_003552985.1 Spirochaetaceae bacterium
ACATCATCAGCGGCGGCAACTTTCACGGCGAGCCGCTCGCACAGGTTATCGATCTTGCCAAGATCGCCCTGGCTGAGCTTGCCAACATCTCGGAGCGACGCATCTACCTGTTGCTGTCGGGGCATGACGAGCTTCCGAATCTGCTAATGGCCGAGACCGGCATAAACTCAGGGTTCATGATCCCGCAATACACCGCGGCGGCGCTGGTCTCCGAGAACAAGGTATTGTGTCATCCGGCATCGGTGGATTCGATTCCGACCTGTCAGGGGCAGGAGGACCACGTGAGCATGGGCAGCGTCGGGGCGCTGCATCTGCTGGCGGTGCTGGAGAACCTCGAACAGGTGCTTGCGATCGAGCTCTTCACCGCAGCGCAGGCACTCGATTTCAGACGACCGCTGCGGCCCGGACGCGGGGTTGAGATCGCGCACCAGCGAATCCGCGAGACGATTCCCCATGCCGACACCGACCATTACTTCAAGGACGAGATCGAACTGGCTGCCGAACTGGTGCGCACGCACGCGCTCCTGCGGCATCTGGAGGATGAGTTCGCGCCGCTACTTTGACTGCTGCTGTAACAAGAAGCCGGGGAGCGCCCCGTATTAGGGGGCGCTCCGAGCTACTGCTAAGCGGTTACCAAGGTCGGAAGTCTGTTACCACAGGTGGTCGAGCCGGTTCTCCCACAGCCGGGGATCGTCGACATCCACTTCCAACGGCACGATCGGTGCCTGGAGCTGAATGTACAGACCATCGGCCCAGGGGCTCTCCTTGACTTCAGCCGGGGACCAGAGGGCGTCGTCCTCCTCAATGACGTCACCGAGCTGCGGAACCTCAGCCCCGGCGGCGAGATCGTAGAGCAACTCCACCGCCATCCGCGCCGGCACATAGGCCGGCATAGCGACGATGCCGAGGACATGTCCGTTCTTGATCAGCTCCTGGCCTTCGGGACCCATCCAGGTACCGGTGATGCCGTAATCGGCCGGATCACGATTGGCGGCGATGATGGCTTCCACTACGCCCGGGCCCATAATGTCCGGCGTCTGCACGTAGATGCCGAGCACATCGTCGCCGTGCCGAGTCAGGAGGTCGCCGGCGCGCTCGTGGGCGTCGATGTTGTTCCACTTGCCGTCGCCCTGTGCTACCTGAAGCTGTGGATACTCGTCGAGCACCGACATGAACCCTTCGTTAGCCGCCCGGGTGTACATGTCGCGCACATCGCCGGTGATCTCGATCACCACGCCTTCCGGCACCTCACCACCGTTGCGGTCCTTGATGCCCTCGATGAAGGCTTCGGCGGCGCGAGCGCTTTGTCCGGTGACGTCGGCGCTGATGAAGTAGTCGACCTCCCCGCCTTCGGGGCTGGTGTCGATGGCGGTCACCGGTACGCCGGCCTGGTTGAGCTGCTCTATTCCCGGAACGATTGCGCGCTGGTCGACCGCGCCGGCCATGATAAATCCGTCGATTCCCTGCACGAGGTAGGTGTCGATGTGATTCATGATCGTCTGCGCGTCGCCCTCGCCGTCGCGTACCAGCAGGCGTACTCCGAGCTCCTCGGCCTTCTCTTCAGCGGCATGGATGAACGCCTCGATGTACGGCGTGCCCGGATACTTTATCACCATGCCGAAGGTCAGCTGCTCCTCCTCGGCGGCACCGCCGGCCTGAATGTGCTCACCGGCCGGCACCATAATCAAGACGGCGGCAAGCGCTGCGATTGACAGGTAACGTACAACCGCTCCCCAACTTTTCGTCTGCATATCGTACTCCTTTCTTGCCGGGCCCGTGCTTCGGCAGTGAAGCCCGGCGCCCGCGAGGGTAGTTTTACTAGCTCCTATGCTCCAGAGCTTCAAGCTGTTCCTTGTGCAGCAGATAGCCGCGCCAGCGGATGCGCCCGCGGTCGAGCAGCAGCGCGACGAATATCAGCGCACCCTTAGATGCATAGATCAAGCTCGGACCAACGCCGAGCAGGTTGAGGGAATTGGAAAACATCCCGAGCAGCAGCGCGCCCCCGAGCATTCCGAGCGGGGTTCCCTTGCCGCCCTGCAGACTAGCGCCACCCATCAGCGCACCGGCAAACGAAAGCAGGACCATACCTTCACCCATCGAGTTGGAGATCGACCCCTGTCGTCCGGCGGCGAGTAACCCTGCGACCGCCGCGAGCACGCCGGCAAGGACGAAGGCGTAGATCGTCATGCGATCGACGTTGATCCCGGAGACATGGCTTGCGCGTGCGTTCCCGCCGGCCGCCACGAAACGCCTGCCGAACGGTGTGTACTGCAAAACCAGATTGAGGATGAAAAAAATAATCAGAATCAGCGGAATCGAGACCGGAATGTTCCCCGGCAGTCGTCCGGCTCCGGCATAACGATAGAGCGGGTCCAGCGGGAACAGCGAGAACGGAAAGATGAAGAGCAGGATGCCGCGAATCATGATCATGGTTGCCAGCGTCTGCAGCAGCGGGTTGATCTTCAGTTTGGCGATACAGAAGCCGTTGAACCAGCCGAGCATGCCGCCGACGATCAGGGTAATCGCAATCGCTGTTAGCGGTCCGACGATCTCCGGGAACTGTTGCATCGCCATCAGCATCGCGATCCCGGGGGCGAAGCCGAGGGTCGATTCTATCGAAAGATCCAGCTTACCGTTTATCAGCACCAAACCCTGCCCGAGCACGAGCATGCTCATAATCGCTGAGTGGTAGAGGATATTGACTACGTTCGCGTAGGACGCAAAGCGCGGGGTAACCGCCGCGTTGATCAGAAAGAATGCGGCGACAAGAACCCAGATCAGGTTCTCGATCAGAAACATCTGTATTCTAGTGCTACGCTTCATATCACGCCTCGATGTGTCGTGGTGTCACGCTCCTTGTTGTCAGCGCGTCGGCTGCATCATCGTGCCCTGGATGGCTTTGTAGATACGCTCCTCCTGAAACTCGTGTGCCTGGAAGCTGCCGAGGATGCGTCCGTCGTGGACGACGACGATGCGATCGCAGATCTCGATCAGGTCGTCTAGCCCTGGGGATGTTACGACAACCGCACTGTTCGTGCGGAGCCCCTCGCGGATGATGCGCAGAATCCCGGCCTTTGCGGCGATGTCGATTCCTTTGGTGGGCTCATCGAGCAGGAAAACCTGCGGCTCGGTAGAAAGCACCTTTCCTACCACGACCTTCTGTCGATTGCCACCACTCAGCTCGCTTACCTCCTGGTCGAACGAGGCGAAGTGCAAGGCCAGCTGCGCAGCCAGATCGCGAGCGAGCTCACCTTCGCGGGCGCGGTCGATGCAGACGCGACCGGACACGCGGCGTAGGGCGCTGAGTAGAAGGTTGGTCTTGACGCTGAGGGTGGTTATCAGTCCCTCATCGTCTCGCTCCTCCGGCAGGTAGACCACGCCGTGCCGCAACGCGACAGTGGGGCGGTCCAACCGCACCGGTTTGCCGTTGAGCCGTATCTCTCCCGCATCCAGGGGCTCGAGCCCGAAGATCGCCCGCAGGATCGAACTGCGTCCGCTCCCGATCAAGCCGGCGAGACCGAGTACTTCGTTCTCGGCGACGCTGAAGCTGATCTCCGAGAAGCGCTCGGCCCGCGTAAGGCCGCGCAGTTCCAGCACCGGCGTCCGCTCGACCGGAGCGTCCGCAGGGCGCGGGCCGCCTGCCGGACTGCTTGCGGCGCCCAGGCGGTCCGCGGCGCCGGGCCGAGTCGGGGCGCCGGGCCGCAGCTCGCTTTCCTCACCTACGATCAAGGCGGCCAGCGAGTCTTTATCCACGTCCGCCCGTTTCACGGTGCCGATCGAGCGACCGTCACGCAGAACCGTCATGCGGTCGCAGACCTCCAGCAGCTCGTCGATGCGATGCGAGATATGCAAGATGGTGCAGCCGGCCGCTTTGCGCTCGCGAATCAACTCGTAGAACAGCGCTTCTTCGCGCTCGGAAAGCGAAGCGAACGCTTCGTCGAGGATGATAACCTCGGCCTGCTCGACGTAGGCCGCTTTCAACATCAGGAGGATCTGCTGAAGCCCGATACCGAGGTCGCCGGCGCGCGTGCGGGAGTCCAGGCTCAAGCGGCCGCGGCGCAGAATCTCGTTGGCGCGGCGATGCATGGTCTGCCAATCCACCAGGAGCCCGTGCCCGCGTCGCAGGTAGTCGGGGAGAAACAGGTTTTCGGCGACGGTGGACTGCTGCACCAGCTGCGGCTCCTGGGGCACAATCGCTACGCCGGCTTTGCGGGCGCCGATGCGAGTGAGGCGACTGTAGTCGTGTCCGTTGATCTGCACGCTGCCGGCGGAAGGCTGAACCAGGCCGGCGACGATGCCGACGAGCGTGGTCTTCCCGGCGCCGTTCTTCCCGATGATGCCGTGCGTTTCGCCGCGCTCGACCTCGAGGTCAACGTCCTGAAGCGCAACGGTGCCGGGGTAGAGTTTCGAAAGCCCCCTCAGGGTAAGGATGGGTTCCTTGGCGTTCGACACGCGCGGAATAATACCAAAAACCCTGAGGGGCCACAACTACTTCGCCGCAGGGCTGTTGGCGGCCGCAGGGCCGCCGTTCACAGCAGGCCGCCATTGGTCACAGGGCCATTGCCGGCCGCAGCGGCTTTGCTCGCACAGTTGGCGCGGCGCGGAGTCACCGTTCGTCACGAGCCGGCTCAGCGGATGCGATAATCCCAGGGGTCGGCGTCGTCGCCGAGGGCGACCTTGAGCTCTTCGCTTGCTTCAGCCAGCCCGCTCACGAGCTCATCCGGGAGGCTCATCTCGGCCGCGGCAACATTCTGTTCGAGCTGGCGGGGCGAGCGCGCTCCGGCGAGTACCGCGGTGACCGCCGGTCTGGTGAGGAGCCAGGCGATTGAGAGCTGCGCCATCGGTAACTCGTAGCGCTCCGCAAGGCGGCGGATCTCATCGATCGTGCGAAAGGTGAGTTCTTCCACTCCGGGGCTCCCGTGGCGCGCCTGCGCACGCGACCCCGAGAAGTGTTTGGTTCGTGCGCGGCCTTCAGGGACCTCGTCAGCGCTCCGGTACTTGCCGGTCAGCAATCCCTGCGCTATCGGGCTGTAACAGAGAATGCCGATATCGTGCTCCCGGCATTTCGGCTGTATGGTGAACTCCGCAGCTCGCGAGAGCAGACTGTAGGCGACCTGATTGGTGGCGGGCTTACCGTGTTTCAGCAGATCCTCTAAGTCGGTCGGTCCGAAGTTGCAGACCCCGAAGGCGCGGATCTTGCCTTCATCCTTCAGACGCTCGAAGCCGCCGACCGTCTCGGCCAACGGCACATCCCGGTTCGGCCAATGCTGCTGGTAGAGGTCGATGTAGTCGGTGCCCAAACGTTCGAGGCTCTCCTCGCACGCCCGTCTGAGCTCCTCAGGGCGCTCCCTGCCCGGAGCGGGCTTATCGGCGATAACCGCCTCGTGCCGGCGGCCCTCGAGCGCGCGGCCGATCAGACGCTCCGAGAAGCCGTCGCCGTAAGCTTCGGCGGTGTCGAGGAAGTTCACGCCGTTAGCCAAAGCGGCATGGATGGTAGCGATCGAGTCGCTGTCGTCCTGCGGGCCCCAGTTACCCCCGCCGGCGAACGCCCAACACCCTAGCGCCACCGTCGCTACCTGTAGGTCGGTTTGCGGTAGATTCCGGTACTGCATCTCGTCTCCTCCGGTACCCAGCATACACTACGCGCCCGGAGGAATGAACCCGCCAGGTGCCCCCCCCCTGGGTATCGGTCTGAATTTCCTGCTATGATCTCCGTATTCCAGGAGCGGAATGGATGGAGGTGACGTGAAGATAATCGCGCTGTTGACCCGTAAGGGCCGGCTTCGTATCACCCGTTATCGGAAAATCTTCTCAACGCTGGTGGCGCACGGTTTCGGTGAGATCGCGTATCAAACCGGCCTCGGGCGGGCGCTGCGCGTGCTCGGGAGGCCGTTTACCGTGCGGCGCGGAGGCGAGGAGCGCGCGGTCGGGGAGTCCGATACCTGGACTCGCATAAGACTTGCAGTGGAAGAGCTGGGCCCGTCGTTCGTCAAGCTCGGACAGATTCTCAGCAACCGGCCGGATCTCATCCCCCGGCCGTTGCAACACGAGCTCGAGAAGCTGCAGCGAAGCGTGCCGCCGTTTGCACCGCGCGAAGCCGTAGCGTTGCTCGAGCGAGAGCTCGGGGCGCCGGTGACGTCGCTGTTTCGCGAGTTCGATCCCAAGCCGGTTGCCGCGGCTTCGATCGCCCAGATCCACCGCGCGGTCACTCACGAGGGTGTGGCGGTGGCGGTGAAGGTGCAACGTCCCAAGCTGCAGGAGATCGTGGAGGTCGATATCGCGATACTGCGTGAGCTCGCGGAGCTGGTCGAACGGCGCGTACCCGAGAGCCGCCGGTTCGCTCCGCTCGGCATCGTCGATGAGTTCGAGAAGGGGATGCTTCAGGAGCTCGATTTTCTGCGTGAGGCGGCTGCGATCGAGCGTTTTGGGGCGCAGTTTGCCGGGGATAACCGGATCAAGGTACCGGCGGTTCATCGGGAGCTGACGAGCCGGCGGGTGCTGACTATGGAGTTCATCGAGGCCCGGCCGCTCTCGGAGTTCGTGTACGGCGAGCGGCGCTTGGGCGAACGCGGGGCGCGGATCGCCGAGCTGGGCGCTGATCTGACGCTCAGGCAGATCTTCGTGCACGGCTTCTTCCACGGCGACCCGCATCCCGGCAATATCGTTGTGCTGGACGATGGAAGGCTTTGTTACCTGGATTTCGGCCTCACCGGAAACCTGGTGCAGCGCGATCGCGAGGTGATCGGCGATATTCTGCTGAGCATCATCTCGCGCAACGAACAGAAGGCGGCGCGGGCGGTTGTGCGGCTTTCCGGCAGTCGCGATTTCGCGATCGCCCAGAGCATTGAGCGTGAGATCGCCGAACTGATCACGCGCTTTCAAAGCGCACAGGCAGGGGACTTCTCGTTCACAATGCTGCTCGGCGAGCTGACCGAGGTTCTCGTCGATCAGGGTCTCGGTCTTCCGCCGGACCTGTTTCTGCTGGTCAAAGCCTTGATCACGATTGAAGGCGTAGCCACCGGGCTCGACCCGGGGTTTGATTTCGCGGCGCGACTCGAGCCGTTCGCACGCGATCTGGTGCGCGAGAAGTACGATCCCAAACGGACCGCAACGCGGGTGGCAACCACGGCCGGTGACTACGCCGAGCTACTGCAGAGTTTCCCGGGCGACTACTATAAGCTTGTGGACACCATCGCCGCCGGGCGTGTTCGAGTCCGGCTGGATGAGACCACGCTTGATCCAATTCGCAAAACCGTAGTAGGAGCCGCTTCGATTCTTGTGTCCGCGCTGGTGCTTGGCGCGTTGATCATCGGGTCGGCGATTCTGGTGCACTCGGGCGTGCCGCCCCTGTGGAACGACGTGCCGGTCATCGGGATCGGTGGGTTTCTCGTTGCCGGAGCGGTAGGACTGCGGCTACTCGGCCGCACCCTGCGCGGCGAGGGGCTGTAACTGTGATCGGCGTGCGCTCACGATGTGCACAGGCGTGCCGGGTTGCTGATCTGCGCCGCTATAAGTGCGGCAGGAGCAGCGCTTTCGCCGCAGATCGCCGCTTCCGCCCCCGGATCGGCGCGTCTGTCGAGCCGGCGCCGGCTGAAGCCGAAGGCTGGCACTTGCGTGTAAGGCCTGTTATGCTGCCTTCTGATGACCACTACACACCGAGTCTATCTACGTGAAGGGCCTGCGTTGGACGAGGTTGAAGATCAGTCGGTAGAGCTGATTGTGACCTCGCCGCCGTACCCCATGATCGAGATGTGGGACGCCCAGTTCGCCGAACAGGATCGCGCTGTTGCCGAGGCGCTTGCGGCGCAGGATGGTGTGCGTGCGTTCGAAGGCATGCACCGGCTGCTTGACGCGGTCTGGGCGGAATGCGCGCGGGTGCTCGTTCCGGGCGGGATCGCCTGTATCAACGTGGGCGACGCCACGCGCACAGTCGGGGGCGTGTTTCAGCTCTACACGAACCACGCCCGCGTCATCCGCGCCTTCGCAGAGCTTGGGCTACAGTCGCTGCCGGCGGTGTTGTGGCGTAAGCAGACCAACGCTCCCAACAAGTTCATGGGCTCAGGAATGTACCCGGCGGGGGCGTACGTCACGCTCGAGCACGAGTACATCCTGATCTTCCGCAAGGGCGACAAGCGTAGCTTCGATGAGCGCGCGAAGCGCCGTCGCCGGCAGAGCGCGTTCTTCTGGGAGGAGCGCAACGAATGGTTTTCGGACGTATGGTCGTTTAAGGGTGTGCGCCAGGAGCTCGTCGACGGGAAGCAGCGCGAACGCAGCGGTGCATTCCCGTTTGAGCTCGCCTATCGGCTGGTAAACATGTACAGTCTGCAGGGCGACACGGTGCTTGACCCGTTCCTGGGTACCGCGACCACAACCGCCGCCGGCATCGCCTCAGGCCGCCACACGGTCGGCTACGAGCGTGACCTGAGCTTCGTTTCCATGATCGACACCACGGTGAACACCGCGCCCGCTGCCGGAAACGCGCGCGGCGCCGAACGGCTGCGGGAGCACGAAGCGTTTGTTGCCCGGCGGGAGGCCGAGGATAAGCCGCTGAAACATCGTAACCGCTTCTACGGCTTCGCGGTAATGACCCGCCAGGAGCAGGAGCTGCAACTCCCGACTACATCCGGGGTGCGCACGACGGAGCGAGCCGACGCCAGACTGGCTTATGAAGCCGAGCATCGACCGTTGGAGCTGCGGGAGCCGCATGACTCCAGTGCAGGCGCTGCAGAGAGCGCGCAGAGCGCGCAGTGGGAGTTGCCGTTCGCCGAAGGCGGATGAGGGATCCAGGGAGATGACGACAAGCACCACAGCCCGACCGAACCGTCCCGCGCTCGTGATTCTCCTGTTATCGAGCGCCTACATTGCGATTACGCTCAACATTCAGGGATTCGTCGGGATGATGCCGTTGGTGCGCGCCGAGTTTACGATCAGCAGCGCGCAGGCGGGGCTCTATACCAGTTTCTA
>PUPD01000022.1 GCA_003552985.1 Spirochaetaceae bacterium
CAGAATCGAAGCCTTGGCATGCTCGGGATAGTCCGGCGCCCCGCCGAGGTACTTCCGCCCCTGTTCAGGGTCCATGAACTTCAGATCGGGAAGATAGATATCAACAATGCCGTCGAGCATCTGCACGATCTCGGGCCGCTCGTACCCGCCGGTGTTGTAGCACAACGGAAGCCGGAGCCCTTTCTTCATCGCGATACGTGTTGCGTTGAGTATATGCGGCATGAGGTGCGTGGGGGTCACGAGGTTGATGTTGTTGCAGCCGTTGCGCTGCAGACTGAGCATCATCTCGGCGAGCTGCTCGTCTTCGATTCTCCTTCCCCGCCCCTCGTGGGCGATCGGCCAGTTCTGGCAGAACACACAGCGCAGGTTACAGTTGGAGAAGAACACCGTGCCGGATCCGCTGCGGCCCACGAGCGGCAGCTCCTCTCCGAAATGGGGCTGCGCCGAATACACGACGACCTTCTCCGGAGCCCGGCAGAGGCCAACCTCCCCCCGTAGCCGATTCACGCCGCACTTGCGCGGACAGATATCACAGTGCTCCAAGCGCGCGTAAGCTGCGTCGATGCGCTCTGCGAGCGTTCCGTCGCGCTCGCTTTTCAGATAGGCGGGCTGCCAATCGTCATTCGCGATGCCGTTGCCGTTGTCGGGCTCTTGATCCGGCTCGAACTCCCGCGGCTCCTGGGCGCCGTAGCCTTTGAGCAGCAACGATCCCCCGGCAACCACAGCCGACTTCAGGAAACCTCTCCGCGAAATACTCATCGCACTTGCCCCCAAATTGATACAGGTAGCTCGTATAGATAAGAATAGCACAGTTTTTGGCCGGCGGGCAATCTGCCTTATTTCGTAGTCTGTCAGTGTTACATATGCGCAGCACACTCACGCAGGAAGGCCTCCACCTTATGGCGTTTGCGCGTAGTGAGGTTATAGCCGGTCCGTTCTGCGTGCGTCGAAAGCGCCTCGAGCGCAGCGAAGTAGCCTCCGCAAATGCAGGCGAACCCATCGAGCTCGGCCTCCAGGTGGTTGGCGTTCCATACGGCGTCCACCAGCTGCTCGATACGGCGGAAGCGCGCGATATCGCCCAAGCTGAGCCATCGGTTGGACAACACCTGATACGGCGGCTCGTGCATCGCCACCTGGTCGTTCCGTCCGGCCGTTGCTCTGATCGCGGTGCCCGGTAGGCTTTTCAGAAACCCTATCTCAAAACGATGCGGCTTGAGCGCTAGTAGATCTTCAACCGAGGCGGCAAGCTCCTCGGGGCCGTCATGCGGCAGCCCGACGATCAGATCGAGATGAACCGCAACCGTGCCGAGGGTGATAAGGCGTTCGACCATCGGGCGAGCCGATTGCCACGAACCGGCGCGTCTAATGTCGCGCAGCGTGCGAGCATGCACCGACTGCACCCCTATCTCGAACTGAAAGCGCTCCGGTGGCACTCCGGCGAGCACCTCGAGATCTGCGCCGCTCAGGAATGCGGGATGCACCTCAAAGTGGAATCGCGCCTGGGTTTCAGCCTCAGCTAGATGACGCCAGATTCCACGCGCGCGTTCAGGGTCGGCGTTGAAGGTGCGGTCGACGAGCTTCACAATCGGCGGGCCGGCCAGATGCTGCTCCATCGCGATGATACGGTCGAGCTCGCGCAGTGTCAGATCAAGCGGGCGGAACTCCGGTTGCTGATCGGCGCGTCCCGACACGCAGTACGCGCAGGCGCACGGACAGCCGCGGCTTGACTCATAGTAGATGTAGCGGAAGTCGAAGCCTCGGACATCCTCGTCCAGGTAGGGGAAGGGAATCTGGGTAAAAGGCGGATTTGGGATGCGGAGCACCCGCTCCGCTCCTGTCACAAAGCCCTGCTGCGCGAGCCGCCGCACCGCGGCCTCCCCGCCCCCGCAGATGATGCAATCGATCTCCGGATGCTTACGCAGCCATTCCTCGGCGCTGTAAGACACCTCGGGGCCGCCGAGGATCAGCGCTGCCTTCGGCAACAGGCTGCGCAGGTCCGGGATCAGGGCCGCCACAAGCGTAGCGTTCCAGACGTACACCGACAGCAACACTACCTGCGGCTCGTCGATTGCGATCTTCTCGAGAATGTCCTGTCTGCGGTCGGAGATCGTGAGCTCGAAGATCCGCGCCCGATGTCCCTCGGCCCGAATCTCGTTACGCAGATAACGCAATGCCAGATTGGTGTGCGAGTAGCGGCCATTGATTCCTACGAGCAGCACATCCATCTCGTCATCTTACCCCATCGCGTGGTAGAGTTGTAGGAGAGGTCAGAATCGCCGCTATGAAACACGGTCCGACTATCGCACTGATCGTTTCATTCAGCGTTGCTTTCAGCCTTGCGTTGATGCCCTCAGACGGCGAGGCTCGGGAGCTCCGGCGAGCCGTGCGGGAGCAACGGCGCAATCCCACGCTCGTAGCGCAGATGTGGGATGAAGCCATACAAGCAACGCCCTGGACCGAGCATATCCGGATGCGCCGCAAGTTCCTCGATGAAGAGCTCCAAATCCGCAGAATGCTCCCCACCCCGTATCTTCGAGAGCTGTACGACACAGTCTGGGACGCAGGCGAGCAGTTCTACCGAACGCTCGACGGCGACCCTGGCGAGGCTGCGGAGACAGGGTATGCAGATTAGAGGATAACGCTACTGCTGTGAAACGAGGGCGCCATATTCCGGATGGCGCTCAACAAAGCTCCGCACAAACGAGCAGGTCGGCCTGACGCTATATCCTGAGGCTCGCGCATATTTCATCGCAGCGCGCGCGATGGGCCCTGCCCTCCCCCGCCGCGAAGCGCTGCCTTTCAGAGTCATGCCGTATCTGCATCCTGTCCACAGTCCTCATGTCGAGCGCAGCGCTACCGCTTCAAACTCTACTCGCGCGCCTTTCGGCAGAGCCGCAACCTGTATACACGACCGCGCCGGATACGGCTGGCTGAAAAACTCAGCGAACGCCTCGTTGACCGCCGGGAAGTCGGCCATGTCCACCAGGAAGCAGGTGATCTTCACCACTTCACTCGGCGTGGACTGCCCGGCGCGAAGCACGGCGTCGAGGTTCCGAAGCACCTGCGCGATCTGCTCCTTACTATCGCTGGAGACAAGCTCGCCGCTCTCTGGATCGAGCGGAATCTGACCGGCAGTGTAGAGCATCTCGCCCACCGCCACCGCTTGCGAGTACGGGCCCACTGCGCTCGGCGCAGCTGTCGTTGAAATCTCTTCCCTGTTCGTTTTCATGAGCTCAGTGTAGTCGAATACGTTCTTGCACGCAATCACACGGCACGCACCCGCACCATCGGCGCACCTTGACCCGGTCGTGAGCATGCAGGTAGCATCAGGGATCAACCTGTTCGCCACGGCGAGGAACAAGGATACGACATGAAGCAGAATCCGACGCTCAGCCCTGATGCGCGTATCGGCATAATAAACCGCGGTGAGGCCGCAATGCGGTTCATCCGCGCCGTCCGTGAGTACAACTCCCTGCATGAGACCAGCTTAACCACTTCGGCGTTCTACCTCGATGTCGAGGAAGAGGCACTGTTCGTGAAGGAAGCCGACTACGCGCTGCGATTATCGGCCTTGTCGGAGTTCCTGAACAGCACCGGCAGCCCCTACCTCAACCGCCGGCTCATGGTGGAGGCGCTCAAGGCAGCCGAGTGCAATGCGGTATGGGTGGGCTGGGGCTTTCTGTCCGAGGACGCCGAGTTCATCGAGATGCTCGAACGCCAGAACTTCGTATTCCTGGGACCTTCCTCACGCGCGATGGCACTCCTCGGCGACAAGATCGAGGCCAAGGACCTTGCCGAGCAAAGCGAGGTTCCGATTTTGCCGTGGAGCAAAGGCCCGGTAACGAGCCTGGAGGAGGCGCGGACCACCGCCGAGACGATCGGCTATCCCTGCATCGTTAAAGCCGCCAACGCCGGCGGTGGACGCGGCATTCGGTTTGTGTTCACGCCGGAGGAGCTCGAGCGACAGTACAACTCGGCCCGCGACGAAACGGTACGTATTACCGGCGGTGATGTCGTCTTCATGGAACACCTTGTACAACGCGGGAGACATCTCGAGGTGCAGTGTCTCGCCGATCGCCACGGCACGGTACGTACCTTCGGGGTGCGCGACTGCTCGGCACAGCGGCGCAATCAGAAGATCATCGAAGAGACGCCTCCACCCGAGTTCAGCGCCGAATACATAGCACGCATGGAGGCAGCGGCAGGACGGCTCATCCAGGCCGCCGAGTACGAGAGCGCGGGAACAGTTGAGTTTCTCTACGACCTGGACACTGAAGAGTTCTACTTCATGGAGGTCAACACGCGCCTACAGGTCGAGCATCCGATTACCGAGCAGCTCTACGCTGTAGATCTCGTCAAAGGCCAGATAGACGTCGCATTCGGCGAAAGCATCGAGGCGCTCGGTGCGGCCCAGCCACGCGGGCACGTGATGGAGGTACGGCTCAATGCCGAGGATCCCGACCGCGACTTCACGCCCGCGCCCGGACGGGTAGAGCGCTACATCATCCCCGCCGGTCCCGGAATTCGGGTTGACTCCGGCATCGAGCACGGCAGCGTCATCCCGAGCGAGTTTGACTCAATGGTCGCAAAGATTATCGCGGCAGGCCCCACGCGCCAAGAAGCGATCGCCCGTCTGAAGCGGGCCCTCAAGGAGCTTCGCATCAAGATCGAGCGAGGCACAACCAACCGCTCGTTCCTGCTCGAGCTGTTGGCTACCCCGGAAGTAGCCGGCGGCGGCGTGAGCACACGCTTCGTGGAGCAGTGGTTGGCCGACGGGCGCCGGCCGGCACCGCGCGAGCAGTATCAGGTTGCACTCGTCGCAGCCGCGATCGACCAGTACTTGACCGAGTATCGTGCCGGGCTCGCGAACTTCAACCAACAGCTCTCCACCAGCGGATACCCTCGTGACGTGGGTGATGTCAAAGGAATCGAATGCGCGCTCAGCGCCGAAGGACAATCGTATCAGTTCCTGGTGAAGGCGCTGACAAACGATCATTATCACCTCCGGATAGACGGCCAACGGCTCACCGCACAGTACACCGAGCGCGACCAGGAGTCGTTGCTCGTATACGGCAACCGGCGCCACCGCATCCAGCTCGTGGACCGCGGCGATGCTCTGCAGTGCGAGGTCGACGGCGTTCCCTACCCGGTTGGAATCGAAGCCGGCGGTGCGGTGAAGGCGCCTTCCCCGTCTCTGGTGCTTTCTATCGCGGTGGAGCCCGGGCAGGCCGTCGAGAAGGGTGAGATACTGCTCTCGCTCGAAGCGATGAAGATGGAGATGGTGGTGGAAGCCCCGGAGTCCGGCGTCGTCAAAGAGGTGCTGGTGCGAAGAGGTGAACAGGTTGCCGCCGGGCAACCGCTCGTCCAGCTCGAAGGCGCAGACGAGCAAGCTCCGCCGAGCGACGAGACCGCCGCAATCGAGTTCTCAGAGGATTCTCCCGATAGCGCACGGGCGGCGTGGGACACGCTTGCGCGTGAGTATCGCGCGGTGTTCCTCGGATATGACCACCACGGCGATGTCATTGCGTTGTTCGGCTCGATGAAGCAACGATGTGAGCAGGATGCGGCGCTGCGTGCGCCGTTCGTGGATTGTCTGCTCGAGGGCATCACGATGTTCGCAGGAATCGAGCGCCTCTTCGCCGACACAACGGTGGAAGCTGAAGGGTTCGCGCGGCCGGCAACCTTTCGAGAGCTGCTCGTGCACTACTTCAAGCGCACCGTCGAGCGTGAGAAAGGTCTTCCCGAGGAGTTCCTTGCCGTGCTCAGAGAAGCGCTGTCCTGGTACGGACTGCATGAAGGCAGTGACGAAGACCGGCTGCGCGGCGCCCTTATGCGAATGTACCGCTCGCATGCCGACCTCAAGCTCAAGCGGGACCTGGTGCAGTACTCGCTGTTCGAGCTTGAAAGCCTGCTGTCGCCCGAGCAGGCGCGCGAGCATCTCGCCGACGCGCTGGACCACATCACGTATTTGTCTCAGTCCGAGGCCCCAAACCTCGCCGACGCGGCGATTCACGCCCGCTACCATTTCGTCGACCGCGTACAGCTGGAAACCCTGCGCGCGGAGAAACGTGACACCGTCCGACGTGCGATTGATCTCGTCTCCGGCAAGCGCGGCGAGCACAGGCCCTTCACCAAACAGCAGGTGCTCCAGAACCTGGTCGACACCGGTCACAACGTGGTCGCCGGGCTCGTGGAGGAAATTGTCGCCGACCCGCAGGGCACCCAGGGCGCGATCGCGATCGAGGTCCTGGCGCAGCGCTTCAACCGCGACCGCGAGCATCAGGACGGCCGGCAGATACGGATCGACGCTGCCCCGGTCACGGTGTTCCGCGCAGCGTGCCGAACCAGCCCCTACGAGCCGGGAGAAGAGCGCGATGTGGTCTCGTACGTGGCGGTCACCGAAGAACCCAATTATGATGCCGCCTATACAGCGATGGCGGAGCTGCTCAGAGAAGAGAACGACGCCGAAGCGGTCGAGCTCGAGGCGGTGCTGCTCGTGGCGCGTGCAACGCAGGACCCGGACAACGAGAACCTCATCGCCTACGCACTTCGAAACCCGCTGCCGGTAAGCTTCCTGGCACTCGGGTTGGTACCGCCGGACGGACGGCGCTATTACCGGACGCTGCACTACGCCGCGGACGGAACCTGGTGCGAGGACCCCGACCGGCTCTCGTTCGGTCCGATGAGCTATCGAGAGCTCCGCGTGTTTCGCCTTCGCCGCTTCGACCTGCAACTGCTCTACCAAAGCGAGTCGGTGTACCTGGTCGGGGCAACAGCCAAGGAGAACCCGCGCGACGAACGGCTCTTCGCGCTCGTGCAGGTTCCCTCCACCCGCGTCGAGCTGGATGAGCACGGCAACATCGCGCGCATGGTTGCGCTCGAGAACGTGCTGATGGAAGCGGTGTACGCGATGCGTGCCGAACAGTCCACTCGCAAGCGGCGGTTGCACTGGAACCGCATCTTCCTGCATGCCCGCACCGTAATGCAGGCTTCAATCGAGCAGGTGCGCGATTACGGGGGACGGCTCGCGGCGCGCACATCCGACCTCGGCATCGAACAGCTCGTCGTGTATTCGCGGCGCCCACGTCCGAATGACGGTCGGCTCGAACAGATCGAGCTGGTTTTCGAGAACATCTCCGGGAGCAATTTCAGCTTGCGCGGCCGCGCCCCGTCCACCGAGGCGCTCGCGCCGATGGACGCGTATGTGGCCAAGGTCGTTCGGGCGCGACAACGCGGAGCAATCTACCCGTACGAGATCATCAAGATGATGACCCGCGCCGGGTATCCGGTGAAGGAGCCGTTCCCGCGCGGCGAGTTCGAGGAGTTCGACATCAAGATCGATTCGACCACCCAGTCGCAGCAGATCGTCTCGGTCAAGTCGCGCGCCTACGGGCAGAACGAGTCGAGCATCGTCTTCGGTATCATCACCAACTACCTCCCCACGCATTCCGACGGCGTACGGCGGGTAATGATTCTCTCCGACCCAACCGGCGATATGGGATCGCTCGCGGAGCCGGAGTGCCGGAGGATCAACGCTGCGCTCGATCTGGCCCAGGAGCGAGGTCTTCCGGTGGAATGGGTGCCGATCTCGGCCGGCGCACGCATCGACATGCAGAGCGGGACCGAGAATCTGGACTGGACCGCGGCGACGCTGCGCCGAATTATCCAGTTCACGCAGAGCGGTGGCGAGATCAACGTGATCGTATCCGGTATCAACGTCGGAGCGCAGTCGTACTGGAACGCCGAAGCGACGATGCTGATGCATACGCGCGGGCTTCTGATTATGACCGAGGACGCCTCGATGCTTCTGACCGGGAAGAAAGCGCTCGACTTCTCCGGAAGCGTTTCGGCCGAGAACAACGTTGCAATCGGCGGAGTGGAGCGCATCATGGGCCCGAACGGGCAGGCGCAGATACGGGTGAGAAATCTGTATGAAGCGTTCAACATGCTGTTTCTCCACTATCAGCTTACCTACGCCGGCGCCGGCGCCCCGTTCCCTCGCCCGGTCAAAACCGACGATCCCGCGGATCGCGATGTCTGCGCGACCCCCTACCGCGACACGCTCGGGCAGGGATTCGCTGCCATCGGTGATATCTTCAGCGCCGAGCTCAATCCTGAACGCAAGAAGCCGTTCGACATGCGTCAGGTGGTGGCTGCAGTAAAGGACGCGGATCATCCGTACCTCGAACGCTGGCAGGAGCAGCGCGACGCCGAGACAGCTATCGTGTGGCAGACACGGCTCGGCGGCTACGCGGTAGGCCTGATCGGCATCGAGAGCCGTTCGCTGTCGCGCATCGGCGAGATACCGCATGACGGGCCTGAGTCCTGGAGCGGGGGTACGCTGTTTCCGCAGTCTTCAAAGAAGGTGGCCCGCGCCTTGAACGCCTTCAGCGCACGCTTACCGGTGGTAATCCTCGCCAATCTCTCCGGCTTCGACGGGTCGCCCGAGAGCCTGCGCAAGCTGCAGCTTGAGTTTGGAGCCGAGATCGGCCGCGCAGTGGTGAACTTTCAGGGTCCGGTCGTGTTCCTGGTGACCGCTCGCTACCACGGTGGGGCCTACGTCGTCTTTTCGAAGTCGTTGTCCAGCTCACTGCATGCGGTAGCCATTGAAGGCGCCTATGCTTCGGTGATCGGCGGAGCGCCGGCGGCTGCGGTCGTGTTTCCGAGGCAGGTCTTGAAGGAGACTCAGGCCGACGAACGCGTCAAGGAGGCGCAGCAGCGGCTCAAGCAGGACCCGAGCTTCGGTCAGGTTGAGTTCGACGAGCTGTTTCAGCGCGTGCATCAGGAGAAGCAGGCGGAGCTGGCCGCTCATTTCGACCGCGTGCACTCCGTGGAACGGGCCAAGACCGTGGGGTCAATCGATGAGATCATCCCCGCGACCGCGATGCGCCCGTATCTGATCAACCGAATCGAGCGCGGAATGGACGTACGCTGAAGATCGCCCG
>PUPD01000082.1 GCA_003552985.1 Spirochaetaceae bacterium
AGGACTTTCGAATGAAAAAGACAATAGCCCTGATTGTTGGCCTTGCAGTACTCGGCGCGGGGCTTCTTCCTGCCCAGAACCTTCTGGACAACGAAGACTATCGCCGTGCCGTGGACCTGCAACGAATGGCCGAAGAAGCGTACAACGACGGGGAGTACGACCAGGCCGCCGAGTACTCGGCTGAGGCCGAGGAGTATTTTGAGCGCTCGGTGGAAACGGCAATGCGCCTACGTGAAGGCTATCGCGCCGAGAACTACAGGAGCCGGAATGAGCGTCGTCTGACGCGTGCCCGTGATCGTGATTTCCACAACCTGTTTCCGGACGAGTTCGATGAAGCGCAGGACCTCTACGATGAGGGGCGTGAGTATCTTGAGGCCGATGAATACGCCGACAGCATCGAGCGCTTCAGAGACTCGATTGCAAAACTGGACGACATCGACGCGTTGTACGCCGAGAAGGATGTGCTCCCGCGCTACTACACGGTGCGGCTTATCCCGGAACGGCGGGACTCGTTCTGGCGTATCGCCGAGTATGAGTTTGTGTATGATGATCCGTGGGAGTGGCCGCGCCTGTATGAGCGCAACAAGGATATTCTCCGTGACCCGGACAATCCGCACTTGATTCACCCCGGCCAACGCTTCGAGATTCCGGAGCGTGAGGGCGAGGTTCGCGAAGGCGAATGGGACCCGGACGACTAATGACGATTGTTAGTTGCCGCGTGGGCTGAGAGAGCCCGCTGCCGGTGCAGTCAGTTGGTACAATGACTCGTGAGCCGTCTTGGAACGGATATCCGCTTCCAAGGCGGCTTTTCTGTAGACGACGGAGCAACGGATCATCTGCGACCCAGCGCGCAGGCACCACCGGCAAACCCGGCGACACCATCTCGATCTCGGCCGGCAGCTCCGCCCGGTGCCGGCCGGCCAGGCTCGAGTCAAGCACCACGACGTCGTACAGGCTCTGCCTAAGCCGCCGCACCACCTTGCGCCCTTCGCTGAGCTCATCGACAAGGTCAACATCGCCGGACTCCAGTAAGACCTGCTTCAACCCGTGGCGAACCACCGGCCGACTATCCGCTATCAGCAATCGCAAAGCAGACCCCAAAGCTATGCGCGATCTTTCGAGCTGACGGCGACTATAACGTAGATGGAAAACAGGCCAAGGGGGCTGTGTGCGCTAAGCGAACACGGCTCCGTATAGCATGCCTGCAAGCGAGGAGACGACCACCACGATCAGAACATAGGTAAGGGTCTTCCTGGTGCCGAGCTCGCCGTGGATCACGAGCATTGCCGGCAAAGACAACGATGGGCCTGCCAGCAGAAGCGCCAGAGCAGGTCCCTGTCCCATTCCCGCACCGATCAAGCCCTGCATGATCGGTACTTCAGTCAGCGTGGCGAAGTACATCAACGCACCGGCCAAGGCGGCAACGACATTGGCGGCGAGGCTGTTGCCGCCGACGAGTGCCGCGACGTACTGTTCGGGGATCAGCGCCTCCTGACCCGGTCGCCCCAGCAGGAACCCCGCTACGAGAATCCCGGCGAAAAGCAAGGGAGTTATCTGCAGCGCGAAATCACGCGTGGCCAACAGCCAGCTGGTGAATTCCTGACGCTTGAACCAACGCACGATCATCACGACCATCACCGCTCCAAGCAGCGCGGCTATGGGGTAGCGCGCGGCATGGATGATCTGCCAGATGGCGAATCCTTCGTCGACCTCGGGCCAGTTCAGCACTATCAGGATGAGAATGAGCACCCCCACGAAACCGGCGTCTTGATGCAAGCTGCGGGTACGTCCGGTGGCTGCCCCGGTCTCGAACATCGCCGCGTTAGTCGTGCGCTCCTCATCCTCGGCCCGAAAGATCACATGCATCGCGAGGCCGAGGATTACGGCGAACAGCACCGAGCCTACGGCACGCGCCAAACCCAGCTGTAGGCCGAGTACCCGGGCGGTGAGAATTATCGCCATTACGTTTATCGCCGGGCCAGAGTAGAGAAAAGCGATCGCCGGACCAATCCCGGCGCCCTTCTGGTAGATGCCCTTGAATAGGGGCAACACGGTACAGGAACACACCGAGAGGATAGAGCCGGAGACCGCTCCGACACCGTAGGCGAGCGGCTTGGGGGCCGAGGGGCCGAGGTACTTGATCACCGCCTGACGATCGAGAAACACCATGATGGCGCCGGCGATGAAGAACGCCGGCACCAGGCATAGCAGCACGTGTTCCTCAGCGTAGTAGGAGAGCAGGAGGAACGCCTCCTGGACTCCGGCTGAGACCCGCGCTGCCTCAAACGGCGTAAGCACTACGATCACGAAGCCCACGGCGATTAAGATCAGGCGACGATTCGCCGGGGTGAGGTTTCTCAATCGCGCTGGAGGTTGGGGTGTGGAGCTCATCGCGGGGCGGCCTCCCGTAGTGCAAGCGTAGAGCGTAGTGCAACCGTAGAGCGAGGTGCTCGAGTCTCAGCCGGATGCTTCAACTGCCGGCGATTACGAGCTCAGCAGCTCGACGACCTCGTCCTTGGACAGCACCTTACCGGATGATTTTACTTCACCGTCGACCACGAGCCCCGGGGTCATCAGGATGCCGAGCTCGGCTATCTGATTCATGTCGGTGATCTTGGCCACCTCAGCCTCTATGCCCAGCTCCAGCAGCGCCTGGCGGGTGTTCTCTTCAAGTCTCCGGCAGTTAGGACATCCGGGCCCGACCACATCGATACGCATACATGCCTCCTCAGTTGTAAATTGATTTACGAGTTGCCCTAATAGCCAACCAAATAACCGTAAGCCGCCCCCACGCCTTCCTCCGGACGAAGCTGCCGGGCGGTTTCCCGATTGCGGCTTCCCTTCCTATTGCCTATTGCTGGGCGTTCTCGGGAATACTGATGTTGTCTACAAACCCCACCACACATCGATCACCGTCGCGCATGCTCAGGCGGCGGTCGAGGCGAGCGCGGTCGCGGTCAAAAGGCTCGCCCTGTAGTAGCTCGCGCAGGGCCGGGGCCAACCGGTTGAGGGCGTAATGCTCGGCATCGAGACCGTGGTACACCCATGTGCCGCTCTTCTCCGCATCCACGAGCTTGACGCGCTTGAGAACCGCGAGCTGCCGCGAGATCTGATACTGGGGCAGCTGCAAAGCGTGTACCATCTCGCAGACGCAGACGCGCATCGGGGCGTGCAGCAGCAGGCTGAGGATGCGTAGCCGCGTCAGATCGCCCAGTGCTTTAAACAGTTCAGTCGGCAGTTCCGCCGTGCTGTAATGGGCCTCAGCTCTCGTCATTATTCTTTCCCGTCAGCAGTATTACATGCACTTCTATGCATATATTATTGCCGAACCGTGTTTTCGTCAAGCACCAATTGCGGATAGCGGCAATATCTGGTATCTTGTGATCCACACAGTGAAACGAAAGCCGAGCTCGGTGAGAACAGGGGTGCAGTATGCGACTGGAACGTTTTTCGATGGGAGTAGGGGACCGATTCGGGCAGCAGGGTGAGGCACAGCTGTCTGCGTTTGAAGAAGCGCGCCGTCGGGGTATCGACGTGGTCCCAGTCTGGAACAAGTCGAACCGTGAGCACAAGACGGTTGGCACGGGGCCGGAAAGCGTGCGACGCGAGGCCGACGAAGCGGTACAGGCACGGGGCTGGCAGGGTAGCTATTACGTGGATGCCGACCATATTGCACTCGACACCGTGGACCCGTACATTCCGCACAGTGATTTCTTTACCATCGATGTGGCTGCCTATATCGGTCAAGCTGCCCCCCCTGATGCGGTGCGCGCCTTCACCGACAAGCATGTGCAGCGAGTCGGTACGGTGCAGATACCGGGCATAGCGGAGCCGCTTGAAATCAGTGCGGCCCGTATCGAACAGATCGCCGACACCTTTCTTCTGGCGGTGCAGGAAGCCGGCAAGATCTACCGGCGTATCGCCGAACAAAAGGGCGCCGAGAACTGCATCTTCGAGGTCTCGATGGATGAAACCGAGAACCCGCAGACACCTGTCGACATGCTGTTCATCCTGGCAGCGATCGCCGATGAAGGGATCCCGGTGCAGACGGTCGCCCCGAAGTTTACCGGGCGATTCAATAAAGGCGTGGACTATGTTGGTGACCTGGAGCAGTTCGCACAGGAGTTCGAGCAGGACCTCGCCGTGGTGGCGTATGCCGTACAGGAGTTCGGGTTGCCGGAGAACCTGAAACTCAGCGTCCACAGCGGGAGCGATAAGTTCTCGATCTACGAACCGATCCGCAAGGCGATCAACAAGACCGGAGCCGGGCTGCATATTAAGACCGCCGGCACCACCTGGCTGGAAGAGCTGATCGGGCTTTCGCTGGGAAGCGCCGGCGGGCTCGAGCTTGCGAAACAAGTCTATGTAAAGGCGCTCGATCGTTTCGAGGAACTGGTGGATCCGTACAAGAGCGTGATCGATATCAACCGCGAACGGCTGCCGAGCGCGGCTGCAGTCAACGCCTGGAGCGGTGAACAGTTTGCAGCTGCGCTGCGTCACGTCCCTCGTGAACCGCAGTTTAACCCCGATCTGCGGCAGCTCTTACACGTGGGGTACAAGATTGCCGCCGAGATGGGTGAGGGCTATCTCGAGATGGTGCGCAAGAACGCGTCCGTGGTTGCCGAGAACGTCACCGAAAACATCTTGGAGCGGCATCTGCTGCGCGTATTCGGGTGACCGCCGCCCGGGTTTCGAATGCGTCCCCGATTGGAGGCTTATCCGCTTATCCTTTGCTGCGTGTCTCCTTCACAAGCGCTACGGCCTCGCGGGTAAGCTCTTCGACGTGATCGAACTCGCCTGCGGCGATGCGGTCGCTCGGAACCATCCAGCTACCGCCGATGGCGGCCACATTCTTGAGTGTCAGATACTGTTCCAGATTGGCTGCGTTGATCCCACCTGTCGGGACGAAGCTAACCTCACCGTAGGGACCACCGAAAGCCTTGAGCATCGCTACTCCGCCTGACACCTCGGCCGGGAAGAACTTGAGAAACGTAAGCCCGAACTCCAGCCCTGCCTCCACTCCGCTCGGGTTGTTCACACCGGGCGTGATTGGTATCTCATGCTTCACGCAGTATTCGACTACGCGGGGGTTGAACCCAGGTGTCACCACGAACCGTGCACCGGCGTCCATAGCTTGCTTGATCTGGTCTACGGTAAGCACCGTGCCGGCGCCGACGAGCACATCCGGAACCCGCTTGGTGATACGGGCAATGGCATCAGCCGCAGCCGCCGTGCGGAACGTGATCTCGGCTAGGGGCAGTCCGGCCTCAAGCAGCGCGCCGGCCAGCGGCTCGGCGGAATCAGCGGAATCAAGCTTGATTACCGGCACAAGGCCGTGCGAGCTGATCGTTTCGAGTACTTTGCTCATGGGAAATCCTCCATTGTCGGTCTATGTGGTTCTTGTGGTCTGCAGCTCCGGGCGCCTACCGTTCAACGCGCGCGCTGCCTCCCCCTACCAGCTTCTCCACTTCACGCAGGCTCGCCATTGAGGTGTCGCCTGGGGTGGTCATCGCGAGCGCGCCGTGCGCAGCGCCGTACTCGACGCACTGCTGCGGAGTGAAGCCGGAAAGGAATCCGTAAATGAGGCCTGAAGCAAAGCTGTCTCCGCCCCCGACGCGGTCGAATATCTCGAGTCTCGGCCGGTGGGTGGCTGCATAGAACTCACCGTCGCAGTAGAGGATCGCGCCCCAATCGTTCAGGGTCGCGGTGTGGACGTCTCGCAGCGTGGTCGCCACCGCCTTGAAGTGCGGGAACTGTTTCATAACCTGCTTGATCATCGATTTGAAGCTCTCGGTTTGCAATCCGGTGAGCGTCTCATCGACACCTTCGACCTCGAATCCGAGCGCGGCGGTGAAATCCTCTTCGTTGCCGATCATGACATCGACGTACTTGGCTATCTCGCGATTCACTTCACGGGCGCGTTCCTTGCCGCCGTTCGCCTTCCAGAGCGACGCGCGGTAGTTGAGATCGTAGCTCACGATCGTCCCGTTAGCCCGTGCGGCTTGAACCGCCTCGAGCAGCACCTCGGGCGTGGTTGGGGAGAGCGCTGCGAAGATTCCTCCGGTGTGAAACCAGCGCGCTCCTTCCTCTGCAAAGACCCGGTTCCAATCGACGTCGCCCTTCTTCAACTGCGAGGCAGCTGAATGTCCCCGATCGGAAACACCGAGCGCACCGCGTACTCCGAATCCACGCTCAGTGAAGTTGAGCCCCACGCGTACGTCGCGTCCGATACCATCGAACGGCATCCAGACGATGTGCGAGGGATCGACGCCGCCCTGGTAAATGAAGTCCAGCAACAGCATGCCGACGTCGTTTTCCGGAATAGCGGTGACCACGGTGGTGTCCAGGCCGAAGCAGCGTGTCAGCGCACGGGTGACGTTGTACTCGCCTCCACCTTCCCACACGCGAAACTCGCGGGTGGTCCGGATACGCCGGTCGCCCGGATCAAGGCGTAACATGATTTCGCCGAGAGAAACGGCATCCCATTTGGCTTGATCCTTCGACTTGATCTGCATAACTCACCTCCGTTCATGTTCGAGTCTGCTCCCATATCCAATCCTACGGGCTATCTGTTCGGCCGCCGTGCGTACGAGTGCGCCGTACTCCGGTAACCGGTCGTCAGTGATACGTTCGGCCTGTCCCGAGATGCTTAGTGCCGCAGCCGGATAGCCTCGGTAATCACGCACCGGGGCGCCCACGCAGCGCACGTTCGGTTCGTTCTCCTCCAAGTCCAGCGTGTATCCCCGCTCCCTTGAGCGGTAGAGGTCGTCAAGGAGCTCCGCTGATCCGCCGACGGTATTCGGCGTGCGGCGTTCGAACACAATCCCTGCGAGCAGCTCCTCGATCTCGGCGTCGCTGCGGGACATCAGTAGCGCTTTGCCGAGCGCAGTGCTGTATACCGGCGCGCGTGCCCCGATAATGGAATAGCGCCTCAGGCTTCCGAAGCTCTCGGTTTTGTCGATATAGACGACCTCGTTGTCCCGCAGGATTGCCAAAAACGCTGTCTGGCCTGAGCGCTGGGAGAGCTCATACATCGACGGACGAGCTTCGACGCGCAGCTCGAGGTTGTCGAGATGCAAACCCGCCAGCTCCACGAATCGCAGCCCGAGGCGATACAAGCCGGTGGCGCGATCGCGCTCCACATAACCACGTTTGGCGAGCGCTTGCAGCAGCCGCGAGGTTGTGCTTTTGTGCAACCCAAGCTCGCGAGCGAGGACCCCCACCGGAAAGCCGTTTTCGTTGCTGGAGAGGCGCTCGATTATGTCCAACGCGCGATCGATCGATTGTACGCTCATGGTAGTTACGGTTCGTCCGTGGTGGTATCATATTATGAGACAGCAACGCATAGTGTAGGACGCCTAACAGTATGACACCGCTTTCTCGCGTCGTCAAGATTGACCTTTCACCGTTAACGGTAGAACATTCCAGGGAGGAGGAAATCGAGTATGGCAGTCGAAATAACCTTTCTGGGACACGCAGGGTTTAAGTTGAGCGACGGACGCAACGCGCTGGTGATCGATCCGTTTCTCAGCGGCAACGAGTTGGCCAAACATCGGCCGGAAGACGTAAGCTGTGACTATCTGGCTCTCACCCACGGTCATCCGGATCACTTCGGCGATACCGAGGCGATCGCACGGCAGAACGACGCCACGATCATCTCGGTATTCGAGATCTGCAACTACCTCGGGGAACGCGGATTCAGCAAGCTGGAGCCGGGCAATCCGGGAGGAACCATCCGGACCGAGTTCGGTTGGGTAGCGTTCACGCATGCGTTCCATTCGTCCTCGTACGACGGACACTACATGGGCATGCCGACAGGTCTGGTGGTCCGAATGGGCGACACTACCTTCTACCACTGCGGAGACACCGGACTGTTTGGTGACATGCAGCTCATCGGCGAGATCTACACACCCGATATCGCCGCGATACCGATCGGAGATCGCTTCACGATGGGTGCCGAGCTCGGCAGTAAGGCAGCGGAGTTGATCAAACCGCGGGTGGCAATTCCAATTCACTACCGAACGTTTCCCATGCTTGCGCAGGACGCGACCGGCTTTGCGCCGAAGGGCGTGGAAGTGAAGGAGCTGGCCCCGGGCGAGACCTGGCGCTACGAGGGCTGATGCCGGCCGAGGTGCAGCGCGGCGCCACCGCCGCGACGTCCGCGGCACCTGCGACGCCGCGCATACCGGCGGACCGCTGCTTACGCAAGGCACGCGCGCGGCTCGCAGCCGCCGGCCGATTGCGGTATGATAGCTAATTGGTAGGCGATTCCAATCGGCACGGATCTAATCGGCAAGGAGAAGAACGACCATGGCGAAATCGAAGAGTATCAAAGGCAAGCAAGAGAAGGAAGAGACTGAGAAGAAGACCAAGAGTGCGGGCAAGGGCGCAAAGAAGGAAACCGCATCAACGAGCAAGAGCAGCAGCAAAAAGGGGGGCGCGGCCAAGAGCGGCACGACGAAAGGCGGCACAACAGCGAGCAGCAAGAGCGCCGCGGCGAAAGGTGCCGGCGGGAAGAGCAGCGTCGCGAAAACCGGCGCCGCGAAAACCGGGCCGGCGAAGTCCGGAACCGCGAAGAGCAGCACAACCAAAGCCGGCGCTAAGAAAGAGAGAGCAGCTCCGGCCAAGGGCGATAAGCGGGATGCGCTGATCGCGGAGCTCTACGAGTTGATCGACAACCTGGACGAGAATATGCTCACGATCCTCAAACAACAGGCGGAGATCATCACATACAGTCAGCGCCGTACCGACGCCATTCGCAAGGTGAGTGAGTATCAGACAGCGGTAGCTCAGGGGCAGTTGCCCGAAGAAGGGTACGACCCGGATGCGGCCTGGGTGGAACAGACCGAGGCCGGGTTCTTCATGATCTGCGTGGGGCGCGATCGGATCTTCTTCAACCGTGATGAGCTGCGTGAGCTCGCCCGAATCTGCTGGAAGTCGGAAGATGCTCCCAAGGGGGCTAGCCGGATGTTTCGCTGGCTGGAGCGTGAACGGCGAGACTTTCTGAACGACACCGGGATCGCGCGTCCGAACAGCGCGGCCCTTCGCAACCTATATAAGTTCATTATCAGCCATTACAAGGTGAAAGAGTAGTGAGGGCGGAAAGGAGCAACACGATGGATCTAAGCGCGACGGTTAAGCTGAACAACGGCCTGGAGATTCCGCGGGTCGGCCTCGGGGTGTTCAAGAGCGAGCCCGGGAGGGAAACCCACGACGCGGTACGGGCCGCGATCGAGCTCGGGTATCGGCACGTAGACACTGCCGCGTTCTACGAGAACGAAGAAAGTGTGGCAAGCGGCATTCGCGCCAGTGGTGTCGAAGCGGACGAGGTGTTCGTGACTACCAAAGTGTGGAACACCGATCACGGCCGTGAGCGCACCTTACAGGCGTTCGACCGGAGTCGACGGTTGCTGCAACGAGACGTTATCGATCTCTACCTGATTCACTGGCCGATGAAGGAACAGTTCATCGAGACCTGGAAAACCCTGGAGGAATTGTACGCTGCGGGCAAGGTCCGCGCCATCGGGGTGAGCAACTTCCTCGAGAAGCACCTCGAGCAGCTGGCGGAGTCGAGCGAGGTTACGCCGGCGATCAACCAGGTTGAATGGCACCCGTATGTGCTGCAACGTCCGTTGCTCGAGTACTGTAGTCGCCACGGCATTCAATTCGAGGCCTGGAGCCCGCTCGCTCGCGGACGCTGTCTCGAGGATCCGGTGATCAAGGAGATCGCCGAGACGCATGGGAAGACACCGGCTCAGGTAGTCATCCGCTGGGACCTGCAGCACAATGTGGTCACGATCCCGAAATCGGTGCGGCGCGAACGAATTGAAGCGAACGCACAGGTGTTCGATTTCGAGCTCAGCGATGAGGAGGTGGCGAAGATCGACGCTCTCGACCGCAACGAACGAATTGGGCCTCACCCTGACCAGATTGCGGGCACGTGAAGCCCGCCGGCTTCATATCAACACGGGGGAGAGCTATGAGTGCGCTCAAGGATATGCAGTGCGAGCCATGTCGTGGCGAGGCGCTACCGATGGAAGAACAGGAGATCGTAGAGCTTGGTGCACAGCTACCGGGATGGGAAGTGACGGACGACGATGGAATTAGGAAGCTCAAACGTCGCTTTCGGTTTAGGAACTTCGCCGAGGCGCTGGCGTTTACCAATCGAGTCGGTGAGCTCGCCGAGGATTCGCAACACCATCCGGCGTTGCTTACCGAGTGGGGCGCGGTTACGGTCTGGTGGTGGACCCATGCGATCAGAGGGTTGCACCGCAACGACTTCATCATGGCGGCACGGACCAGCGCTATCACCTGAGGCAGTGCCTGCCTTGTAGCGGCGGGACAGGCGACCGACAGGCAACCAGGCGAACAGGCCAACAGGCGAGGCAAAGAAAGGCCACCCTGCCGCTCGGCAGGGTGGCGCGCATGAGTAGCGGTGGGGTCACGCGACGTGGTGCTATCACGTGCAGACCGGCGTTACTGCACCTTGATGTCGATCTGGCGCGGCTTCACCTCTTCGCGCTTCGGAAGCGTCAGGGTCAGTACGCCGTTCTTCATCTCTGCATCGATCCTGTTCGGGTCAACTGTTTCCGGCAGTGTTATCGTGCGCTGGAACGAACCGCTCCAGGTTTCGCGACGATAGTAACGGCCCTCCTTTTCTTCACGGGCGTCCTTCTTCTCGCCCTTGATCGTCAGCGCGTTGCCGGAAACCGAGATGTCCAGGTCGTCCTTGTTTACTCCCGGCAAATCGCAGGTAACTACGAAGTTATCCTGCTCCTCAACAAGGTCGATCGCCGGAGCTCCCATTCCCCCGAACAACTCAAGGTCGCGATCGAAGTCCCAGTCCAGATCGAACAACCGATTGATGTTGCGCTGAAGATGATCGAGTCCGGTATCCCGATTCGTGACCGCCGGATTCTTCCTTCGGACCAGATTCATATGCCACCTCCTATCTCAGATTCTCAGTTTTTGATTCGTATCGATGATTCGCACCGTTGAGCCGGGCGCCGGTGGCAACCCGTGCACTACCTATTTAGCAACGGCCGTGCCAACCGGAAAGCATTGAATAAGTCACTTTGTTGTAATGAATTATTTTCGAATTATACCGCGCGGGCTCGCCGTCAGGAACCGCGCGTCGTGTCCTTTTGCGCCAGTAGCGCTTAGCTTGCGCTAGAAAAACTGCATCCAAATGACTCAGTAGAAACAGCGGCGCCGCTGATGCAAAGTGTCATTTTGATACGCATCGATGCGTATCCTAAGGGGTGGCGATTGTTGTCAGGATTCTCAGTAACGACTACGATAGGCCATGATGCATGCTTCAGGACGTACTCGAACGGTTATCGAGAAGGTTTATCCATCAATTGACTGCGGGCGATTTCCCGTCAAGCGCGTTACCGGGGAAACCGTCAGGGTGCAAGCCGACATCTTTGCCGATGGGCATGAGCGGGTTCGCTGTGTTTTGGCCGATAAACCGCCGGGGACCGAGCAGTGGCTCGAGCGCGAGATGCGTTTTGTGGACAACGACCGCTGGGAAGGCCGGTTCACCGTCGACGTGCTCGGTAACCACGCTTACACGATCGCCGCCTGGGTGGATCACTTCGGCGGCTGGCGAGAAGGGCTTGCCAAGAAGGTCAAAGCCGGACTCGATGTGGCCCTCGAGATTCTCAGCGGCGCCGAGCTGGTGAAGGCTGCCGCGGAGCGCGCAGCCGGTATGGCGCCGGCAGCGCCGCTCGGGGATGATCCCCCGCATTACGACTCCGCGCTGCGCAAGCGCGAAGCCTCGCGCCTTACCGAACTGGCCGAGCGCCTGGCCGACACGACTGTCCGGATCGGTCAACGTATCGAGCTTGCGTTGAGCAATGAGCTTCGCGACCTGGCGTTGCGATATCCCGACCGCAGTCACGAGACCCGGCTCGAGCACCCGCTATGGGTTACCGTCGACCGTGAACGGGCCGGCTTCAGCAGCTGGTATGAGATGTTTCCCCGATCGGCGAGCAGCGAACCCGGACGGCACGCCACCTTCCGGGACTGTGAGCGGCTGCTGCCGTATGTCGCGGAGATGGGGTTCGATGTGCTCTATTTTCCGCCGATACACCCAATCGGTGTCACGAATCGCAAAGGCCGCAACAACCGGCTTGAGCCCGCTCCCAATGACCCGGGGTCACCATGGGCCATAGGGGGCGCTGAGGGCGGCCACACCGCGATCCACCCGGAGCTCGGAACACAGAAAGAGTTCGAGCGCCTGGTCCGCCGCGCCCGTAAGTATGGGCTCGAGACCGCGCTCGACATCGCCTTTCAGTGTTCTCCCGATCATCCCTGGGTCACCGAGCACCCGGAATGGTTTACGATACGACCGGACGGCAGCGTGCAGTTTGCCGAGAATCCTCCCAAGAAGTACGAGGACATCTATCCGCTTAACTTCGAGTCCGAAGACTGGGAGAACCTTTGGCGTGGGCTGCGCGACGTGTTTCTGCACTGGATCAAAGCAGGAGTCACGATATTCCGTGTTGACAATCCGCATACGAAGTCCTTTCCGTTTTGGGAGTGGGTGATCGGCGAGCTGAAACGCGAGCATCCCGAGGCGATCTTCCTCTCGGAGGCGTTTACGCGCCCGAAAGTAATGTATCAGTTGGCGAAGATCGGCTTCACGCAGTCGTATACGTATTTTACGTGGCGTAACACCGCATCGGAGATGCGCGCGTATCTGGAGGAGCTCACGACTACCGAAGCGGTTGAGTTTTTCCGGCCGAACTTCTGGCCGAATACGCCGGACATTCTACATGCGGATCTGCAGAACGGGGGACGCCCGGCATTCATCGCTCGGCTGGTGCTCGCCGCTACATTGAGCTCCAACTATGGAATCTACGGACCGGCGTTCGAGCTGCTCGAAAACACGCCGCGAGAACCCGGAAGCGAAGAGTATTTCGACAGCGAGAAGTACGAGATCAAAGACTGGAACCGCGATGATCCGCGGAGCCTGCGGCTGATCATCACGACGCTCAACCGTGCGCGCAAAGAACACGCAGCTTTGCAGCGGAACGATACGCTGCGATTTCATCCAACCGACAACCCGGAGATCCTGGTCTACAGCAAGCACAGCCCCGACCTTGAGTCCGTGATGCTGATGGTGGTGAGCTTCGATTACCGCTATCCCCAGTCGGGCTGGCTTGAGTTCGGTCCTTCGAAGGTAGGGTTGAAGGGCACCAACCAGTATATGGTCTATGACCTGCTGACCGATCAGGGATACCGCTGGCAAGACGGGTGGAACTATGTGGAGCTGCGGCCGGAGGACGGACCGGTGCATGTGTTTCGTGTTATTCCTCTTGGAGAGGACGACGACCTTGGGGATTCGGCCTGGTAATCGGAGAAGCCGGATAATACTGCATTCAGCTACTGGAGACGAATATGCCCGACATTGAACTCAACGATCCGGGGTGGTATCGCGATGCGGTCATCTACGAGTTGCACGTGCGCTCGTTTTACGACGGCAATAACGACGGCATGGGCGACTTCAACGGATTGACCGCCAAGCTGCCGTATCTGCAGGACCTCGGCGTGACCGCGGTTTGGATCCTGCCGTTCTACCCGTCGCCCTGGCGCGACGATGGATACGACATCGCCGACTACACGAACGTGCACCCGGCCTACGGCACCCTCCGGGACTTTCGTCGGTTTCTGCGTGAGGCTCATAAGCGGGGGCTGCGGGTGATCACCGAGCTGGTGATCAACCACACCTCCAACGAGCATCCGTGGTTCGAGCGTGCCCGGCATGCAAAACCGGGCAGCCGCTGGCGGAATTACTACGTGTGGAACGACACCCCGACGAAATACGAGGAAGCGCGGATCATCTTCAAGGACTTCGAAACCTCAAACTGGAGTTGGGACCCGGTCGCCAAACAGTATTACTGGCACCGTTTTTACTCTCACCAACCGGACCTCAACTTTGACAGCGAGGACGTGCAGCGCGAGGTCTTCAAGGTGATGGAGTCTTGGCTGGACATGGGGGTGGACGGGCTGCGTCTCGATGCGGTCCCGTATCTCTACGAGCGCGAGAACACGAACTGTGAGAATCTGCCGGAAACGCATGAGTTTCTCAAGAAGCTCCGCGCGCATGTGGACGCCAAGTATGAGGATCGTATGCTGCTTGCCGAGGCCAACCAGTGGCCGGAGGATGCGGTTGCGTACTTCGGGGACGGAGATGAGTGCAACATGAGCTTTCATTTTCCGATCATGCCGCGGCTGTTTATGGCCCTGAAAATGGAGGACCGGTTTCCGGTGATCGACATCCTCGAGCAGACCCCGCCGGTTCCGGAGGGGTGTCAGTGGGCGATCTTCCTGCGCAATCACGACGAGCTCACACTGGAGATGGTCACCGACGAGGAGCGGGACTACATGTACCAGGTCTATGCCCGTGATCCGCGCCAACGCATCAATCTCGGGATCAGACGACGGTTGGCCCCGTTGCTCGAAAACAACCGCCGGCGCATCGAGCTGATGAACATTCTACTGTTTTCGATGCCCGGAAGCCCGATCATCTACTACGGCGATGAGATCGGCATGGGTGACAACGTCTATCTCGGCGACCGAGACGGAGTGCGCACGCCGATGCAGTGGAGCTTCGACAAAAACGCGGGGTTTTCGCAGGCCAATCCCCAGAAGCTGTATCTGCCGGTGATCATCGATCCGGAGTACCACTACGAGGCTATCAACGTCGAGACGCAGCAGACAAATCCGTCGTCGCTATTGTGGTGGATGAAACGGGTCATCGGCATTCGTAAGAACTATCTATCCTTCAGTCGCGGTGATATCACGTTCGTGAGCTCGAACAACATCCATGTGTTGAGTTTCATCCGCCGGTACGAGGACGAGATCGTGCTGGTACTGGTGAACCTCTCACGCTATGTGCAGCTGGTGGACTTGGATCTCTCGGACTATGCCGGCTACGTACCTGAGGAAATCTTCAGCCGCAACGAGTTCCCGCGCATCAAAGAGGGGCCGTATCTGCTGAGCATCGGCGGCAACGACTACTACTGGTTTGAGCTCCAGCAGGTCGAGGAGCTGGTTGCGTTCAGTGAGGTTGGCCGGACTCCGCAGGTGACGATTACGCCGCGCGACTGGAATGCTCTCAGCTCCCGGCTGCAACGTGAGCTCGAGCGCACGATACTCCCGGTCTATATTCGCAGTATGCGTTGGTACCGGGACAAGGCGCGCAAGATCAAGACGACTACTATAAGCGACGCGGTTGCGGTGGGAAGCGGTGCCGAGCGCGTATGGGTCACTACCGTGACGATACAGTTTACCGACGACCGAACCGAGGCGTACGTTCTGCCGCTCGCCCTCGCTCGCGGCGAGTACGCCGCGCACGTGGCCGACGAGATGCCCCAGGCGGTTATCACGCGGGCCGAGATCGACCACGACAACGCGGTGCTCTATGACGGCATCTACAGCGAGGAGCTGCGCGATAAGCTGCTCGAGGTGATCCTACGGCGGCGCAAGCTCACCGGCAAATCCGGCCGGCTGGAAGGTCTCTCCGGCCGCGGCGCACGCGCGTTGGCCTCGACGCTGATCGACAATCCCGGCTCGCGGGTCCTCAAAGCCGAGCAGACCAACACTTCGGTGCTCTATCGCGATAACGCCTTTCTCAAGCTGTACCGCAAGCTCGACGAGGGGCCGAATCCGGAGCAGGAAGTCCTGCAGTATCTGACCGAGAAACGCAAGTTTGCGCACGTGCCGCGGTATCTCGGGGCTCTGGAATACCAGGGCGGGAACAAGCAGCGCTCCTCGTTGGGGTTGCTGGTGGATTTCGTCCGCAATGAAGGCGATGCCTATTCGTTCGCGAAGGATGCCGTCGACCGCTACTTCGAGAGTGTGCTCGCGGCACAGAAGAACGGGCTTGAGCCACCGCGAGCTGTCGGCTCGCTCTTCGAGATCGAGCTCGCGAATGTACCCGAGGCCTTCCTGCAGAACACCGACCGGTTCTTTCTCGAGATGATGGCTTTGCTCGGGCGGCGAGTCGGTGAGCTGCATCTAGCGCTCGGCGCCGAACGGGCACTGTCGGATTTCAAGGCTGAGTCGTTTTCGTTGTTATACCAACGGTCGGTGTATCAGTCGATGCGGAGTCTCGTCCGGCGCGTCATGGGCTACACGAAGAAGGCGTTCAAGAAGGACGAGGCGCCGCAGCTCCTCGGTGAGGTCGTACAGCGCGAGGCGGAACTGCTGAAGCAGCTCGCGCGAGTGCGCGAGCGCAAGCTGGATGCACAGAAAATCCGCATTCACGGTGACCTGCACCTTGGGCAGGTCCTGTTCTCCGGGCGTGATTTCGCGATCATCGACTTCGAGGGCGAGCCCGCACGGACTCTCGGCGAACGCCGACTGAAGTACTGCCCGTTGCGGGATGTAGCCGGGATGATTCGGTCGTTCCACTATGCGGTCTACAGCACGCTGTTGGAGCATTCAGAGACACGTGCCGCGGACATCGAGTCTCTGGAGCCGTGGGTCGCGTTGTGGTATATGGTGGTCGCAGGGGTGTTTCTGCGCAGTTACCTAGATACGGTGAAGGACTCACCGTTGCTGCCGAGCTCGGAGGACGATACTGCGCTGCTCCTGAACGTGTTTCTGTTGGAAAAGGGTGTCTACGAGTTGGGCTACGAGCTGAACAATCGGCCCGACTGGGTCACGATTCCGTGCGACGGTATCCTCCGTATTCTCAACGAGCTCGAGCGGAGTGAGGATGCACAGGAGCAGAAGTGAGCACATGAGCATGCAGATTGGAGCAATGAGCCGTCCGGAGGGCGGGGTGAGCTTTTCGGTGTGGGCGCCGCGCGCCGAGCGTGTGACGTTGGAGTTGGAAGCCCCGGGCCGGCGCTCAGTATCGATGCAGCCGGCAGGAGGCGGGGTCTGGCACGCAGAGGTGCGCGATGCCGGCCCCGGTGCGCGCTACCGCTATCGCCTCGACGATACCGAGCCGCTGCCCGATCCCGCCTCGCGCCATCAGCCCGAAGGGGTGCACGGTCCATCCGAGGTGGTGGAGCTGCCTGCTTACCGGGACGATGCGGAGAACAGGTATCAGGGCGTGCCGCTCGACGAGCTTGTGCTGTATGAGCTGCACCTCGGCACCTTCACGCCGGAGGGCACCGCCGAAGCTGCGATCTCGAGGCTGGACGACCTGGTGGAGCTCGGTATCACCGCGATCGAGATCATGCCGGTCGCCGCCTTCCCTGGGGAGCGCAACTGGGGCTACGACGGCGTCGGGCTTTTCGCGGCGCACCGGGCCTACGGCGGCCCTCAGGGGCTCCGGAAACTGGTAGCGGCGGCGCATGCGCGCGGGCTTGCGGTGTACCTCGACGTCGTCTACAACCATCTCGGGCCTGAGGGCAACTATCTCGCTCGCTTCGGTCCGTATTTCACCGCAAGGTACGTCACTCCGTGGGGAGAAGCGGTGAACTTCGACGGCCCCGGGAGCGATCAGGTGCGCGAGTTCTTCTTCCAGAACGCGCTGTACTGGCTCGAGGAGCTCGGGTTCGACGGCCTGCGGCTCGACGCGGTTGAGCAGATTTACGACATGAGCGCGTATCCGTTTCTGAGCGAGTTGAGCGATCGTGTCGCAGACCTCAGCGAACGCAGCGGGCGTCGCCGCTACCTGATAGCTGAGAGTGACCTAAACGATGCCCGCATGATCAGTCCCAGGGCGCTGCACGGACATGCTATGGATGGCCAGTGGTGCGACGATTTTCACCATGCAGTGCACGCCATGCTCACCGGCGAGCGCGAAGAGTACTATCGTGACTTCGGCAGGCTTCGAGATCTGGCGAAAGCGTTCGAGGACGGCTTCGTCTATACCGGCCAGTACTCGCCGTACCGGCAACGCTGTTTCGGCAACAGCACCGCGGGGCTGCCGACCAAGCGGTTCGTCGTCTGCGTGCAGAACCACGACCAGGTCGGCAACCGGATGCACGGCGAGCGGTTCACCCAGCTCCTGAGCGCGCCGCAGCGTCGGTTGGCTGCTGCGACGATGCTGTTCTCGCCGTTCGTCCCGATGCTGTTTATGGGTGAAGAGTACGCCGAGGAGGCACCGTTTCAGTATTTCGTGCATCACTCCGACCCCGGGCTGATTCAAGCGGTTCGCGAGGGGCGCGCGCAGGAGTTCGCCGAGTTTCACGATCGCGGGGAGGCTCCCGACCCGCAGGACGAGGACACCTTCCGGCGCTCACGGCTCAACTGGGATCTGCGCGAACAGCGCGGGCACCGAGAGCTGCTCGCGTTCTATCGCGAGGCTTTGGCGCTACGACGCGCGCATCCGGCGCTCGGCCCGACCGGAGCATGCCCCGCCACGGTACGGACGCAGTTGCGGGCAGATGAGCGCGTTCTAATGGTGGAACGCGGCAGTTCGCGCGCCGGAGTGTTGCTGCTGTTCAACTACTGCGATGAATGGTGCTCGGTCGGGCTGCCGCCGACCGCCACGGGCTATGTGGTATCGCTGGCGTCGGACGATCCGCGATATGCGGGTGCGGACGCAGCGGCGCACGCGAGCACGGCCGGCGGCGGGTCCGCGAGGGCGAAAGCGGAGAAGCGTGCGAAAGCCGGTGATCGTCTCTCAGGCGGTGACCGGCTGACTCTCGGGCCGTGGAGCGCGCTGGTGCTGGAGACCGCGCCGGGGCAGGCATCGGCAGAGGAGCGCTGACGGTTGAGTTTGCCGCACAAGAACATCTGTATTCACGGCCACTTTTATCAGCCGCCGCGGGAGAACCCATGGCTTGAAGCGGTGGAGGTGCAGGACTCCGCCTACCCGCATCACGACTGGAACGCCCGCATCACCGCGGAGTGCTACGGACCGAACGCGTTCGCGCGCATCCTAGACGGTGATGGATATATCACCGATATCGTGCGCAACTACGAATACATCAGCTTCAATTTCGGCCCCACACTGCTGTCGTGGATGGAGCGGCACGCGCCGGAGACCTATGAGCGGATCATCGATGCTGACCGCCGCGGCGTGAAGCGGTTCGGGGGGCATGGCTCGGCGATCGCGCAGGTATATAACCACATGATCATGCCGCTCGCAAGCGAGCGTGATAAGCGCACTCAGGTGGAATGGGGCGTGCGCGACTTCGCCTACCGGTTCGGTCGAGATCCCGAAGGCATGTGGCTCGCCGAAACCGCAGCGGACACCGCTACGCTCGAGGCGCTGGCTGAGTTCGGGCTGAAGTTCACGATCCTCTCGCCGTATCAGGCGCAGGCGGTGCTGCCCCCTGACGCCCGGTGCGATAAGCCTGAGAACTGGGTCGATGTCGACGGTGGCCGCATCGATCCGCGTCGTCCGTACCTCTTCCGCTTACCATCGGGTCGCTCGATCGCACTGTTCTTCTATGACGGCCCGGTTTCGCAGGGAGTGGCGTTTGGGGACCTGCTTTCGAGCGGCGATGCATTCGCCCACCGGTTGCTCGGGCTGTTTTCGGAGCCCGGTGGAGAGGAGCCGGCCGGGTCGGAGCTCGTGCATATCGCAACCGACGGGGAAACCTACGGGCACCATCACCCGAGCGGTGAGATGGCGCTGAGCTACTGCGTGAACTACATCCAAAGCAATGAGCTTGCGCGGTTTACCGTCTACGGCGAGTTTCTCGAGAATATGCCACCGGACCACGAAGTGCTGCTGAATGAGCCAAGCTCATGGAGCTGCGCCCACGGTGTGGAGCGGTGGCGCGGCAACTGCGGCTGTAACTCCGGTATGAAGCCCGGATGGAGCCAGTCCTGGCGCGCGCCGCTACGCGAGGCGTTAGATTGGCTGAGCTCAGAGCTGGGCGCCCTCTACGAAGAACACACCGCACCGCTGTTGCGCAACCCGTGGGCGGCGCGCGACGCTTACGGCCGGGTGATCATCAACCGCACCGAAGGGACGCTCAACGCGTTCTTGCATGCTCAGGCCCGGACCGAGCTCGTTGAGGAGGAACGGATACAGGTTCTGCGTGCGCTCGAGATGCAGCGGTACGCGATGCTTATGTACACCAGCTGCGGTTGGTTCTTCGACGAGATCTCGGGAATCGAGACAGTACAGATCATGCAGTACGCCGCACGGGCGATACAGCTTGCACGCGAGCTGAGCGGTTATGACCTCGAGAGCGAATTCGTCGCTAAGCTGGTTGAAGCGCCGAGTAATATCAGGCGGTTGCGCAATGGGCAGGGTGTGTATGATGATGCCGTGAAGCCGGCCACCGTGACCCTTGAGCGTGTCGGCTCGCATTATGCAGTGAGCTCGCTGTTTGAGTCTTATGAAGACCAGGCACGAATTGCATGCTTCCAGATCAGTAACGAAGACTACGAGTATCATGAAGCGGGGAAACATCGTCTGGCGGTTGGGCAAGCGCGCGTACACTCCACCATCACCGAAGAGTCCAAACGGGTGAGGTTCGCGGTATTGCACCTCGGCGATCACAACATTATCGGGGGCGTAAGCCCTGTGTCGCGCGCCGGACGCTCGGCCCGGCTACAGCGACTAATTCAGGAGAGCTTTCTCGAGAACAACATCCCCGGAACCATTCTTCTGATCGACCAGGCGTTCGGACGTAACAGTTACCTGCTCTGGGATCTCTTCCGCGATGAGCAGCGCAAGGTGCTCGAGCAGCTGCTCACCATGACCTACCGTGAGGTGGGAATCAGTTACCGGCGGCTGTTCCAGACCAACTACTCCATTCTGCAGGCGCTCAAGACTGCTCGAATGCCGATCCCGGAAGCGCTCGCGACTCCCGTCAGACATGTGCTCAACAGCGACTTGCGGCGGGTGTTCAGCTGCGATGGTCCGATCGATCTGCAGGAGCTGAGCAACGCTGTTACCGAGTTCCACCGCTGGCCGTTCGAGCCCGACCCGGACACCATCAGCAACGCTATCGCCGCGAAGCTCACCGCGATGATGCGTGACCTCGAACGCAACCCGCAGAACGACCCGATTCTCGAAAACCTCGTGCACGTGTATGAGATTCTCAAGCCGTTGGAGCTAGAGATCGCCTTGCACGAGCAACAGAACATCTATTTTGCGATTGCGTGGCGTATCGGCCCCGAGCGCTTCGTGCGGGAACCGGAGCACCGAAGACGCCGAGTGGCTTTGCTCGGCGAGTACCTGAAGGTGCGCGTGCCGTTCATCACCGCAGAATAAGGAGCAGTTATGACGAAGCTTCCAGTGGCGAGTTATCGTCTTCAATTCACGCCTGAGTTTGGGTTCGGCGAGGCGCGTGCGGTGCTTCCGTATCTCGCGAAACTGGGGGTGTCGCACATCTATGCCTCTCCGGTCCTGAAGCCGCGGCCGGGAAGCATGCACGGCTACGACGTCGTCGACCCCAATCTGATCAACCCCGAGTTGGGCGATGAGGACGAGTTCCTGAGCCTGCTTGATGAAGCCGCCGCTCACGGAATCGGCTGGATACAGGACATCGTTCCGAATCATATGGCGTACTCCTACCACAACGTGTACCTGCGCGACCTGTTCGAGAATGGAGAGCGCTCGCCGTATCGTGAGTTCTTCGATATCGAGTGGGAGCATCCAATCGAGAACATTCGCGGGCGTGTCCTGGCCCCCTTTCTCGGCGATCTGTACGGCAATGTGTTGGAGAACGGAGAGCTCTCGCTGAGCTACGACAGCGACGGATTCGCGGTCAATTACTACGAGCTGCGGCTGCCGTTGTCGATCGAGAGCTATGCTGAGATTCTCACCTACAATCTTGGAGAGCTCGAGGAGCAGCTCGGGCGCGAGCATCCTGACTTCGTCAAGTTTCTCGGCGTGCTCTACGTGATTAGAGCGCTCCGGAGTGAGCACGGGATCTCGGTACGCTACGACCAGGTTGGATTCGTGAAACGTATGCTGGCCGAGCTCTTTGAGGGAAACGAAGCGGTGCGCGCGTTCATGGAGAATAGCATCCGCGCCTTCAACGGGAAGCCCGGTGACCCGGAAAGTTTCAACCTGCTCGATGAGCTCCTGTGGAAACAGGTCTATCGGCTGTCGTTCTGGAAGGTCTCAAGCGAAGAGATCAACTACCGGCGGTTCTTCAGCATCAACGAGCTCATCTCGCTGCGCGTAGACCGCGAAGAGGTGTTTGCGGAGACCCACGCCTATGTTCAACGACTGGTCACCGAAGGCAGAATTCAGGGGCTGCGGATCGATCACATCGACGGTCTCTACGATCCGCGGCAGTATCTCGAACGGCTACGCGGCATGGTCGGCGAGGCACTCATCCTCGTCGAGAAGATTCTCGAGCCGGATGAGGAGCTGCCGGAGTCATGGCCGGTGGAGGGCACCACCGGCTACGAGTTCCTGAACTCTGTTGGAGGGGTGCTGTGCCGTAAGGAGAACCAACGCCGGTTCTCTCGCCTGTACGGAACGCTCGCCGGCGTGAAGACTCCGTATGACGAGCTGGTGCACGAGAAGAAGCGGCTGATCATCACCAATCACATGGCGGGGGATCTCGAGAACCTCGCGCGGTTTATGCGCACGGTGTTCGGGCATGACCGCCACGGCATCGACATCACCTTGCAGGGGCTCAAACGGGCGCTGATGGAGGTGATGATCTACTTCTCGGTATACCGTACCTACGTGACCGACCGGATCGACCGGCAGGCCGATCAGTTCTATATCAGCTCGGCTGTCGCGGTCGCGAAACAGAAGTTTCCGGCGTTGCTGTACGAGCTTGACTACACCGAGCGCTTCCTGCTGCTCAGCTATGAGAAGAACGTCAGCCAGGAGGGGATCGGGACTTGGCATGACTTTGTGATGCGCTTTCAGCAGTTCACCGGTCCGCTCACCGCTAAAGGCTTTGAGGACACGCTGCTTTATGTCTACAACCGGTTGATCGCGTTGAACGATGTAGGTTCAAGCCCCGACACCTTTGGCGTTACGGTCGCTCAGTTTCACCAGTTCAACCGCAAGCGCTCGCACGAGCACCCCCGGACAATGAACGCCACCGCGACGCATGACACCAAACGCGGCGAGGATACGCGGATGCGCGGGATAGTACTGAGCGAGATGCCCGCCGAGTGGGAGAAGCAGGTGCGCGCGTGGCGCAAGCTGACGGCCAAGCTCAAGCCTACGGTACACGGCGCCGCGGTGCCGGACCGCAATGACGAGTACTTTCTATATCAGACCCTGCTTGCTACCGTGGAGCCGGAGACCGTCGAGTGCGGTGAAAACCTCGAGGCTTACATCGAGCGGATTAAGGCCTATACGGTGAAGGCCGTGCGCGAAGCCAAACTGCACACCGCCTGGCTAAAACCGGACTTGAGCTATGAAGACGGTTATCTGCAGTTCATCGAGCGCATCTTGACAAGCCCGCAAGCGCAGAGCTTTCGCGAAGCGTTTGCACCGTTTCTGCGCCGGGTCCGCTTCTACGGAGCGTACAACAGCCTGTCGCAGACGGTTGTGAAGTTGCTTGCTCCGGGGTTTCCGGACCTATACCAAGGAACCGAGCTCTGGGATTATTCGCTCGTCGATCCCGACAATCGCCGGCCGGTCGATTACCAACAGCGTGCCGAGTTGCTGACTGCGCTCGAGTCCGAGCCGCCGGAGGATTTCGCGGCTTTGTGTATTGCGGGTACGGACGGTGGGACCGACGGTGAGACCGGATTACCGTGCGCCGCGGCGAAGCTGTTCGTCATCCGGGAAGGTCTGCGCCTGCGCCGAGCCTGGATCTCGTTGCTGGATGCGGCGGAGTATACTCCGCTGACAACCGAGGGACGCCACGCCGAATCGGTTCTGGCTTATATGCGTCGTGCCGGCGACAGCTACCTGATCGTGGCGGTGCCACGGTTCCTCAGCTATGTGGTGCCGTACGGCCGCGCGCCCGTGGGCGCGGAGGTGTGGCAGGACACACGCGTGGTGCTTCCTGAAGGCGCGCCCAGGCTATACGCCGAACACTACAGCGGGCGCGAGGTTCAGGTCGATGGCGGAGCGGCTCCGGTGCGGGAGCTCTTCGGACGCTTCCCGTTCGCCATTCTGACTGCGGGGATGGCGTCGGCTTAATGTTGAGCCGCTGCGGGTGCCGCTTTTACGTTGGAGCCGGCCGCCGGAACCTACCGACGGAACACTGAATTACGTCTCGTTTGCTTCGTTTTTTGGGCGCATGTTTGGTATACTTAAAGTGGCGGCAGGTGTCCGGCGCCTGCCGGACGGAGGGAAGTGGTTATGTGGAAAAACGGTACGCTCGGCAGGGCCTGGAGGGCCCTGTTGCTTGCCGGGAGTGTAAGCGTTGCGATTGCCGGTTGCGGCGGCGGCGAGGAGATCACCCGCGAGGAGGCCGAACAGCGCCAGGCGGTTAGCCGCAGCGAGATCCTTGAGTTAACGGTAGAACGACCGGGTGGGCAAGGATTCGAGCCCGGGGTGGTGGGCGGCACCTGGCGTACAAGCGTCAACAACGATCCGCGCAGCTTCAATAAATTGACCGCGCGTGACGCCGATACCCGCGGAGTCATCGACGGACTGTACGACTACCTTGCCGATTATGATCCTTATGAGCGTGAGTTCAAGCCCAACCTGGCTTCGTTCGAGGTTGAGATCGACGAGGAGGCCGACGAGCTGCGCGTGATCTACACGCTGCGCGACGACCTGTACTGGACGACGGCGGACAGCGACCCTGAGGACTGGGTCCCGGTGACCAGCGACGATGTCCTATTCTGGTACGATCAGATCCAGGCCGAGCGGGGTGTCCAACATCCGGCGTATCCGGGTCAGTACATCGAGATGGAAGACGGCAGTCGCGAGCGAATAGAGATCGAGAGGAAAGACGAGCGGAGCTTCGTGTTTCATTATCCGCGCATTGTGCAGAATCCGATTCTCTCGACCAATATGCAGTTTGGCCCGAAGCATATCTACCAGCCCGCGCTGGAGGAAGACGGCGTGCAGGGCGTGCTCGACGCTCTGAGCGTCGATACCGATCCGCGTACGATACCCTCGCTCGGCGAGTACCACATTATCGAGTATGAACCCGGCCAGCGGGTGGTGCTGCAGCGCAACCCGAACTACTTCAAGACCGACGATAACGGTACCAGCCTACCGTATCTGGAACGGGTGATCGTGCGAATCGTCCCGGATAAGAACAGCGAGTTCCTGATGTTCCGTGACGGCACGCGCGACTCGTACTCGCTTCGGCCGGAAGACCTGGACCCCTTGCTGCGTATGCGAGGCGCCGACTTCACGGTGTTCAACGGCGGCCCTACGCTGGGAGCGTCGTTCTTCACGGTGAATCAGAACCCAAGTGCAGTTTCGGAACCGAAGCTGAGCTGGTTTACGCAGAAGGAGTTCCGGCAGGCGCTGAGCTCGCTGCTGAACCGGCCGCGCATCGTGCGACAGGTGTTTCGAGGTCTGGCTGAGCCCGCCCACCACTTCTTCGCACGCGCAAATCCGATGTTTGACGAAGATATCCGCCTGGAGTACACCTACAACCCGGAGCGGGCGGTCGAGCTGCTGGCGTCGATCGGTATCGAGCAGGATTCCCAGGGGGTGATGCGCGACGCCGACGGCAATCGGATCGAGTTCACGATCTCGATGGGCGCCGAGAACAACATCGGAATAGATATGGCTCAGATCTTGGCCGACGAGCTCAGCGAGGTCGGAATTAATGCTCGGGTGCGACCGGTGGACTTTCAGCGCCTGGTAGAGATGCTGCAGAACACCTACGACTGGGACGTGGTTCTGGTGTCGTTGGGAGCTAACTACTGGCCGTCAAGCGGCAGCAATGTGTGGCAGTCCAGCGGAAACTTTCACCTCTGGCATCCGCTGCAGGAGGAACCGGCGACCGAGTGGGAAGCTCGAATCGACCACCTCTATAACGAAGGACGTTTCGCCAAGGACGAGGAACGAGCCAAGGATATCTACGACGAGTACCAGCGCATCCTGCTCGAGCAGCTGCCGGTGATCTACACGGTTCATCCTACCTCGTTCCAGGCCGTCAGAGACCGCTGGGGGAACGTGTTCTTTGATACCTTGCGAGGGCTTGATACGACCTATGTCTATCTCAAAGAGCTTGAAGGTTAACGGGCGGTATCCGCACAGATGAATCCGCTCAGCATCGCCTGGCGCGTAGTCGGGCAACTCATCTACAATTTCCGCGCCCGCCGGCCGCTAGCGGCATTCGTCAGCGGGCGTCTGCTCTCGATGGTGGTCCTGCTGTTCCTGTTAGGGTTGGCAGTCTTCGCACTGATGCAGCTCACTCCCGGGGATATTGTCGAGAACTACATCCGTGGGCAGATGTTCACGCTTGGCGAGTTCCGGCAGGACGACAACATCTACACCGAGGAAATGATCGAGATGGCGCGCCAGCGCCTGGGCCTCGATCGTCCGTTCTATGTGCAGTACGCGCATTGGCTGCGGCAGGTGTTTATGGAGCGCGATCTCGGCCGGACCTTGATCGCCCGCGCACCGGTGCTGTTTCTGATCCGCGACCGGATGATCAATTCGCTGATCCTGAACCTCATATCGCTTGTGTTTCTGACGGTGATATCCTTCGGGCTCGGGATCTATTTCTCTTCCAAGGTGGGTACGAGGGTCGATGTGGCGGCGACCTCAACTGCACTGTTTTTCCACGCCTTTCCGGGGATTCTGATGCTGATTCTCCTGCAGCTGTTCGCTGCGGTCAGCGGATGGTTTCCGATAACGGCGTATCCGCCGTTCCCCTTCAGCGAAGCGCCGATGCGCTTCGTGTTCAGCTACGCGCATCACGTGTTTCTCCCGTTGCTCGGCGCGTTCCTTTCCGGGGTCGGCGGCACGATGCGCATGATTCGCGCCACGATGCTCGATCAGCTCGGCCAACCCTACATCACGAGCCTGCGCTCGCGAGGGATCAGCGAGAAACGAATCTATTTTGCGCACGCGTTCCGCAACACGCTGAATCCGTACATTACCAGCAGCGCCAACTTGTTTGCGAGCCTGTTCTCGGGATCGCTGATATTGGAGATCATCTTCTCCTATCCGGGAATCGGGCGGCTGATGTACGAGGCGGTTCGGCAGGAGGATATCAATCTGGTTTTGGCGAACCTGATGTTTATCAGTTTCCTGGTGTTGGTCGGCATGGTAATTGCTGATGTTCTGCTTGCCGTCGTTGATCCGCGGATCAGGTACTCGAAGCATTAGAGGGGCCTGAGGTATGCTGAAACGCGTCTGGACGGGTATCCGGCGACGGCCGGTAGCATTGATCTCGTTGCTGGTGCTGGTGCTTTTGTACAGTGCTATGATTCTTGCCGAGCTGGTCACCCCGTATAACCCGCATACGGTATTTCGTGATCACAGCTATCACCCGCCGAATGTCACCCTGTACTCCCGCGAGCTCGGCTTCCGGCCGCAGGTTCAGGAACGCGTCCTGGTCGACCAGCTCAACTGGCGCTATGCGCGGGTGCAGGGAGAGTATTACCCGGTTCGGTTCTTCGTGCGCGGGCCCAGTTACCGGTTATGGGGTCTGTTCGAGACGAACATTCACCTGTTTGGAACCGAGGTCCCTTATGGTCCGGACGGACGCACCTGGGAAGAGGGCGGGCGCAATTATCCGGTGTTTCTCTTCGGAGCCGACCACATGGGGCGTGACCTGTTCACGCGCGTAATTCACGGATCACGGATCTCGCTGACAATCGGGTTTGTGGGCATCGCGATATCGTTGACGCTCGCGATCATTCTCGGGGGGCTGGCGGGTTACTACGGCGGCATGCTCGATTGGCTGCTGATGCGCTTCGCTGAGTTCGTTATTCTCATTCCGGGACTCTACCTAATACTGTTCCTGCGCTCGGTGTTGTCCCACGACTTGGATCCCGGGCAATCATTCATGCTGATCACCGTGATCCTGTCGTTTGTGGGATGGCCGGGGAGTGCGCGGTTGATCCGCGGCATGGCGCATAGCATCAAGCGCGAGGACTTCATCACCGCGGCCGAGCTCGACAGTATTCCCCCCCTGGTGATTGTGTTTCGTCAGATTGTGCCCCAGATGGCTTCAATTCTGATCGTAAGCATTGCTCTCGGCATTCCAAGCTTCATCCTCGGCGAGACGGTGCTTTCGTACCTTGGGCTCGGTGTGGTGGATCCCGCCGTGAGCTGGGGAAGCCTGCTGAACCGCGAGATCTCGACCTTGAATAACCTGACGAACTTCCCGTGGTTTCTGTGGCCCGGTGTATTTCTGATTCTAACCACGCTGGCGTTCAACTTCATCGGCGACCTGTTGCGCGATGTCGCCGACCCATACTACCGCGAACGGCGTCTGGAGCGAAGGTAACGGCAATGCTGCTTGAGATTGACAACCTGAAGGTGGAGTTCGCCACCGGGCAAGGCCCGCTGCATGCGGTGCGGGGGGTGACGTTCGAGCTGCAGGAGGGTGAGGTGCTCGGGGTCGTTGGCGAGAGCGGATCCGGTAAGAGCGTCACGGCGCACGCTATCCTGCGGCTTCTTCCGGGAAACGGGGCGATCACCGGGGGTGATATCCGTTTTCAGGGGAGCTCGGTGTTGGCATACCCGCCGCCCGTGCTGCGTTCGTATCGGGGACCGAAAGTCTCGATCATCTTTCAGGAGCCGGGACGTTCCTTCGATCCTATCTACACAATCGGTAAGGCGCTCGAAGAGACGCTGCGGGCACACAATCCGGAGATGCCGGATACCGAAGTCCAAGCGCGTTCGATACGTCTCTTGAAGGAGACGCACGTGCCCTACGCGGAGCAGCGGCTGCACAACTACCCGCATCAGTTCTCGGGGGGCTTGCTGCAGCGTGTCATGATCGCGCTTGCGCTCGCTTCCGACCCTGATGTACTGATTGCCGATGAGCCGACCACGGCGCTCGATGTCACGATTCAGGCGCAGATCATCGATCTGCTGCTCGAGCTGAAGTCACGGCGCAACCTGGCGATCGTGTTCATAACCCACAACCTGGCTCTGATCAGCGAAATCGCCGACCGTATCCTGGTGATGTACGGCGGGCTTGTCATGGAGTACGGAGCTGCACGCGAGGTGCTCGACCGGCCTCGTCACCCGTACGCGCGTGCGTTGCTCGCGTCGATATTGAGTCTCGGCGAGCACTATTCGGAGCAGGCGTTGCAGACGGTGCGCGGGGGCACGCCCGACCCACGCCGTCCCGAGCCGGGATGCCCGTTTGCCCCGCGCTGTCCGTTGGCGACGGCGCAGTGTCGTGATGCCGTCCCGCCGCTGCTGGATGACGGAACGCAGCATCGCTGTATTGTACCCGGCGAGAAGTCGGAGGATCTTTATGCTCGAGATTAGCAATCTCTACAAGGCATTCAGTCTCGAGGCCGGGTTCTTTGCGCCGGTGGGGCGGTACGTGTATGCGGTCAACGGGGTAAGCTTCTCGATCAAGCGGGGTGAGATCTTCGGGCTTGTCGGCGAGTCCGGGTGCGGAAAGACGACCACCGCACGATTGGTGGTTCGTACCTATCCGATCGACGAGGGCAGCATTGTCTTTACCGACCGGAACGCCAGGGTTTTCGATGTCGGTACGCTCGATCACAAGGGGCTGAAGCTGCTTCGCAGCCAGGTGAAATACATCTTTCAGGACCCTGCTAAATCGCTCAACCCGCGTATGACGATTCTCCAGGTACTCACCGCAGGGTATCGCTACCAGGAGAGCTGGCCGGGTAAGCGCCGGGCGCGGGATGAGGCGGCGGAGATGCTACGCGAGGTCGGGCTGTCGCCGGATGATCTGGACCGCCGGCCGGCGGATTTTTCCGGTGGCCAGCGGCAGCGCATCTCGATTGCTCGCGCCCTGATCACGCGCCCGGAGCTTCTGATCTGTGACGAGGTTGTATCAGCGCTCGATGTCTCGATACAGGGTCAGATCTTGCAGCTGTTGCTGCGGTTGCGCGAAGAGTTTGGATTCGGGATGCTTTTCATAGGGCACGATTTGGCCGTTGTTTCCTATATCTGTGACCGAATCGGCGTGATGTATCGCGGGATGCTGATGGAGACCGCTCCGGCGCGGCGACTGATCGAGACGCCGACGCACCCCTACACCAAGCACCTGTACACCAGCGTGCCGCAGATAGATCTGCAGCGGAAGACGACCGGTGGCCGCATCACGCGCTTCGGTGAGATACCGGATCCTACCGTTCAACCTCCCGGGGCTGGAACGCCGCTGATGCAGGTTGCTGAGGAGCACTACGTCTCTCCGTTGTTCTCGTCGGTATAGGGGGTCTCAGCTCCCACGTCGGGAGCGAGCACCTAACGTGCGGGCGGCCGGGAGTCACCGCTCGTACTCGTCCTCCGAAAGCCCTTTGGGTGACCCGAGGATTTCGGACCACAGGATCGCCTGCTGAAGCTGCGGCAGACGCTTGACGCGGTTAAGCCCGGACTCTGTGCTCTCGCGCCGGGAGCGCTGAGGCTGGAAGCGGGGCTGCTCCTCGGTGTAGGTCAGTTGCTCCTTTGCGATCTTGGGCGTGTCTGTTTCGGCAGCTTCGCGCCGCGCCCGCTCGGCCCTGGCGGCGGCCTCGCGCTCGTCTGCCTGCTGTTCTTTTGGTGGCCGCGGTTGTGTGCGGTGCAGCGCCTCGCGGAACAGCTCCAGCGGTGTCTTGCGCTCAGCCTCGATCTCGGTGTATGGGTGCTCGCGGAGGAAGCGGCGCCTGTGTTTGGGCGCGCCGCCCTCCGTTACTTCGTCGCTTGCCGCTTCCGCGTGCATGTCTTCCTGCTCTTCAGTCTCCTCCGCGCCGTGCGCGCGCAGGTCTGCGTCGGGATCCTCCTCGCGTCGCGGGCGAGCTTGACTGCGGCGGCGTGCCTCCGAGGTCATCCTGGTGATATAGAGGAACGGGATCGCGATTATGAGCATGCTCAGCAGCAGGGAGAATAAGTCCCCCTGCTGCGCTGCCTGCAGCAACACGATCATAGAATCAGGACCCTGACGGCGGGGTTTCGCCGCTATCGTTCGCCTGCTGTTCGCCGCTGATGCTGCGGCGCATGTCGGTATCAGCCTGGATGTTCTTAAAGCGGTAATAGTCCATAATGCCGAGTTGACCGTTGCGGAACGCCTCGGAGATCGCTTTCGGTACCTCCGCCTCGGCCAATACAACCTTGGCGCGATTCGCCTCAACTTCGGCGCTCATCTCGGCTTCGTGAGCTTTCGCGG
>PUPD01000254.1 GCA_003552985.1 Spirochaetaceae bacterium
GTGCGAGCGGGCGTCGTATAACGGCATTACCCGAGCTTCCCAAGCTCGTGACGCGGGTTCGACTCCCGTCGCCCGCTCGGACCGGCGATGGACCGTGCACCTGTCGTGTGGCGGCACCCTTTTCTCAGAGACAACTAGTGCACCCCGTACAGAGCACTTCACCGCATTTGTGACGGGAACTGCGAGATTGCCAACTCGTTCAACCGAACCCGAGTAAAGCGTGTCGACCGCGTCGTGTTCGGGACACGCTATTCAAGATTCCTCTATCTGTACCTACACGAGATCGGACGTTGCGCTTGATGGCGAGCGGGACGCGTGACAGAATGGGCATGGATGAGTTAGCGGTGACGGCCGGAAAGCAGAAACAGACAGCGGCAGGGAAGGGAGGAACCCAGTATGAGATATCTGGCAGGGCCTGAAGTTTCGAAGCTGTTGGAAAATGTCATCCATGCCGGCAAGCAGCAGCACGACTATGAGACCGATCTCACGGTTTCATCTGTCTACGACCTTAGGGGAGGAGGAGCGCTGGATCTGGGCGGATCCGAGTATTCGGGATCGCAACGCGAGGAGCTTGCGCCTCGCAAGCGGTCGGACGAGGACAAATGCGGGTGGTGGGAGCTCGAGGCCGGCGCGTACCTTATTAGGTTCAACGAGGTTCCAACGCTCGCGGTGAATCATATCGGCTATCTACAGCCGCACGAACGGCTGATGCAGGCCGGAGCCACCCACCCCACGTTCTACTTCCGCGACACGCGCGACTATCTGGAGACCCTGCTTACCGTGGGGGCGCCGCAGGTATCGATCAAACAAAATGCGCGTGTGTCGAAGCTCCTGATCCTCCAGGTGGACGCTTAACGGCTTCTCAGGGATGCCGCCTTAGGCTCGCAGCCTCGGGCGTGCATCCGCAGCCGTGCAGCATCAGGTGCCGGCCCGCTCAGGCGGATATCTCACCCGCTCAGGCGCTGCAGCGCAGCTTCATGGACCTCGAGGTCCCGCCGTCCGAATAGCACGAAACGCACCAGCCGCACCGAGCTCAGTTGCGGTGCGAGATCCAGTATGCTCTGAACGGCTACCGGGGCGGCTTCTTCGAGCGGATAGCCGAACACCCCGGTTGAGATCGCGGGAAACGCAACTGAGTGTAGCCCATGTTCCTCGGCGAGCCGGAGCGTGTTCTGGTAGCAGTCGCGCAGCAGTTGCTCTTCAGGCTTGTCTTGGCCATAGACCGGCCCCAGGCAATGGATGACGTGCCGATTCGGCAGATTGTGAGCGCCGGTAATTACCGCCTGCCCGGGGCGTATCGGCGCGAGGGGCGCACACTCGCGCCCGAGCTCAGGACCTGCAGCGCGATGAATCGCGCCGGCGACACCACCGCCGGTGCGGAGCTGCGCATTGGCTGCGTTTACAACCGCGTCACAGTCGGGCTGAGCGGTGATATCGCCTTGTGCGGTTTCGATCGTTAGTCCATGGTGGGATACCTGCATACTCACGTTCCTCCTTCGCTCGTCGGCGGCGACTCATCAGCGATGACGGCTTGGGCCGGGCACTCTAGTGCCCGGTCGACTACAGCGTAGCAAAGGGAGATTAAGGTTGACAACTACGGAGAATATGCGTATATCTAGTGGCTCCCGACCACGTTAATTACAGCCACCCGGCAAGGAGATCTTGTATGGATCGAAAGTTTGTAGAACAAATGCGTCAATCACTTGTTAAGCAAAAAAAAGAGATATTGGAGTCCTTAGCCGTTGAGAATGAAGAGTTCAAAGAGCTGGCTGATACTATGGAGGCTAAGGATCTCGTTGATCTGGCCGCGGACGATATCGGACGGAAAACAATAGAGGCCCTCGGTGCGCAGGAGATGAAGCGCCTTCGGCTGATCGATTCGGCTTTGATGCGGATAGAGGCCGAGCGCTACGGGCAGTGCATGAAGTGCGGAAAGCGCATTCCGCGCGAAAGGCTTGAGGCGATACCATACGCGCTGCTCTGTATTGACTGTAAAACCGCGGAGGAGCGCCGGGAGCGCTAAACACACAGAGTCGGCATGACAATCAGGCACGGTTTCCCAGCCGGGGGGCAGCCGATTCGGTCATTCGCAATCTTGTAAACTGTCACAGCGGTTCTTCCGATAGTATACTATAGATGGAGGAACTGCGTATGGCTTCCGTGTCCGCGGGGTCCAACGGCGTTCGAACAATCCCGGTCGGAAGCGTCTTACGTGCGCGAGTATCGAGCGCGCCGGTAACGCTGCCTTTGCGTGGTAACTGGACCTACGCGCGTTTTCGCCATCTGCAGGGTGTGCCCGGCGGCGGAGAGGATGGGTATACGCTCAGTCGCCTCCGGGCCCTGGATGCATTGATAGATCGTCTGGCCGTGGCTCGCGGGAGCGCGCGGGCGCCCGGCGAAGCCGAAGTGGCGCGCGCCGCGGCGGATCCCCAAGGGATTGATCGACTCATCGCCATGTACCAGCGTGAGCTGCAGGCAGCCCTGGGTACCGAGCTCGGCGGCGGGCATTCGGCCCTCGGAGGCATTGCAGACACCGGGGAAGTATTCAGTCTCTTGGCCTGAAGCGCGGCAGGTCCTAAAAAGTACGCTCACCCTCCAGCAACAGGTTATTCGCCTTCTCGCGCTCAATGCTTGAAAATGGCCCGTGACCCGGGAATAATCTGGTCTCATCAGGCAAACCGAACAGTTGCGTGGAAATGCTCTTGACGAGTGCATCGGCGGAGCCGGCAGGCAGATCGGAGCGGCCGACCGATTTGAACAGCAGCGTATCTCCACTGAACACCACACCTCGCAGCTCGCTATAGAGACTGATACTCCCCGGCGTATGGCCGGGGGTCTCAAGCGCCATGAAGTCCGATTCAAGTATCGAACCGCCGATCTCAATAAGGAAGTCGGCTGTCGGGATGTCTGCTTTCAGGTGGTCAAAGACTTCGGCCGCCTGTTTCCCCAGGGGTAGAAAGCACTCCCGATGCCGCTCTTCGGCACCGTCGCCGAAATACGGCGCGTCGTTTGGATGGATTCCGATCGGAATGCGGTGGTCACGCTCTACGAGATAGCGGCTTTGAATTTCACGGGCAGCTGAGGTATGATCAAGGTGCCCGTGGGTGCAGATGATCGCCTGAGGAATGAGATTCAACGACTCAAGGCGTGAGCAGATTTTGGTCGCTTCAGCGCCGGGGTCAACCAGGAAGCACTCCTTCTTCCCGGTGGATACAATGTACGCGTTCGTGTAGAGAGGCCCAACAATCATTCGTTCAACCATGCTGAATCCTAACCTAAACGAATTGTTGGGGTTGCACAAGTAATGCGACAGCTGTTGCTTGTACTTGTCATTGCTTTGGTATGCTATCTCGTGGTTCCCGGCCTGGGCGCGGTTGCGGTGCGCCGGCGCTGGCGCTGGTTCCGTGCGCGTGTGACCGAAGCGGCTCGGCTGGCGTTTCTCTCGCCGCATATTCAGGGCAGAGTGGGAATACCACTGGAACGGCTTGGCGTGTTTCGTTTCGCTGGGGCATTGGAGGCTATCCAGGGCCAGGACACGGTTTGGCTACGGGGGGCGGAGCTCTCGGTCGCGGTCCGGATGGACGGCGAGCGGGTGTGCATGGTGCCGTCGGAAGGCGAGATGGCGCGTGATGGGCATGTAGCGGCAGGAATACCTACGGAGCCACTACAGGTGCTGCGCTGGCCTAACCTGCATGCGATCGCCGAAGGAACCGGGTTCTATGTTGTGGGTCCGGCCCACCGGGAGCACGGGAAACTCGTGTTCAAAGGCGAGGCGCAGCGCCCGCTTCTGGTACTGATCTACGACGGGGACTCTGCAACGGTGCTCGAGCGGGCGCTGTGGTACGGCCGGCAACAGAACGAGTATTGGAATCCGGTGACGCCGCCGGCGCTGGTTGCCGGAGCGGTGCTCCTAGCCTGGTTCGCATATCAGTTTCTCGCCGTGCCGCCCCAACGTATACAGGCCTTACTCGCTGTGGTGCTTGCATCGGTGCCGATACTGCCGCTATTGCCGCCGGGAGTACTGTTTCTGCTCGCCTACCGGCGGCTCTGGAGGCTCGGGCGCGTGCGGCGTGCTCAGCGGGATATGCTCATATTCAATCATCCCGGGCACACAGCGCCGGCGCGCGAAAAAGCAAGCTCGGCGATGCGCGCCGAGCTTGCATCCCTGGTGGTGTTCGTGGTGGGCCTGGGATTGAACGCCGTGCTCCTGTTGACCGGCATCGGCGGCCTCCTGTTCTAATCGGCCTCCTGTTCAACCCTGGGGCGTCCGTTCAGTCTGCCGGTTCGGAACAGTGTCGGCGTCAATCCTTCTTGCGAGCGAAGTTGACGGTCAGTCTCCGGCCTCGGAACTCTCGCCCGTTCAGCGTGTCGATTGCCGGCTGAGCCTTGTCCGGCGTTATCTCAAGGAATGAGTAGTTGTCAAGAATCTTGATTTGACCGATATCTTCGGAGCTGACTCCGTCAACATCGGAGAAGAGCTGAATCAAGTCTTTCGGGAAGACTTTGCGGTTTTTCCCGATGCCGACAAAAATACTGGTGTAGTCGCCGTTTGAGCTGTTCCTCCGGCCTTTCGGCTTCTCCGAGCCGGCATACTTAAAAAGATAAGCGGTGAAGTACCCGCGACGGGAGAACGGGACGTACTTCTTCACAAGCTTTCGATAAGCGTTCAGCTCCTCCGGATCCTCGTCTTCCAAAATCTGGCGGAGGATCTCGTCAACCTGGGCCTTAACGGCGGTCTCGTCGATACTGCCGTGTCTTGACATAACAGCACGCTCCTGTTGGTGATAATTCGCCCGATCTGCTCCGGATTGGGTATCGCGGTCGTAACTGATGCGCGGCTGCCACTGTGAAATCGGGATGCGTCTCGAGCGTGATAGAATGAGCTCGAGCTCCGGCAGCTCGGGGTGAAAAGCCGGTGTGACCACGCAGGTAAGCGGAACAGATTGGACTTTGGAATAGATGAACTGAATATCAGCATTGAAACTTCCGGCACTCGCAGCACTGGGCTCGTCTATCACGACCAACCGCAAGCCGCTATGATCAATGCTATCTCGGCGTTGGAAGTCTATCAGTCTTTCCGGTGTTGCCACAATGAGGTCCGGGCCTTCTGCCAGCTGTTCGGACTGGCTGCGTGTAGCGGTCTCGCCGTACAGCCCGACGACCGACAGTCCGTGCCAGCCGTTGGCAGAGTTGTGGTATGCGCTCACCCCGGCAGCGAGCTCGAGCACAGCCCGGATGCGATCGGCGTTCGATGATAGTATCCAGCACTGGGTTGCGTCTCGGCGTTTTTTGAGCGTTGCGATTGCCGGAACGAGGAGTTCCAGCGCGGTTACCTCCTGCTCGGGAGCTTCTATGACGAAGTCAGCCCCTGCGCGGGTTGCCTGATAGATGGCAGCGGCCAACGGTCCCAAACCTTCTAGGGGCTGAGACCCGGAATCGGTGGTAGCTGCAATTAGGCCGTGAAGCCCATACTCTTTAGAGGTGGTTTCGGTAACCGGCACGCTGAATTACCCGCGATGTCTATGCTGTATGGTGCTGTTAATGTATCCACCTCCATAGCCTTTGTCAAGTTCGTGGTAATCTGGAGCTTGTTGATGTATTATAAATGAAGCGGCAGCGCCGAGAGCGCGGAGGGAATAAGGTGAGCAGAAAATGGCTGACGTGGCCCATAGTTGGGCTGTTGCTCGGACTGTTCGCTGCGGTGAGTCTGTACGGCGAAGCGCAGCAGTTTGAGTTTCGGTATCGAGACGGTGAGCGCTATCGAATCCTCTCGACGGTTGATCAGGAAGTTCGAATTAACGGGCGGCTTTCGCACCAAGCGCGAATACTGAACCGTATTGCGATTGAAGTTACCGCTGTCGACGGCGATCGCGGCACGATAGAGGCGACGTTTCGGACTTCTGAGGAAGCCTTTCGGGCCGGGCAGGTATTTGCGTGGGGAGAGGATTATACCTCGCGGTTCGAGCGTGATGCCCGGGGATACTACGACATCGAGCCGCACTACTTTATGCCGGTGGTGCGCGATGTCCCGGTGTTTCCGGAGCACGAGCTTGCCCCCGGTGATACCTGGACGGCCGAAGGTTCCGAGGTGCATGACTTTCGGCGCGGTTTTGGGATCCCGGAGGCGTTTCACTTTCCGATCACGGTGCACTATCGCTATGCCGGCCGCGAGGAGCGCGACGGCAAGAAGCTCGATGTGATCGAGATGCGGTACAACGTGCTGCATCGGCCCGAAGGCGTCCGTACGCGACAGGTATACCCGCACACCATCACGGGGTACGCCGACCAACGGCTGTACTGGGACAACCTGGCCGGCAGACCGCATTCTTATGAGGAAGACTACGCGCTTGTGTTTGCGCTTACCGACGGGCGCACGTTCGAGTTCTCCGGGACGGCCGAAGCGCGCGTTGTCGAGTCCGATCCGCTGGATCGGGACGCCCTTCGAACCGAAATCGAGCGCGACCTCGAAGAGCGGGGAGTGGAGGACACCCGCGTTGCCAGTGACGACGACGGGGTTACGATCTCGCTCGAGAACATTCAGTTCGCGCCTGATTCGGACGAGCTGCTGCTGTCGGAGCGTGCGAAGCTGGATGCGATCGCCGAGATCCTGCTGCGCTACCCGGACCGCGACATCATGGTAACCGGCCACACAGCCCTCGCCGGTACCGAGGCCGGCCGCCGACAGCTGTCCGAGCGTCGAGCGCAGGTGGTCGGGCAGTATCTGCTTGACAGCGGCGTGCGCACCACCGATCAGATCATGACGCGAGGTTTCGGAGCGCAGCGCCCGGTCGCTGATAACGACACCGCCGAAGGTCGCAGGCGTAACCGGCGGGTTGAAATCACGATCATGGAGCACTGAGCGCCGGTCGCGGAGGAGACGGCGCGACCGGCGGGGTCAGCAGGGAGCCGCACGCCTGTGCGTATGGAGAGGCAGTTATTGCGCGGCCGGGAACTACAGCTCAGCTTTTACGGTTGCAGCTTGCGCGTCGAAATCGGTGAGGATCTCATGATCGTCCTGCTGCGTGAGCGCATTACCGATGAAAATTGCCGCGAAGTTGGCGATGAACCCCGGAACGATCTCGTACATCACCGCACCGAGGCCGGCCGCGTCCCAAGCGATCAGCACCACAGTGCCGGAGAGCATACCGGCGAGCGCCGACTTCCAGGTCGTGCGGCGTGAGAACAGCGCCATCAGAATCACCGGGCCGAATGCGGCGCCGAAGCCTCCCCAGGCGTAAGCAACCAGTCCGAGAATGGTAGCCTGCGGGTTCATTGCCAGCCCCATTGCGATGACTGCAATCACGATGACGCTTATTCGACCAACGAGGAAGAGCTCGCGCGGCTTAGTCTCGCGGCCCAGCACCTTCTTGTAGAGATCCTCGGTCAAGCTCGAGGATGATACCAGCAGCTGTGAGTCGATCGTTGACATGATCGCCGACAGCACGGCAGCGAGGAGGATCCCCGCCACCCACGGGTGGAACACCAGTCGAACCATAAGGATGAACACCGTCTCGGCAGCCGGCCCGCTCAGCGCCGGGAACAGTGGGATGCCGACCAATCCGACAGCCACCGCGAAGGCCAAAGAGAACACGACCCAGATGACCGCGATAACGGTCGATTTCGAGATCTCCGAGACCGAGCGCGCACCCATGAAGCGTGCGAGAATGTGCGGCTGTCCGAAGTAGCCCAGGCCCCAGGCTGCGGTCGAGATTATCGCGAGCAGCGGGGCGCCGCCGGGCGGGATGAGCGACGCCGAGATCTCTGCTTCAGCCATCGCTTCACTGATGCCGCTGATGCCGCCGGCGATGTTGAACGCAATCAGTGGGACGATGGTGATTGCGATCACCATCAAGGCACCCTGAAACAGATCGCTCCAGCAGACCGCCAGGAACCCACCGAGGAAGGTGTAGAGCACAATCACCGCGCCGCCGATCAGTACCGCGGCCTGATAATCGATCGCGAACATCGATTCGAACAGACGACCGGCTCCCACCAATCCGGAGGACGCATAGATCGTGAAAAAGAACAGCGTAATAATCGCCGAGAACATCCGCAGCATTCCGCTCGGATCCTTGAAGCGCGCTTCAAAGAAGCTCGGCAAGGTTATGGAGTTGGTCTGTTCGGTGTAGACCCGTAGCCGCGGCGCGACCAGCAACCAGTTGGCGATTGTGCCGATCAGCAGACCAATGGCGATCCAGCTCTGGTTGAGTCCGCCGAGCAATACCGCGCCGGGTAGGCCGAGGAGCAGCCACCCGCTCATGTCGCTTGCCTGTGCGGAAAAGGCCGTTACCCACTTGCCGAGCCGGCGCCCGCCGAGCAGGTAGTCCTCAATCGTGTTCGTGCGCCGAAAGAAGTGAAACCCCAACACCATCAGGAGCACGAAATAGAGAAAGAAAGTGATCAGTTCTGCGATGTTAATCATGCGTTTCTCCGGAATGCCGTGGCAGTCATTAAATTTATTGAGTTCTACTGCATGAATATACGTTTGTCAACAATTGACACGAGAAAGCGCGGCGCGAGACAATCAGTTGTCGTGACTACCGAAGTTATCAAGATCATAGGTGCCGTCGTCGTCCTCCTCGCGGTGGTTCTCGGGCTGGTGCGCGTGTTCGAGAATCGCATCGTGTACCACCCGGTGCGCTACCCGGGCGGCGATTGGGATACCGCGCCGCGTGCCTACAGCCGCGAGGAGGTGGAGTTCGAGGCCGAGGACGGTGTGCGGCTCCATGGGTGGTATGCCGCGGCGAACGAGAACCCCAGCGGCGTCGTGGTGCTGTTCTTTCACGGCAACGCCGGGAATATCACGCACCGCCACGATAATATCGAGCTGCTGGCCGAGGCCGGAGCCGACGTATTCATCGTCAGCTATCGCGGCTACGGGCGCAGCGAGGGGCGGCCGTCGGAGGAGGGCCTGTACCGGGACGCCGAGGCGGCCTATCGTGAGCTGACCGAACGTCGCGGTATTCCGCCTGAGCGAATTGTGGTGTTTGGGCGCAGTCTCGGCAGCGCGGTCGCAGCCGACCTGTCGGCGCGGCGCGAGGTCGCGGGCGTGATCCTCGAAGCCCCGTTTGCTTCCGCGGCCGACATGGCGCGCGAGATGCTGCCGATTCTGCCGGTCCAGCGGGTGATTCGGTCCCGATTCGAGTCAATTCGCAAACTTGACCGGATCGAAGCGCCGCTTCTGATTATCCATGGTGAGAACGACACGGTGGTCCCATTTGAGCACGGGGAACGGCTCTATGAAACGGCTTCCGAGCCCAAGGAGTTCTACCCTATTCCCGGTGCCGGCCATAACGACACGTATCAGGTTGCGGGTGAAGAGTACTTCGCACGGCTGCGGTCGTTCTGGGAGCGCGCCCTCAGTACGAACAGCGAGGGGTAGACTCCTCCGCTTTCCACAACGCTGGTGTGCTCCACCTCGAAGGTTCCCTGCTCGCGGAGGACAGCCTCGAACGGCGCACGGCGCGGCCCTACCAGCAGGACCAGACGTCCTCCGTCTTTCAGCACCGTGCGGGCTGCCGCGAGAAACCGTTCGTAGAAGCTTCGGAACTCGATGTTCTTTCCGAGGCGTACTCCGTAGGGAGGGTTGGTGACGACGTAGTCGAACTGCGCCTGCGGATAGCGATCGGCAATCGCGAGGGCGTTTCCATGTGTCACGCGCACCCGTTCGCGGTATCCGCACGCCTCCAGGTTGTCGATTGCACCCTCTACCGCACTGCGGGTCCAGTCGCTTCCTTCGATCTCGAGCTCACCGTCAAGGTCGGCCGCTTCAACCAGGATCGTGCCTGAGCCGCAGAACGGGTCGAGGAGGCGGCGCGGCCCGTGCTCCTGTGGAACGCCGGCGCGCTGCAGCATCGCGAACGCGAGCGGAGTCCGGAGGGTAACCCGCGGCCTGAACCGCCACGGGAACCGCCGGTCGAGCGGTTCGCGGGTGCGTTGCAGCCCAATCAGGCAATAGTGTTCGATTACATCTACCCGCAGCTCGAGCTCGTAGTGTTCGAGGTCCACCGGAGTGCCGTAGATCCGGTTGATCACCGCGCCGGCCTCGCGTTGTACCTCATAGCTTGAAAAAGAGTGGTCGCCGCTGCGGTTGGTGGTGATTCGAAAGCTCCGGGCGGCTCCCATCTCCGGGATGGGCAGTTGCTCGAGCTGCGCGCGGATTGAGCCCAACGGGTCGGCATCACTGAGCGTAAAATGATGCCGATGCTCGATCGCATGATAGATAGATCGAAGAGTGGGAATAACCGGCTCGAGCTGTGCAGCCGTCTCGTCGGCGAAGCACTCCAGGAACACGTTTCCTGCGAGCGCGAACGGCTTCTCGATGCTCCTGCAAGGGGCTTCCGATTCCGCAGATGAAGGCAACGTCCTTGTGAGTTCGCGGGTGACGGCGTTCTCGATTCCGGGGTTGGTGGTGAACCGGTAAACCCGGCGGCCGGTCTCGACGGGGGAGGTGAACGCTGCGGTACGCGGAGTAGCCGTTTTCAGCGGAGAGCGCGCCACGAGCTCAACCACGGCCTCGTAGTGCGGTGTTTGCGGAAAGAGGTCAAACAACGCGGCCGAAGCTACGCGATAGCCCGCGAGCTGCGGGATCTCGTCGGCGAGACGGTCGGGATTGCAGGAGATATAGAGCAAGACGTCGGGCTGCAGATAGTCGAGTACGCGCAGCACACGCGGGTGCATGCCGGCGCGCGGCGGGTCGGCTATCATATACAGCGGGCGAGCGAGCGGAAGCGACAGCAGCTGCTCGGCCGGGCGGGCTACCGCCCGGTGCTCGCCGGTAAGGTGGCGTCCGATATTGTGCTCGGCGCATTCTACCGAACGCGGATCCTGCTCAACTATCGTGAGACGGCCGGCCGCCGCCGCATTGACGATTCCGAACAGCCCGACTCCGCCGTACAGGTCAACGAGCTCTCCCGAGCCGTCGGTACGCTCTGCGAAGCGCTCGCAGCTGTAGCGCAGCATCGTTTCGGTCAGCTCGCGGTTGGCCTGGAAGAATCCCTGAGAATGGTACTGAAACCGGAGACCCAAGAGCTCTTCCTCCAGGTGTGCGCCGCCGAGAACCACCTCGTAGTCATCGGTAACGCTGTGGTCGGTATTCGGCGGGACGTACCCAAGCAGGACGTTGTCGGTTACCCCTGATGCGGCGAACGCCCGCACCGCTTCCACGGCCTCGCTAACCCGGGGCGAATCGAGATTGAGGATGAACGTTACCGCGGTCTCCAATCTGGTGGTCCTGATTACCGCGTAGCGCAGCGTCCCGGCTCGGCGCCGTACGTCAAAGGCGTCCGGGGTCGGAAACGCGGCGCGAACCGCCGCAACCAAGCGGTTGACCGGTTCCTCGGCGATCGCACACTGTTCGATGTCTTCGATCAGGTCCCAGCGTCCCCGGCGGCGGAAGCCGAGCCCATGCGGGTGGAACGGCATGTCGACACGTGAGCGATAGCCGTACTCAGCATCGCTGAAGACAGTGATCTCATCGGTGCCGAGCAATCCGGCAAGCGCGTCGCGCTTGCGCCGGAGCTGCTCCCGGTACTCTAGATCCTGGGCTGTGCACCCGCCGCAGGCGCCGAAATACGGGCAGCGTGGGGTTGTATCCATGATTTTACTCCGCTTGCAAAGAGGTGCCGCCGTCCAGGCGATGGCAGGGGAGATCGCCGAATACCTCCCGGCAGGTTTCGAGCAGACGCTCGTCCTTGGTGAAGAGCAACAGCTGCGTACCGTGCTTGGTGTTAACCTCCCGCAGCAGCGTGAGGGCGCCGCGAGTGCGCTCCTGGTCAAAGCTCACGAAGGGCTCGTCGAGGACCAGTAGCCCGCCGCCGTCCCTGATCTTCAATGCCAGGGCGATTCGGGCGGCAAACAGAAACGCGTCGTGGGTTCCCCTCGACAGCTGTGCCGGAGGACGTGCGGTTCCGCCGGCATCCACAACTTCGGCGGCATCGATTGCCAAACGGGGGAGCGTAAGGTGACGTTCGGTGCCGGTGATCGAACCGAGCTGCCGGCGGATATCGCCCGCAAGCTCCTCGAGCACGTGATCGCTGTCGGCGCTGATCTCGGTGAAGATCTCGGCGGCGATACCGGCCGCTTCGCGTTTTCGGTTCAGCTCATCGATCTCCCGTTCGAGCTCGGCTATCTGTGTTTCAAGGGCGAGAAGCTGCTCCGGGATTTCGCCGAGCGAGCCCTGCACCCGCCCGCGGAGCTCGGCGATCTCAGACGCAGCGCGGTCACGCTCGGCGCGCACCTGTTCGAGTTCGCGGTCGAGCCTACTGCGGCGCGCCTCGAGTCGGCGCAGCGCTTCGCTATCTGTGGCACCGGTTTCGGTCTGCTCGCTATCCTCGCTGCGTTCGCTCTGTTCGAGCAGGCGCAGCAGCTCACTGCGCAACGCGGTAAGGCTGTCGCAGCCGTACTGGCGCGCAGCGTGCCGCAGCTCTTCTATGAGCTCGTCGCGGCGGCGGGTGCGGCTCTGGTAATCGGCGCGGGCGTTATGGTAGTCCCTGAGGGTATGGACGCCGTAGCCGGTAAGGCGCTCGCGGAGATCCTGCTCGGCCGCCGCGGCCTCCCGAGCCGCGCGTTGCTCATCGGCCTGCGCCTCTGAAAGCTTCTGCTCCTGGCCGCTCAGCTCGTTCCGGCGCCGCTCAAGCTCGTCGCCGGCCGCCACGGCCCGGGACTCCACCGCCGACAATGCGCTGATCAGGCCCTCGTAACTCTCGACGCTGAGCTCCTCACCGGTCTCGCGCCGCCACTCATCGCGCGTGCGCCGCAGCGCATCCTCCACCGGAGTATAATCGTGCTCCACGGTATGGATGAAGCCGGCGAGGAGACCGGTCACCAGCGCCGCAACTCCGAGCGCACCGCCCACGATGAGGTTGAGCGGCGCCTCGAGGATGAAGGCCGGTAGGGCCGCGGCGGCCAGCACCACCGCGGCCGCCGCCAGGACAACCGGGCGCGGGCGGCGTCTGGTGCGCGTAATCGGCACCGGCCGGTTCTGTTCCAGGCTGCGACGCAGGCTCTTTGCCGCCTCACCCAGCCGTTGCTGGGCGGCGGCCGCGCGCTCGGCATCGCGGAATGCGCTCAGCGCGTGATCGCGCTCGGTTTCGCGGTGCTCACAGGCTGAAGTAGCCTGACCGTGACGTGAGCGGGCATCCTCGAGACGGGTCTGCAGCTCGTGGAGCTGCCCCTCCGCGTCGAGCGCAAAGGCGCTGCGCTGAGCGAGCTCGCCATCCAGGGTCTGCAGAGCCTCCATCTTGGCAAGCAAGGTCTTTGCGCGTTGGCGTTCCAACGTCGCCGACTGCGCCGCAATCTGCTGCTCGAGCTCGCGGTGCTGCCCCAGCAGCGCCTGAAGTCGCGTATCGAGCTCATCGTGTTCGCGGGTCCGCGCCTGCAGGCGCTGCTCATGCTTCAGGATCTCGGCGCGCCGGGCTGCAAGACGGTCGCGGTCCTGCTCGTGCGTTTCCAGGCGAGACTGCAACAGTTTCAGGCGTTTCATATGCGCAAGTGTCTTGTTTTCCGACGCCTCTTTCCGCAGCTCAGCGGCGAGGGCGTTGGGGTCTATGCCTCCGGAGAACAGGCGTGCCTTTACCGCCTGCATCCAGTCGCTGTCTTCGGAAACGCTCAGGGTTATATCTCCGGAGTCTATCGCAAGCAGCTCGCTGAACTCTTCGAGCGGTATGGACCCCTCCCGGTCCTGTGGCTCAACGCGGCTGGCGCGGGACTTGCCGTACCGAGCCTGCAGCGCGCGCGCCTGCGAGCTGTTCCCGCGCGGCCGGCAGAGTGCGTCCATCAAAGCGTGGAACAGGGTCGTTTTGCCGCTTTCGTTGGGACCGACGAATGCCGTGACCGGAGCAAGCTTGAAGCTCACGTTGCGGTAGAGCCCGAACGAATCCAGATGCAGCTTTGTGATCATGCGCGACCCTCGACTCGCTGTTTGATCTTCATCAGCGCGCTGCGGCGTGCCTCTAGGAGCAGCTCGCGTTGTTGCTCCGAGGCCGCCTGCTCCCAGCGCCGATGCCAGTGCTCAAGGAAGCGTCGCGCAAGCGGAAGGGTGCTCACCCCGCTGAGAGTCTGCAGACCTTCGGTGCTGACCAGCAACTTGCGGACGCGTGATTCGAAGCCCTGACGTATTGCGCGAACCAGTCGGGCGACTTCAGCTTGCGTCTCAACCAGGCCGGTTGGGGCGAGTTCCAGGACGTCTGCGGTCCCCGGAACCCGGTCATCACCGGTCCTGTGTAATCCGGCTCCGAGCGTGCCGGCTCCCGGTGCACCGGCCTCAACCGCACCGGCCCCCAACGCGCCGGCCCCGAGTGCGCCGGGGAGGCGGCCTTCGGCGAGCTGCGCCGCGAGAGCGTCCGGATCGGTGCCCACCGGAAGCTCGAGATAACGATAGCGCCCGGCCGAATTGAGAGTCAGGGCGATGTTCCGTTGCAGCCGGCCGCCGTCGAACTCCAGCAGGAGCGCCTGTCGCGGCCCGAGCTCACCGCGGCGCCAGACGCGCGCCGAACCCGGGTAGCAGGTGGTGCAGCCGTCAAACTCGTCGCTGTGCGGCGTATGGATGTGCCCGAGTGCCGCGTACGACGCGCCGAAACGCCTGAACAGGTCTTGGTCTATCGCCGCGGTCTCGGCCTCGTTTTCGTCCAGTCCCGAGAACCACATCCCGGCGAGGGTGCCGTGCATCATCACGATGCGCGCGGTGGAGCCCTCGCCGTGCCGCATGTTTTTCAGCGGCGAACTCGGAACCTCCCAAGCCACGTAGTCGGCATAGCTTTTTCGAAACGGGATCGCGATGAGGTCGAGCTCCTTGAACCGCCGATGGGCGAACGGGACGGCCGTTAGCCACTCGATCCGGCCGAGGTCAAGTGCAGAGAGATCAGCATCGTTGCGCTCCAGGTGTTCGTGGTTTCCGGGAATCGCGAGCGCGCGGCACGTTTCAGGCAGAGTATCGGCGCGCTTGCGGACCTCGGGGGCCAGTGCCGCCGCATCCGGATAGGAATCAAATACATCGCCGGCGCACAACAACAGATCAGCGCCGTGCTCAGCGGCTAGTGCCAGAGCTTCATCGAGCACGGAGAGCGAGTACTGCAGCTCGGCACGCGACAGGTGCAGGTCGGCGAGATGAATTACCCTACGCATAGCATTCAGACAGCACCACTATACGGGATCAGCCGCCGCGGGACAAGAACCGCGTATGCTTCAGGATTCTCGAGAGTTGTTCGAGAATTTGAAAAAGCGGGCGGAATTCATTAGAGTAGGGTAGAGAGGAGGTGTTGGATATGAACATCGCTGAAGCTTCAACCAACCTTTCCCAGATGCAGGTTCAACAGGAAGCCGGCACTCGTCTGCTCAGGATGGGCATGGATAATGCTGAGATGCAGGCGCAAGCCGTGAACCGCATGGCGGAATCCTCCCCGCAGGCCGGGGAGCAGGTGCAACAGCAGCAGCAGATTGTTGGCGGGATGGCCATTCAGGAAGGTCATCTCGGTAACATCATCGACCTGCAAGCCTAACTGCACTAATGTCCGCGGCGGCCGGGTTGCGGTCCGAGGCGCGAGCCGCACTCGGGGATTACCGCTTCCTGGTCGAGCGCGGCTACCCTGACCGTCCTTCTATTGATCTTGTCGGCAATCGCTATCGTCTCACGCGGGAAGAGCGCAATCTACTGTTTCGGGGCGTAGTGGCTGAGAAGCATGCCGCCACACGCTGTGCTAGGCTCCTGACCGCCCGACAGGTGCGTGAAGGGGGCCGCCCGGGACAGCGTCTCAGTCTTTGTGTCGACGGCTATAACGTCCTCTACACGATCCTCGCCTATCTCCGTGGCATCGGGGTCTTCATCTGCACCGATTGCGTGCTGCGCGACGTGAGCGCCGCGCACGGCCGCCGGCCCCCGGTGAGCAAACTGCGCCGTGCGGTCGGGATGCTGTGCGACGCGCTCGGCGCACTGCAACCGCAGGAGGCGATAGTTCTGCTGGACGCCCAGGTGCGCTTGTATTACGATTCGGCTGAGTTGCTGCGCGAAGCGCTCGCCGGGCGGGGGCTGCCGGCTGAGATTCGGGTCACGGCCCAGGCCGACGCCGAGCTCATGCGCGCTCCTGCGAGCGCAGTGGTCGCCACCAGTGATTCGGTTATTCTCGACCGTACGACGGCCGAGGTATTCGACCTCGCCCGCTTTGCCCTCGAGCGCGAGTTCTCACCGGCATTCATCGATCTTCGACGCGAGGAGATGCGGCCCGAATGCAGCTAGCATTTATTTTGGTCGAGCCTGCACGCCCCGAACATGTTGGGGTTGCGGCGCGCGCGCTCAAGGCACTGTTGGACGCGGAGTTGCGCCTGGTGGCGACCGATGCGCATCGCGACATGCGCGCGGAGTGGGCGGCGCACGGGGCGTCCGATGTACTGCAAGGCGCGGCGTGGTATCGTTCGTTTGAGGAAGCGGTTGCGGACCTCGATTTCGTAGTGGGGACCACCGCGCGGCGGCGCGGCTTCACCGGACGCTATGACCGTCCCCGGGAGCTCGGAAAGTTGCTGCGGTCAAAGGCTGCGGTGGTGGATCGCGTCGGCATCGTGTTTGGTCCGGAGGAGCGGGGCCTGCGAAACAGCGAGCTCCGGTTGTGTCACGTTCTTTCGACCGTGACGCTGCGTCAGGAGCAACCTTCGCTTAACCTGGGGCAGGCGGTCACCGTCTACGCCTACGAGCTCTCCCGCGGAACCCACGTGCGCCGGCCGCGGGCAGCACCCGCTGCAGCCGGTACACAGGAGGCTCTGAACTCTCGGGTCGGGGCGCTGCTCTCACAGCTTGAGATCGATCCCGATACGCCGTTGTATCGGAGCGTTCTGGAGCGCGCGGCGGTCTTAAACGCCGAGGACACCGAGCTGCTCCTCGGCCTCCTCAACAAGCTGCTGCCGCGCTTGCCGGGCGCGTAGGCAGGGCTTGAAGTGCGGTGTCCGGCGAGAGCGTTGGCTGGCGACGCACGCCTATAGCTGTCTGCCGCCGCCCGCTGCTCAGCGCGACTTGTTGATTTCGTCGAGGATCGCCTGAATCGAGGGGCCGTCGTAGATGGCGTGCGCCTTGCACTCGTAAGGAAACACGGCACGGGCGGCGGCGAGGCCGGCATCTTCGTCGGAAACGCCGCCGGAACGCTCGCGTTTCTGGGCGTCGTGCCAGTCTTTCACCTTGTGGTGCGACGGCACATGCACCAGGCCGTATTTCTGTTTGAGCAGCAGTTTTACTCGGTCGGTCATTTGACGCTCCTCATCGGGGTATCTCAGCGGCGACTACCGAAAACGGTCGAGCGCGCGGTCGATCTGCCGCTCCGCTTCACGGCGGGCCCGCTCTTCGGCCTCTCGCCGCGCCTGTTCGGCCGCCTCGCGCACGCGCCGTTCAGCCTCCTCCTCCAGCTCGGCTGTCCGGCGTTCCAGGCGGTCCCGCAGATCGGCGACTTCGGCCCGATGTAGCCGGACCTGGGCTAGGTACCCCTCGGCCTGTTCCCGGAACGCGTTGAGCTCGGCAAGCTGCTCCTCCCGGCGTTGCAGCTCCGCGGCGAGACGAGCGTCGAGCTCGGCCGCAATCCGCTGCTGCAGCGCGACTCGGCGCTCTGATAGGTAGCCGGCGAGTTGCTCCCGGAACGGTCGGTCCAGATTGCTACCGGCACGAAGCCTGCCTTCGGGGCGCAGCTCGAAATCGACGGTTACTCGTGGCACCGAGTAGAAAATCTCGCGTGCCAGCGTCGCGATACGGTCATCGTCCGGCACTGCAAGCTCCAGCTCCTCAAGGCCAAGCCGGACTGTGCCGGTGGGAACGCCTGAACGCGCGAACTGGAGATCGGCGCTGAGATCGTAATTCCCCTCGGCTTGGTCGAACGAAACAATCCCCGAACGCCCGCCCAGCTCGAACGCAAAGCCTTCCATGCTCGTCGCGAGCCGGAGGCGCTCCTGCGCGGCCCCGTTCCCGGAGTCCCGAGGTGCGGTTTCTCCACGCATGTCTAGCACACCGGAGGCGGTAACCGTGCGCGGCCCGTCGAAGCGGGTGAACTGCACGCGGCTCGGGTTCTCGACCAGCTCCGGTTGACTCGAGATCGCTTCCACCCTCAACTCGTGCAGATCGCGGGCTTCACGGCCCCCGACCGAGAACGAGAGTTGCTCCAGAAGCACACGAGGATAGTCCCGGGCCGGGAACACTATCGTGCGTCCGCTGCGCCGCGCCGTGGGGTCGGCCGGGCGCTCACGGGTGCGAAGCCGGTCGACTGCATCCCAGATTGTTCTGATCTGCCGATAACGGTCGTGGAGCGGGTCGTACAGCTCAGGGAGCACCAGCGCAGCGATAGCCGACCGGTCGGTCAGGTCTATCTCCGGAACAAGGCCGCGTACGTAGGCGAGGTCGGCGGCTACGAGATCGCCGACCGCTTCTATTTCTGTCCGATAGCGCTCGACGTCCTGTTCGGCTTCACGGTGCAGGGTGCGAACCTCGGCAACCGCGGTGTCGATTTCGCTGTACGCGCGCTCTACGGTCCGATAGGCATCACGAATCGCATCCACCGACCGCAACTCCGCCGGCCGCAATGCGGCAGCCTCCTGCCCATGATCGGCAGCCGAACGAGCGGTCCTCTCCAGGCGCGGAATCTCGGAGCGGTAACGTTCGCCGGCCGCTTCGAGCTCCTCGGCGAGCTCGCTGAGGTGCGCCGGCGTCGTGAGTTGCTCGAAATGAGCTCGCACGAACTCTTCAGGGTCTATCTCGGCGAATCGTTCAATCGCCAGCTCACGCAGATCCGGCAACTCAAGGCCGGGGGCCTCCGGCTCGCGAGGATCGGTCAGGCGCTCCGGGGGAAGCGCGCCGGAGCTCTCGCGTCGGGTGTTCCAACGAATCTCCTGCGCCTCGATATTGCGAACCACGAGCTTTCCGCGTAGGAGCTGTCCCAAATCCAGCCTCACCTCGGCCCGCCCCAGCTCGAAGAGATTTCGGTAAGGCCTGTTCCGGTCGGCGACCTGAAGGGAATTGAAGCCGAAACCGGGCTGCAAAGGCCGTACTCGCAGATCGGAGAACTCAACCCTGGCCTGGAACAGCGACTCCAGGCCGCGTGTTGCGGCGCGCTCAATCAACGCGTCGGCGAAGAACAGCACGAACACCACGATTGCCGCCGCGATCATGCCGAGCAGAGCAAGCTTCGCCGGCTGTAGCACCCCGCGGTTGTGACGTACCGCCGCGGCGATCGTCTTCAGGCGTCGTACCTGCTCGGGATCAAGCGTTTCAGGCCGCTCGTAGGTCTCACGCTCGGCATTGAACGAATACAGCCCCTCGAGAAAGCGGCGTTCTTCGTTCACCGCCACTCGACCGAGAATCTTCCGGTCGAATGTCCGGCGCGGAATGGATGGTTGAAACAGGCCCGGGGCCCTCGGATTGCGTGTGCGTGCCATGTGGAACTACCTCACCCTCGCATAGAAGCCGTTGGCCCAGCGAAGCCAACCCGTCAACCGTTGAACCAGTGGAAGGCGCGTAAACCACCGCACCGGTGGAAGCTCGGCCAACCGCGCCCGCAAGGTATTTCGGTAGACCTGTACGAATGCGCGCACCGCGAAGTACACCGGCAGCCACAACGCGACCCCGCCCAACACCCCGCCGGTGACGAGCGTGTCATTGAAGCCGGTCAGCGGCGCGATCGGTACGTTGTACCAGGCTATGAACAGCCCCTGCAGCGGTGCGGCGGTCAACACGCGGTAGCCGACTGCATCCAGCAGCGGATCGGCCAGAGGCGCTATTGGGGTAAGCACCGCCAGCGTCAAAAGCGCCACCGAAAGGTTCACCTTGACGAAAAAGAGCGCGGCAAACAGCACAATCCAAATCAAGTTGCCGGCCGGTACGAGCGCGAGCAGGACGGCGCAGCTAACGCCGGCCGCGATCTCTCCCGGACGTCGATTAGAGTTCAAAGCCGCAACTACACGCGCGACGGCGTTTACAAACACCTGTGCGTCTCTCCTTTTGTCACTCTTGACCTTGAGGGTACGGTACGTTCATCGCGTGGTCAAGCATTTCGTGTGTACGATCTACGTTGATCGGAATGCCCTCTAAGGATAGTATTGCCGGGTGGTGCGGATCATTTCAATTAACATTCGTTTCGACAATCCTGCCGACGGCAAGCACAGATGGCGGGAGCGTCTGCCGGTGCTGGCGGAGGTCGTCAACTCGTATAGCCCGGATCTGGTGGTAACCCAGGAGGGTTGGCGGCGGCAGTTACTCGAGCTCGAGGAACGCCTTGACGGCCTGTGGCTGATCGATTCCCACCGTGAATGGATTGAGGAGCGAATGTATCCATGCATCTTCGCGCGCACGGATGACTACGGCCTGCGCGTGCGCAGCAGCGGGGATGTCTGGCTCTCGGAGACTCCGTATGTCGAAGGAAGCATTTCATTCGGAAGCGCGTTTCCGCGTCTGATGACGTGGTGCGAGCTAACTTGCCGGGATGCGATTGGTCCGCTGATGATCGCGAATCTCCATCTCGACCACGAAGCACGTCATACCCGCATTGCACAGGCGCAAGTGGCGGCGAACGAGCTGAGCGTCCTCAACGCGCAGAGGCTTCCCGTGGTGCTTGCCGGCGATTTCAACGATGCTCCCGACAGCCCTGTACGCCGTCAAATCTCAAAGCGGCTGCCCCACCTGTACGATCCGTGGATGCGCCGGCGCAGGCCGGAATCCGGATCGTACCATGCCTTTTCGGGTGAGCTTCCGGATGCCAAGCGGATCGACTGGATCCTGCTCGACCGCAGGTTAGATGCCGGCCAGATATTCCTCGACACCCGTTCGCACGAGGGGCGCTATCCATCCGATCACTTCCCGCTGGTATGCGACTTCAGCCTCTGAGAACGCGATTCGCTGCTCGAGGCGTCGTTCGAGCGCAACGCGAAGCAGATGCTCCTGCATGAGCTCGTAGGGATCGCGGTCGGTTCCGTCGAACTCAAGGAAAAAGCGCACCGTTGCGGCGAAATCCTCATCGAAGCTGCGGTAGACATCGTAGAAGATATCGATGTCGTCGGTGTAGAGCCGGAACAAGTTCAGATAGGCGTTGTTCACCGGTTGAACGCTGAAATGGCGATAGGCATCGGTGCGGTAGTATTCATCATACCGTGCGGCGAACGCGAGCTGGTAACCTTCGATGATCTGCCGCTTGCGGGCGCGCATGATCTCTTCCGGCAGGGCCTGTGCGTAGAGATCGCGAAGCTGGTCGCGCAGTACTACCATCTCGCTTCGAAACTGATAACGGTCATGTGCCGACTGCTGAATTAGGGCGTACTCCGGGGAGTCCTTACCATAGCGCTCCGCAACGAACAGACGCGAGCCTTCGTCTCCCACGAAGGTTGCAAACTGCTCGTTAAAGTGATCCTGATCGGTGAGCCAAAGGGTGGCATGCGCGAGCTCGTGGATAATGGTGTTCGCCAGGCGATGCACCGGAAAGCGCGCCATGAAAGGATACAGCGGATCCGGCAGGTAGCCGAGCGTGCTGAAGGCCGAGATACCGCGCACGAGGGTGTCGTAGCCCCGTTGTCGGAGGCGGCGTGCCTCGTGGTCGGCGGCGTCGCGGTTGAAGTAGCCGCGGTACGGCATACTGCCGAAAAACGGGTAGCGCCAGCGGTAGTGGCGAAACTCGAACTCGGGACTCGCCGAGACCACGTAGGCCAATGCGCTGCGGTCGGTCTGGACAACGTGCCGGTAGCTTCCGGGGTCAGCGAGGTTGATGTAACCATGGGCAAACCCGAGGATTGCCTCTACGCGGTCGAGAAAGACCAATGTCTCGGTATCGGTATGCGGATCCCGGCGCACCTGCTCTACCGGCCGTCGGTTCAGTAGATCCTGCAGAAGTCCCCACCCCTGGCCGAGCAGGTACGGGACCTGAAACGATACGGCCCCAACACCTATCAAAACTAATGCAACGAGCGGCAGAACCACTCGCCGAACTGCTGCTTTTCGCGTCACTATCGGTAATCGTAACACGCCTGCGGTGGCAGTTCCAGGGAGGCCCGGCGCTTGAGAACACGCCGGGCCGTGCCCGTGTTCCTACGACGGGTCGGCAGCCGGGCCGTGCCCGGGCTCCTACCGCCTGCCGGCCGCCGGGGCGTGCGGCCAGTCCTCAGCTACAGCGGCGCCGAGCTCCAGCCCCCTTCGGTAGTCGCGGTTGAGTACCTCAGGATCCTTTGTAAGCCGCGAAGACTCGAACTCTTCCGGTGGATTGACCTCGATCAGCTGCACGTCGTCGGGCGGACGCCGCATGAAATCGAGCGCTCGATTGTACCTGGCCGGCCGATCGTGGAGACATGCGCGGAGCTGCGGGTAACGCCGCAGGGCGATGCGCATCATCACGTTCAGCCGCCGGCGCTGCATGCGATAGTCGCGCGGACGTGAGCGCAGCACGAGGATACGGGCTGCACCGCGGCGGTAGGCTTCCAGAACCGGTATTGGATCCGCGATACCTCCGTCCACGTAGAGGTCCGAGAGCGCGCCGTCCTCGGGCCTGGAGCCGTTCAACCCGGGAACCGGAACGAACTTACGGTAGAATACCGGCATCGCGCTCGATGCTTTGAGCATCTGTTCGAGGTTGTCACGGTCGGGAAGGGTGTACACCGCCTGTCCGTCGGCGACGCGTGTCAGCGTCATATAATAGTGTGAGTGCGAGCTCAGGATAGCCTCGATATCCAACCGTAGCTCTTTGATGGTAACGTCCCAGAGCCAGTCCAGATCCATGAGGTGTCCACCGGCGAGAAAACGCCGGACGCTGATGAACTCCGGCCGGAGCGAGTAATCGGTGTAGACCTGGTAGTTTCGCCCCTGCATACCGGCGAGGTATGCGGCGATGTTTGTTGCGCCCGCCGATACCCCTATGCAGATCTCGAACGGATTGAACCCGGACTCGAGAAATGCGTCGAGCACGCCGCTAGAGAAGATGCCGCGCATCGCGCCGCCCTCAACTACCAGGGCGGTGAGATCTCGGGGGGGCTCAGGTAGTGTCATCGCTCAGCTCGTCGCCTGATTAGTTTTCTGTGCGCGCGCACGGCGCTCGAGCGCAGTGTAACCAAGACCGGTAAGCATTGTCACCAGGGCTCCAACGATAAAGACAGCGCGCAGGCCGAGGTGTTCAGCGACCGGGCCGAAAAGAAACAGAATTGCGAGCGCAACCACGGTGGAGAGAAGCGAGATCGCAGATCCTACAGTAGCGCGGCCCGCGGACGCGATGCGTTGCTGCACATAGGCGTCGAACACCACCTCGGCTGCGGCCATCATGCCGAAAAAGAGGAAATACATCGGTAGCAGAGCCCATCGCCCGGTCAGTGTTCCCAACAGAAGCATGAATCCTGCGCACGACGTCCAGGCGCCGAGGCGCCACGTGTTGCCGGCGCCCGATCCGGCGGAAGGCTCGCCGGTCCGAAGCAGCCCGGACACGCGGGGGGCGAGCAACCCGCCGAGGCCTTCGCTTACGAACCGCACCGCACCCCAGACGCCGACCCACGCCAGGGGTACGCCGTGAAGCTTGGCAAAGATTGTATCGTATTCGTCGAGAATGCCGTACATCGTGACCGCAACGAGTCCGAGCATCACGACGCGGGCAACACCGGGGATCACCACGGCGCTGCGAGCGGTTCGAACTACGAGTCGCAGCGCTTCGGAAATCTCCTTGCGGGCACTGCGGGCACTGCCGGCGCGGCCGGCCTGGAGGCGATCTTCGCCGCCTCGTCGGGGTGCGGCCGAATGCGTGCGGCGATGCGAGCCGCGTTCGGGGATGCCGAGAGCGCAGGCGGCCGATACCACCATCGCGGCGGCGGACGCAGCCAGGGCTATACTCGGTGAGCGGCTGAATACCCAGGCTCCCATAACCATCGACGCTGCAACTGCGATGCGGGAGGACAGGGTCCCGAGGCCGGAGACGCGGGTATAGTCCTCGGCCCGCTCCTGCTCGCTGAGGCCGTCGTATAGCAGTGCCTCGGTTACTCCCGAGCTTAACCCCTCCTGCATGCCCCAGAGGACGAAGCCCGCGGCGAATCCGGCGAATCCGGGAGAGAGGAGCCACACACAGAATCCGATCGTCTTCAGCAGGAGCGCGAGCGCCAGTAGCTTGCGGCGACTCCACAGGTCTGCCAACACCCCGGAAGGGAGCTCGGTAACTGCGCTTGCGCCCGCCCAGATCGCCAGAAGCTGTGCAATCTCGACGAATGATAACCCGGTGAGCCGGAACATGATGACGTATACCGGGTAGATCAGCGCGAAGTCCTGAAAGAAGCGAAATCCTAGATAGGCAGCATCGCGTGCAACGAGGCGGTGTATCTGCATGTGCCTCCCGGGCTGAGATAGCGGTTTCGGATCGTTGGCGCCAAGCTGTGCTCAGGGTGCCTGCCTGTGCTCAGGGCCTCCGGCCGTGGTCCGGGTGCCCCACTGTCCCTGGATCTCCCTGTTTTGGTCAGAACCTCCGCACAGTGTAGAGTGGGTCTAGTCCGGGGTCAATCGGCAGGCCCGGCCCTCTGAACCGGTGAATCGTGAGAGAACGTTCAGAAAATCAGAAACGGAAGCGCAGCCCGGCCGTCAGGAAGTTCGAGCCGCCGCTCACGCCGTACAGGCCGAACGCGCCCGAGCGATGGTGCAGGCGCGTTACGATGCTGATCTGTTCCCACGCGGGCGGGCGAAAGGCGATCTCGGCATGCATGTAATGAAGCAAGGCTCGTGTTTCGTCCTCAATCGGTGGGCGCTCGGTGGCGAGGGACATTCCCTGACCGAACGAGACCGTGGTGTCCACCCCCTCGTCCCACGGGAAGCGCGTCCAGTGCAGCACAATCGCTGCGTTAGCTTCGGCGTTTGACTGCAGCCCGCTGTGCTGGAAGACCTGGGCTTCCCACTCCCATACCCAATCGTCCCGCCAGGTCGTTATCGTGCGTCCAAGGATCAGGCCGCCGATGTAGGAGCGTTTGAGGTTTCCGCCCCGGAAGGAAAGTATATGCAGAAAGGGAGTATCGTCATGGATCCCGACCAGGCTCGTGACGCTCCAGGGGCCTGCGTTCCGGTAGGCGGCAGCTCCGAGATCGGGAGCGGTCGGAGTGATCGATGCGCCGGCTGTTTGGGGAACCAACAGAAGTGCTGCCAGAACGGTGAATCGCAGTTGCTGCATACCTAACGGATCACTCTATGATACAGCCGATTGTGGCGCATCTGCCCTACCGTGAGTTGCGCCGATACAGCCGCCACATCTGGGCTACAATCGAGTGTAGCTGCTCGGTGCGAAGCTGCAGGGCAAACGACAGCACCTGCAGCAGCAGATGATGCTTCTCTGAGCTAAGCGTCTGGCGGCCGGCCTCGGTCCCATGCCGCGGCTCCGGCTCGGAGGCGGGGTCGAGGTCGGGGGCGTCCCTATTCGCCGGGTCGGTCTTCGGCGGTTCGGTCAGATCTGAACCGTCTCCGCCATATCTCGACCCGTTATAGGTCTCGGGCTCTTGGCTGAGGCCGCAAGCCTCAGAGTAGCTCGGAGCAAATTCATCGGTCGGAGCCGCGGAGAAGGCAGTACCGGGTATGATGCGTATCTCGTTGCTCTGCCCGTGAAGGTAGCGTGCATCGATGCCGTGCTTCGTGACAATCTCGTTCAGCAGTGCGAGTGACGGGGCTCGTTTACCATTCTCAATCAAAGACACCGCCTGTTTGGTGGTTCCGATGGATTTCGCGAACTCTGCACCGCTGAGACCGAGGCTACGTCTAACACCGTGCACTCGTTGCCCCACGTTTCGTCGGTGAGAAGTGTCGAAGCTCATATGACGTTAGCTTTGTCTGTAGTTTGAGCGAATATGAGCCGCGCGTACGGCCGCCTGCTGCAGCGTGATCAACAAGTAGTTGATACCCGGTGGCCGCACAGCTGTACTCATACCAACGCTCATAGTATACCTACTCGCAATTTGAAAATCCAGTCCGCTGTCCGCTGGTGGGTGTGAGTATTCGGAACATCACCTCAGCCTGCGGTGTGACAGGCGTGCGAGCCCGAGTTATAGATAGGTAGACTGAGACAAGATTGCCGAGCCCGCGCAGTCGAGGCTGGGCCTTACTCCGGGAGAATCCCATACCGGCGCAGGATATCCAGCAATCCGGCGGCCTCGGGGTGCGGAGAAACGTACTCGACCAGCTCGCGAACATCGGCAGTGCTGTTTGCGGGTGCCGCGGAATGGGTGGTGAGCGCAAGAAACGGCAGGTCAACCTCGGAATCGCCGACCCCCAGCATGCTGTTCAGGCTGATGCCGGTGCGGGAGCTGATGTATCTGAGCCCGGTGCCCTTGTCGCAGCCGGCAGGCTGAATGTTCAGGCACGATGCGGAGTATGAGAACTCAAGAGCGCCTGCCGCTTCTCCCAGGTGATTCGCGAGCAGAGTGCGAGCATACTCTGCCAGCTCAGGAAGCCGGACTGCAACGGTGGGAAAGAGGCTGATGGTGTAGTCCTTGCCCGGTTGCACCATGATATCGCCGGTGGTCTCCTCCTGCCTGCGAAACACCTCATGGGCGGTGCGAATGGAATTGAGATCGCCAAGTCCCGGAACCGGATAGAAGCGATATCCTTCGGGTTCGTAGATCCCCGCTCCGCCTTCGAATACCGCCGGCATACTACCGTCGATTGCCTGCATCACGGCATCAACGTAGGCGGACGGCCGCCCGGTGCAGAGGGTGACGTGCGGTGCCTCATGCCCGAGACGTGCGGAGCGGTTGAGGTCGCAGAGGGTAGCGAGCACCGCATGGTCGAACGGTGCGGTTTCGCCCTTGGACAGTACGCCGTCCACATCAAGAACGACGAGGCGGATGGCGGAGTGTTCCGGCTGCGGGATGCTGTTCATACCGGCGCGATTGTAGAGCGTCGGGCGAGTTTTGTAAATGTGCCCTGCGGCGATCACAAGTCTGCTGTATATGCTCGGCGATCATGGCGACGCCACTCCGCAGCGCGCCGATTTCACTCTTGAGCGAACCTACGCTGCACTGGTACTCCCTAAGTCCAACAAGGCCCCTGCAGATCGCAATCTTCATCGCAGCAATAGGTCTTCACCCCAGACCAATAGCGAGTGCTTCAGTCTCAGCGCAGTTTGACCACAGCATCTGAGAGCATGCGCACCTGCATCCACCCGGAAGTAGCCTTTGTTTACAGGTGCCGTCGACCGACCTACAGTTAACTTCTCTCCAGTCAATGCCCATCCTGTAAGAAACGTGCGTGTACTTCAAGACGAAATGCAGAAGCGGGCCGGAGTGCGGAAGGCCGCCGGCGTTGGTGTGCGAGCTGTGTTTGGGCGTTCGTATGAGTTTGCACGCTCAGACCCGCCTAACTGCCGGAGCGTGAGGCTGTGAGTCGTATACGCAGGTTACGGATCGGGACTAAACTCACAATAACGATTGGGGTGCTTGTGGTAACCGCTGTCGCGGTTATCTCGGTAGTTATCGGAGTCAGGGCGAGAGCTATTCCCGAACAAGAGGCAAACACGGTGCCGCGGGAGACAGCGGCTCACTATGCGCAGGTGGTGCGTAGTGAGCTCGAGCGCCACTCAATGAAGCGCGGGCTCTGGCTCGTGCGTTTGAAGCCGCGGTCAATCGCGATACCATAGATCTGAACCGCGACGAAGCGAACGAAATCTTATGCTACTATATCGAGCAGAACACCGATTTTCTGGCAGTCTACGTTGCTTTCGAGCCTGACGCATTTGACGGGGCCGACGACGCTTATCGAACGGCTCCGGGTCACGATGAGTCGGGCCGGTTCGTAGCGTATTGGACGCGCGACAAACCGGGGGCAAGGCGTGATGGAAGCGATAGTCGATTCTGATCGCGAAGATGACGGTGACTACTACCAGATTCCGAGACGTTCTAATCGCGAGGCCGTAATTGATCCGTATACGTACGAGATTTACGAGCAGGAGGTGCTGCTCCCCTCGCTGGTTGTCCCAATCCGTGATTCGACAGGAGCCTTCATCGGAATCTTCGGCCTCGATGTAGCGTTGGACCAGCTTCAGGAGTTCGTGGAGGGCATGCGTGTCGGCGCGTTTTCCGAGGCTACCATGGCACTGTATTGGCCTACGGGTTTGGTAGTTGGAAGTGATGACGCCTCAGAATTGGGGCGGTCCGTGGTGGACTTCAGCGCCGATCAGGGTTTGGCAGATGCCGTGTTTGCGAACGAGACGTTCGACATCATCAGTTCCACACGTACAGGGATGCCGGTCTTCTCGGTTAGTGTACCGGTAGAGATCGGCGAAACGGGCTTACGATGGATTAGTGCGGTCAACGTACGCGCTGCAGAGGTCTACGCGAACGCTACCGGATTGGTGAGGCTTGTTCTGCTGATTGGGGTGACGGCGATTTGACCAACTCAGCGCGTGACCAAGCTCTGCGGTGCGGCGACGAGCTGGGAGTACCAGCAAACTCGCTGGATAGAATGCTGGGGGCCCTGTCGGAAGTGGTTCTCAGTATTCGCAGTGCCGCTGATAATCTCTCTTCCGGAAGTCGGCGGCTGAGCTCAACCGCGCAGGAGATGTCGCAGGGTGCGACTGAACAGACTGCGTCTGCCGAAGAGGTTTCGTCCTCGATGGAGTAGATGGCTGCGAGCATTCGACAGAACTCGAAAAACGCGATGCAGACCGATAAGATTGCTCAACAGTCGGCGGCCAATGCTGAAGAGGGCGGGGAAGCGGTAGAGCAGACAGTGTCGGCGATGAAGGAGATTGCCGAGAAGATATCTATTATCGACGAGATTGCGTGCAACACCAACCTACCGGCCTTGAATGCCGTGATCGAGGCGGCGCGTGCCGGAGAGCACGGCAAAGGGTTCGCTGTGGTGGCGAGTGAGGTGCGTAAACTGGTAGAGCGTAGCCAAAAGGCGGCCGCCGAGATCTCCGATTTGTCGCTGCGAAGCGTCGGCGTCGCCGAACAGGCTGGAGCGATGCTTCGTTGGAGGATTCCCGACATTAAACGGACTGCCGAATTGGTTCAGGAGATAACCTCGTCAAGCTCAGAGCAGAACAATGGTGTCGAACAGATCAACAAGGCCCTTGGCCGGCTTGACCAGGTTATACAGCAGAATGCTTCGGCTCCAGAGCAGGTGGCGTCGATGGATGAGGAGCTGAGCAGCCAAGCTGATCAACTACAAGGAACGATAGGGTTCCTTAAAATCGCTGACCGCCCGGGCGCGGTGAGTCGCTACTACAGCGCGACGCGACCCCGCCGGGATGGTGAGAAAAAAAAAGCCCGCCGGGGCTATGCCCGGCAGGCTAGTGGGAAATGTTAGCTATTGCTTAACTTAGAGGTCTTCCTGCATTTCCTCTTCCATCATAGGGTCTTCTTCGAGCATCTCCTCATCGATAGGCTCACAAGCGGCGAAAACAAGAGCGAGTGCCGAAACGATAAGACCAAGTGTAAGTAACTTCTTCATGACTCTTCCCTCCTTGAAAGCCAGAGTTCCTCTCAAGCTTTCACCTAAAGGATACACGACACGGGTATAGGCAAGGTCAGGGTATCGTCGGTGTTCTGCAAAGATTTCCGGCGATCAGGTGACTGCGGTGTCCATGGAGTTCGGCCCCTACCGATCACAGAGCCGGAGCTCCGAAAAAGCCGAGCGCTTCACCCGAAGAGGCGAAGCACGGTCATCATAGCAGCAAGTACGACGAAGAATGTGGTGTTGAGGGCGACGAGCATGGAGAACCGCTTGTTCATGTCCTCGAAACGTTTATCGACAGATTCGAAGCGTTTATCCATATGATGTGTCAGGTCCTCGAAGCGCTTGTCGGTGGCTGCGAAGCGTTCGCCCATGCGCGCGAACCCTTGCTCCATCCGCTCGGCGATGAGTCTAACTTCACTGCGAAGCTCACCGATCTCGCGACTCACGGGCCGTTCGCCACGCGCATACTCCTTGCGGCCGACAACGCTTTCCACGAGCAAAGTGATACAGCGGTGAAGAGCGCCGCGGTCTTTGACCTCTACTGCACTCGCAAGTTCACGTTCGAGAATCTCGATCATGTCGCTCATCGCAATCTCCATTGCAACTCTTAGTATATACCGCGTCGTGTGGAGCGGCTACATATAAAGCCAACCGGTGCGAACCGCACAATGATTGCCTTTAGGGCGGTTGATGCGGATGACTTTGCCGGTAGGAGTCGGCTGCATGGGCGGTGGTGCACCGCACCTCGCCGGGCGGGGGCGCGCGGCCCGCTCAGCTCAGTTGTCCGGAACGTTCCCCTCGTTCATAAACAAAGCGAAACGCGTTCATACTGCATTCACGGAGTGTCGGTATCATGCTCACAGTACGAAACAGATGATGAGCGACAGCTCACAGGAGGTTATACGATGCAGTACGTGAATCGAACGAGTCATGGGGTCATCAAGATAGTGGCAATTGTGGTTGCGCTGGTCGCACTGACTTCAGCTACGGCATTCGCACAGGGAAGGCGCGAGGCTCCGCAGCGGCCGGGCTACGACCGGGAAGGCGCCCGTGAGCTCAGGGGAGAGTATGGTGAGTATGGCAGGAGGATGGGACACCACGGTCGTGGACGCGGACATGGGTACGGACAGAGCGGCCGGAGCTGGGATGACAATCGGTCCCCCGGCAGAGGGGGCGGGCCGCATCACGAATGGGGTGACGGCCGGACCCGAGGCTGGGGCGGGCGTTTCGATGATCGCTTTGACGAGCTTAGCGAACAGGAGCGAATCTCGGCCGAAACAGCTCAGCAGAGGTTGGAGCAGGCCGTTGCAGAGTTTGGAGACGGGCGTTACGAGATTGTCGAGATCATGGAGTTTGAGAACGACTTCTACGCCCAGGTGCGCGAACGAGGTTCAGACACGAACGCCTTCGAGCTGCTTGTTGATGCCTATACCGGGCGCGTATTCCCGGAGCCCGGGCCCAACATGATGTGGAACACTGAATACGGGCACATGGGTCGAGGGCGGTCCTCGTGGGGATCGGAGATCGACAGCGAGCGTGCCGAAGAAATCGCGAGCGATTATGTCGCCCAGTACTCACGCAGAGCCTCGGTCGGCGATACCAAAGTGTTTCCCGGCTACTACACCATGCACGTGTTCGATGA
>PUPD01000285.1 GCA_003552985.1 Spirochaetaceae bacterium
CTCAAGCGCGAGAAGAGCTGTAAACGAAGCATAGCCGGCAAGCGCTTGCTCGCCGGCTGGGATGAGAGCTACATGGAGAAGGTGCTGTTCGGCCCCTGAGTTCCAAATGCGTTTGCCCTGCCGTTGCGGCTAACAGTTCACATTTTGGCCTAATCGCAGGCAGAACCGCCAGTTAGCACGGCAAGAAGCCCGTGCCGCTGCGCTCGGTGAGTGAAGCCGGGGACGGTCGTCTGTATGGAAGCGCGCTATAGAGCACACCCGTTGAGCGTTGTAGCTTCACCGGAGGCTGAGGCAAATGTGGTATGACTGTGTGAGGGCACGGGTAATCTACCGCCTTAGGCGGTAGCCGACGAACGCCGGTAGCTTTTATTTCACAGGCACCGCTATCCTGCCGGGGTCTTCAAGGTCGAGCCTCTCGAGCATAAAGCGCATTAACGCATTCCAGGAGTCAAACAGGAAGTACTGCGTGAGCGCTTTCACGTCGTGAAAGAAGCGGTCGCGTCTCAGTAAGGTCTTACGGATCAGCCGGTTGCGCGGCTCTGAGAGCTCAAACATTGTGTGAAAGGGAAAGGCGAGGAGGTTCATGCTGAGAAGCAGGTTCGCGAGTTTCTCCTTGCCGCGCCCGAAATTGTGCTCAAGGTTATAGCCTTTAGTCTTGAGTGTGTTGTTGTGCTGGTTCTCGATCTTCCAGCGTGAGCGACCGGCATCGACATAGGCGGCGACATTCTCGCGGGTCAACTCATGGTTGGTAACAAATACATGCCGGGCTGTCGGGGTGCCGTCCTCGCCGAGAATCGCAAGCTCCATCCAGTTCACTGTAAGCGCATTCTCGTCGTCTCTGATCGGCACGCCGTTGGCGAACCGATAGCGCCTGGTCCTGCGTCGCTTGCCGTCCCAGTGTTTCTCGAAGTGTTCATTTGAGTCGAGCTTCGCATCTGCTTCGTCGATCCATTTCTTTAAGCAGCTGTTTGAGCCGTACTTACAGGTAAGGATGCAGTTATAGCGGTGCTCAAGCAGCAGCTCGCAGTCCTGCTTCGCAGCCCCGTCCTGGGGCCAGATGAACTCAGGCTCCAGCGAAACCACCCGGTTTGAGCCCAGGCTGACGATCACCGGGGTGATCGCGCTGTGATAGTAGGTGGTCCTTCCCTCACGATGCTCGCGGTAGTTGCACTGCTTGCAGTGCACCGACTCTGAGTTGTGAAACCACGCCCCGTCGAGAGCAACTAAAAGCGACCCGTCAAAACAGCGAAGCCCGGTGAGCTTCCCTTCGGCGTGAAGCTGCTCGAAAACCTTACCGAATGCCGGTGCGAGTAAAGATTCCTCTGCCGGGTCAAGCAAGGAGCGGATGTGATTGTCGGTGGGGATCTGGTGAACACCGAAGATCGTTCCCGCGTTGCTCTTACCCTTGCTGAGCTCCATCGAGCGCTGATGAGCGATAAGCGACGGGCTCTGGTTGAAGAACACCGAGAACGCGCCGAGGGCGGCGTCGCGGATGCTGTAGCGGGTATTCTCTGCGGTGCGCAGGTCGGGAAAGGTCGCGATCGCCTGCCCGAAGAATCCCATCAATGTCGCCAGATCGGTGCCCCGGCGCTCATTGCGGATAAGTATGACAGGCAAATCTGATAGTGTCTAGTGTAGAGATACTAGAGTTATGGCCCTGCTTGAGCTTCCGCTGCTGCGCCAGAATTAGGACTACTGTCTCCGCTACTTACCGACGCAGAACTTCGAGAACATGGCGTCGAGGATATCGTCGGAGCTCACCTCCCCGGTAATCTCGCCGAGCGCCGACAGCGCGTCCTGCAGATCTACCGCGATCAGATCCAACGGAACATCGTCGTGCAGCCCCGCGCGAACGCTGCGCAATGCGGCAAGCGCTCGTTCGATCAACTCTTTCTGGCGGTCCGACTCGATCACCGCCGCCTCACTCTCCAAACCGGCATCCGGCAGAACCGCCTCCCGCAATGCCTCCCGCAGCCGGTCGAGTCCCTCTCCGGTGACGCTACTCACACCGACGAACCCCTCCGGCACCGCCGCCCCGACGGAAGGCTGCGCTCCCTCGATCACCAGGTCGATCTTATGCCAGACCGGAACGACGGTCGCGCCCGAGCGCTGCCGCACCGCCTCGAGCTCATAACGCCACCGGTCCTCCGACGGCGGTTCGGCCCCGTCCACAAGGTATATAACCGCAGCCGCGTTAGCCATAATCTGCTCGCTGCGCCGGATGCCCTCGCTCTCGATCTGCTCGACGGTTTCACGCAGCCCGGCGGTGTCGTACAGCGTGACCGGCACGCCGTTGAGCTCGATCCCCTGCTCAATGTAGTCACGGGTGGTACCGTGCACCTCCGACACGATCGAGCGATCCTCGCGCAACAGCAGGTTGAAAAGCGAAGACTTGCCGGCGTTGGTTCGCCCGGCAATCGCTACCGGGACCCCGTCGCGAAGCCGTTTTCCGGTGGCATAGGTCGCGCCGAGGCGCGCGAGATCTGAGATCGCGGCCTCAACCGCGGCGATAGGCGCCTCCACCTCCCCGGAGTCCTCCTCGGGATAATCGAGATGGATCTCGACCGCGGCCGAGACATCGACCAGATGGTGTTTCACCGCGTTGATCCGCTGCGCAACCGATCCGGACAGCCGATGCAGAGCCAGAACCCGGCTGCGTTGCGTCCGTGATTCGATCAGCTCCGCCACCGCCTCGGCCTGCGTGAGGTCGAGCTTGCCGGCCAGAAACGCTCGCAGCGTGAACTCGCCCGGTTCGGCAGCGCGAAACCCCAACCGCCGCAGCAGCGAGAGAATCGCTTCTATCGTGACGGGGTTGCCGTGGCACACAAGCTCGACACTGTCCTCGCCGGTGTAGCTCTTCGGCGCCCGGTACACGATCGCGGTGAGCTCATCCACCACATCGCGGTCAAGCAGGCGACCGTAGAGCACCGTGTGGCCCTTCGCCGCGCGCAGCGCGTCGGGACGATTGAAGGCCGGGGCGAGCAGCTCGATGCAGCCTTCGCCGGAGCAGCGAACGATCGCAAGCGCGCTGCGCCCGAACGGTGTGGCCGCTGCCGCTATAGGGTCGTCATACGTCATCCTGCTCACAGTAGCGCAAATGCCGGCCACCGGCAACAAACAGGCAGCATAGACGCGCTTTCGAACGCGCCGCGCCCGCGGCTCAGTGTTCTCAAGGCCGCCTGACCCCTGCTATACTCAAGGCATGGGCGACCACGATCCAATGAGCGACGATCTTGACCTGCACGGGCTCAGCCCGGCTCAGGCGCGCGAGTACACGGCGCAGTTCGTCGCCAACATGAAAGAGCTCGAGAAAAAACGCGGCGAGCTCAAACAGCAGTTCGAGACCTGGGAGCAGCGGGTGCGCCTTGCGAAGCAGCACGGTAAGGACGACCTGGTTCAGCAGGCGATGCAGCGCTTAAAGGACATCTCGGAGCGGCACCGGGAGCTCGGGCGCGAAAAACGTGATCTTGAAGTAAAAGTTACGCTGCTGAAACAGCGCCTGCGCGAGCTCGAGCGGCAGCCGCGGCTCAGTATCAATGCCAATGCGCTGTTGGAGCAGCTCGAACAGGTGGTGGGAAGCGAGCACCATCTGAAGGAGAGCATTTCACGAGTTGAAGCTGACGATAAGCTCGAGGAGCTGCGTCGCAAGATGAACGAGCAGAGCAGGGAGGAGTAATGGCTCGAGAGCGGATCGCATTGTTTCCGGACGCCGAACGTCCGATTGTGTTTGGGCATCGGGGCTACTCAGCGCTTGCGCCGGAAAACACACTGGCGGCCTTCCGCTTGCTGCTGGAACGCGGCATCCCGGCCGTAGAGCTCGATATCCACCGCTGCGGAACCGGCGAGATCGTCGTCATTCACGACCACGAGCTTTCGCGGCTGACCGGCGAAGGCGGGGTGGTCGAAGAGTTGCCGCTCGAAGAGTTGCGGCGCCGTTCAGCCGGCGCATGGTTTGGTCCGGAGTTCGCGTCCGAGCGGATACCGCTCCTGACCGAGGTGTTCTCGCTGCTCGGGGCCGAGCTCTACTACGATATTGAGATCAAACATGAAGAGCACCGGCCCTCGGGAATCGAGGAACCACTGGCGCGGCTCATCGATGAGTTCGGCCTGGAGCAGCAGGTCATGGTAAGCTCGTTTAACCCGTACCCGGTAAAGGCGTTTGCCGATCTGGGAACCGGTATCCCGACAGCGATGATCTACTCCAACAGCCGGAGCGTCCCCCCTCTGCTGCGAAACGGCCAGGGTCGTTTCATTGCCCGTTGCGACGTGCTCAAGCCTGCCGCCCGCAAAATCAACGCAGTGACCCGGTTCTGGTACACGCGCGTGGAGCGCTATCCGCTTGTGACCTGGACGGTAAATGACCCGGCGGAAGTAGACCGGTTATCAGCCCTGGAGATAGACGGCCTGATCTCGGACGATCCGGGGATGGTGTTGGAACGCCTCGCGTCGCTCAACGAGGCCGCCGGGGTCGAAGCCGGTACCTGAGCCCGGCCGCTACGGGAGCGTGGCCGCGAGCTCCTCGCCGAAGCGTTCGCCCAGCGAGCGGAACGCGGCGGCGACAGCGCCTTCGGCCGAGTTAGCGCGGCTGCGTTGGGCAGCGCTGCTCGAGTGCAGTACCGCGCCCGACTCAACATCCAGCACGGTGATGGTCCCGGACACCCGCACGATCACCCCGTCCGACTCGGTGAACTCCTCGATGCGCGCTTCGCCGAGGACCAGCCGCTCAACCTCGCCGGGATGCTCCTCGCGCACAACCTGCAGCGCATCGCTGTGATCCGCGCCGGCGAGATGCCGTTCATCGATAGCAAGCGACCGCACCGCGAACTCGGCACGGCGCAGGGCCTCGAGTATCCCGCCGTGCGTTCCGCCCGTCGGTCCCGTCACAACCGGATTACCGGCGCGATCCCGATCGAGCACCATGATACCGGTGGGCACGGTATGCGCCGCGGACGCAACCTGATATCGGAATGTGGCCTGTGACTGTATGGCGGTCCGCCGCAGCCCGTCGATCTGCGCCTGGAACCCCTGTTCGAGCTCTAGCAGCGACGCAAGATATGGATCCAGGTCCAGCACCATCGTCACCGTACCGCTGCCCACCGTCCGGGGCACCGGGTGCATAAAGCGAACGTGGCCGCTGTCGTCACTGGTCGCCGCGCGAGTGCGCATCCCCGGGCGGCCGTCGGCTCGCGCTTCCTGATACGTCACCCGCACCCGCGCGCCCGGAACCCCTGCTCCACCGGCGACTACTTCCAGCTCAAAGGCCTCATCGAACGGATTGCGGACGGTCGTCGCAAGGTTGTCGTTGCGTTTGACCAGCTGCATGGCGCTCAGCAAGCGGCGCGCTTCGTTGAGATTGCGTTCAGCCCGAATCTCGGCGTTCTCGAGCTCTGAGCTCGCTGCCGCCTGCGCCGCCTCGAGATACTTGCCGAGCGCAGCAAACGGGTCTCCCGCGAGCTCGAGACGCCGGGCCTGCCGCTCCGGTTCGGCTATCGCGTCCTCGCGCTCCTGAAATAAGGTCTGAAGGCGCTCGCGCTCGGCATCGAGCGCCCCGCGCTCGTAGCGCCCAAGCAGGTACACCGTCACGGCAGTGCCCCGCTCGTGGCGAAAGCGGTCGACAACGCGAAAGCCGGCCAGCCGCGCGTCGGCCCGTTGCATGATCTGCTGCTCCACATCGGTCTCGAACTGCTCGAGGGAAGCACGCGCGGTAGCGGTAGTGGTGCTGGTCACGCGAACCCCGAGCATACGCACGATCTCGTCGATTATCGCTCCGGAAGCGCGGTTCTCGGCTTCGGCAGGGTCCCCCGACGGGCTGCTGCCTGACGCAACGAAGTACTCGTATGCCGCGTCGCCGCGCGGCGGCTCTAACACCCAGTCAGGGACGTCGCGATCGTAGGCGGTCGGTGAGCCGGCGCATCCCGTCAGGAACCCCGCCATCAGCACGGCGAACCCCGTCGCAATGAGCGCGGTTATGCGTGTAGCGGCCATCACCGACCTCCCGCTACGCGGGCTTAGAGCCCGCGCTCGAACGCTTCTTTCACGCGGTCGCGCACGGTCCGCTCCTCTTCGCTTTCAACCCGTCCGTCGTTGCGGTCAAGCGCGTCCTGGACCATTCGATTGAGCGTGTCCTCCGGCACCGTGTAGAGCACCACATAGGTGTAGGCGTCTTCCTCTACGTTACCGTCGGGATCGAAATAGCGCATCTTCACCCAGTAGTCACGCGCACGGCGGTAACCTGACACCGTTGCGTCGGAGACGCTCGCGACCACCTGTTCCATGTAGGTTTCAACCTGATCCAGATCACCGGCGGCTGCGCCGGCGAAGCGCGTCTGGACGCGGTTCTCCACTTCCTGCGTAAGCGCGCTCTGAGCCGTGAACTGCTGCGTCCACAGCTCGGCGCCCTGCAGGCTGCGCGCGCGCGGCGACTCAAACCGGAAGACGTAATATCCCTGGTACTGGTCGAGCTGCTCAAGCTCATCGATCTCCATCGTCACCCACTCAGGCACCGGGGTGCCCCACTTGTAGTTTCGATGGTCGAGCATCTCGGGACGACGCGTCGTCGGTTCGGGTACCGGAGCGCGCTCCGGTTCGGCCTCGGGGGCGCTTGCGCACGCAGCCGCGAACACCGCCACCAAAACCACCATCATGAGCACACGCTTGAGCACTCGTTTACCCGCCTTCATTATCCTTCCTCCTCGTTATCTTGCTGCGCCGGCAGGACTAATTGTGCCCCCTGCGCCGCCTTCTTTCGATTATGCGTTTGGGTTGAGCCCAACCGCCGTAGCCCAACCGCTTCTATCTCCATTGTCCGGTACCATTCCTATAGCCCGGTATCAAAGGTCAGCGATTTCCCCCTCGTAAGCACATGATACATGTGTTGGAGCCCCGGGATGAGCTCCGAAGTCTCGTACAGCAGATCCTCGAGATCATCGATGCGGCCGAAATAGAACACGGTGTAGCGCGTCTCGTCGGCCGTCTGCGAGACGGTCATCAGGTCCGAGACTCGCGGGCGAAGCTGCCGTCTGAACTCGCTCATCATGCGCGCATCGAGGGTGTTCTGAATCACCAGCTCGTAGCGGACACCGCGCGCCAGATAGCCCTGCATCTGGCGTTCGGCCTGCTCTACCACTACCGGCATCGCCTGATAGACGGTCGACTGGACGGCGTTGAGCACCGCCTCGCGCGCCCCGCTGCGACTGAAGGTTCGCGGGCTCTGCCGGGTCACCGCGCCGAGCAGCTGGCCGGTCGATGTCTCGAAGATACGCATCGTGACGCCGGCATTACCGTAGTGATTTTCACCCTCGCTTTCGGACGAGGTCTCGAGGTCGATCTCGATATAGACATCGGCGTTGAGCCGCTGCGCAATCCATTGCAACATCCCGATGCCTCTGCCGGTTTCGGCCTCGTAGATGTACTCCTGGTCGCGCCGTAGCCGCTCTATCTGGGAAGCGTCTACGGCGATGAAGTCATTGGTTGCGAGGTATCGGTTGGCCTGTGCGACTGCGTTGCGCTGGATGAAATCATCGACCTCCGAGTCCTCGTTGAAGTAGACCATATAGGTCATCGTGTCGATATAGCGACTGATGAAGCGGCGTTGCTCAGGGGAGGCCTCGCTCCAGGCATCGTCACGATCTAACCGCGCCACAACCTCACCGTCATCGGCACGCCGGCGACTGTCCTCGCGACCGTCCGCGGCTTCGCCGGCCCCGTCCACTTCAGCGAGCGGGCCGATGCGGTTGGCGTCGAGCACCGCCTGCACGGCCGCGATATCCACCCGAATTCTGAGCTCAAACACCATCTCCATGTCGTCGATGGTACCGAGATTCTCGCTGCGCAGGCGCTCCATGGTTTCGTTGTACACGTAGCGATTTGGGTTGCGCGTAGAGTAGAGCACATCCTGCAGAACCCCTTCCTGCCGCTGCTCGGCCTCCTCCCCGATGAGGTCGATCACCGCGTTGCGCACCGCGTCCATCTTCGCCGCGTTCATAGCCACGCCCAATGTCTCACCGCGTCCGGAACCGAAATACGTTTCACGCGCCACCTGCGCTTCGTCATCGGCACGGGTCTCGGGTGCGGAGGCACAACCGGCCAACACCAGAGCAGCCGTCAGGGCCGCGATCGTAACTAGTCTGCCTGCCCGGCTGATCCGGCCGGCCCACACCTGCATCGCCTCCTCCTCCACCGCTGAGCTCACTTAAATGTTAGCCCCACCCCGACCACAATTCCACCGTAGCTTCCGAAAAAGCGGTCCACCACCGTCTCGTTGAACACTTTATCGTACAAACCGAACCACCTCGCGAACCCAAGCTCGGCGACGAGCATCGTATCGCGGGTCACCAGATAGCTGGCAGCCAGCTTGAGGTTGCCTCCGACGTGGGTAGCGTAGAAGTCCTCACTGAACAGCGAATCGTTGAACGGTACCGCACCGCCCAGACCAAGCCCGAAACTAGGGTTGAGCTTCAAACGGCCGAGATACCAGTTGGTCTCGGCGCCGAGATACACGTTCGCCGGAAACAGAAACGCAAGCAGCGTCCCGGTGAACGGAATCTCAAACCCTACCTGCGGTCTAACCCGGTAGTATCCGCGACTGGCGGTGCCCTTGACCCCGAGCACGAAGGTGCTGCGGTCATAGCGCCGGTCCAACGGCAGGATAACGTTGCCGTAGGGCGTGATGTCGAAGCCGAACCGCGGAACCTCGCGCAGCTGATCGCCGACCTGTACGCCGGGGTTGGCATACAGCAGCCTCCCGATTGAAAACTCCTCGCGAACTTCACGCACCACGATGATGCCGGTCTCGTCCGTCGTACGGTGTCCGGTGGAGGTGCGTCGTTCGCGTACCACCGCGAACTCATCGCCGCGCCGCACGCCGAAGTTCTGCCCGAGCTCGATAATGACCGTCCTGCCGGCCACCTCGAGCACGCCGCTGCGCAGGCGGAACATCTCCATGCTCCGCAGGCGAAACTCCAGCTGGGGTGCTATCCCGTTTACCGCCTGCCGCATGGCCGCGACTGCGTTGGTATCGCTGCCGCTGGTACGTACGAAAAATTGATCGATCGTCGAGAAGCTCTCGGCGTCCAGGAAGGTGAACGAAGTCTCGATCTCGGCCTCGTACTCGTTTCCACGGTCTGCGATGTTGTAGTACGAGACCGAAGGGATCACGATTACGAATCCGCCGGCGAGCCGGTCGAAGTCAGCCTCGGTGAACGCTTCTTCGCCGAGGAGGACCGCCTCCGGCAGCTCTACCTGACGCTCGCGATGGTCGCGGAGGACGTTGGCGAACGCATCGACATTGTCGGCGTCGAGCCGGTGCTGCAGCCCGATAATCTCAAAGCGCCCAAGATTGATGAAGACGCTGCGGATGTGCTCGTCGACCGCGCCGACCGCACGGCGAAAGATATCGGTGGTCTCGGACTCCACCCGGCGCTCGTAGCGAAAGATGCGGCCGAGCTGAACGGTGGTACGTTCGCGAGGCACCGGGTCTCGCGGAGCACCGTAGTAGTCCAGCCGAAAAATCGCGATCTCTTGACGTTCGGAAAACTCCTGCCCGTGTGTTTCGTGTGGAACCAGGACAAGCAACACGAACAGCAGACATACCGTTGCCGCCGGACTGCGACTTCGTACGGTCATGATCCCCCACACCCTTTAGCACTTTAGCAGTCTACTCAGTATACAACGCTACGCACGAAGGCGTCTGCGCCTTTCTTGCCGGTATAGGCGGCGAAGGACTCGATGATGCCGCAAAAACCGTGCTCGCCGCCGACTACGGTCCGCCCGATGCCCACACGCTGGGGATGGTCGGCCGCCTCCTCGGTCGCTTCCCGCAGCTCATCCGGCCGCAGTTCCCAGTCCTCAGCTCGCAGCTCCTCGATCTGCCTGTTGAAACGCACCCCGCGACGATCGGAGATGCTTATTTCGGTGCCATCCGGCTGCGGCTCAACCGAGATGCGCACCCGCGCGGCACCGCTCACGGGGAAGATGCGTTCGTCCGGCTCCACCGAGACGTGCCGCGGGCCGGAGAACAGCCCCAACCGTAGGCGGCCTTCCTCGGCAAGCATCACCACGACGCCGATCGGATTCTCACCCCTCGTCACGGTGCTGAAAACGTGGCGGTTGCTCTGTTCAGTCGGCAGGTACAGCGCAAACTCGAGTGTAAAGGCATCTACCCCGTTCGCGCGCACCGGGAGCACGAAATCCGAGAGCTCGAATCCGTCCCCTTCCTCCAGCCAGTAGCCGAAGACCTCATCACGCACCGCAAACTGCGGGTCGCCGATCTCAGTGGCGGACTGTGCTGCATCACGAGCCAGCTTCGGACGCGCCCCGCTATCGCGCAGATTGCCCTGCAGCGCAAACCGGGAAAACCCCGGATCGCCACTTTCCAGCCCGGGGCTCGGCCTGTCCTTGACGATCAGCTTGTGGTCATAGCTTACCGGGCTCTCGAACTCGTAATCCGGGCTTCCGTCCGGCGGGCTAACCGGAAACAGCTCGAAACGCGCCAGATACACCCCTTCAGACTCGGGGCTCTCCAGCCCTACCTCAAACCGTCCGTTCTCCACAATCCCTTGATATTCGCGCCCGGCAAATCGCAGGCGCGCGAACGGCGGCACCGTGCCCGGGTGCTTGATCCGCGCTACGAGAATGCCCTCCGAATCCGGCACAAACGCCGCCGGATACGAAGAAACGCGCATGAACTCGTACTCGCCCCGCGTATGGAAGAACCGCCGTTCCTCCCGCTCGATCTCACGCTCCCCCCGACGCAGGACGAGCCCGAGAGTATACAGGCCGGTTTCCAGGTCTTCCGGAAGCTCGAGCCTGGCGACCGAATCCGGTGAGCTGATCGACTTGCTGCGTTCCAGCACCGTGTGGGCCCCCTCGGCAACGCGCAGCTCCCAAAGCAAAGACAGGTCCTGCGGTCCGTTCTCAGGGTTGGTACGCGGCTCCAACGTCACCTCAATTTCGCCCGAAACGAACGCTCCGGGCTCTATCGTCTTGAGCGCAATCGAGATATGGTTGTTGTCGATCTCGGAAAGGAACGAGCCCCCGTCGCAGCTCCACAGCGCCAAAGCCATTGTCGCCGTTACTGCGGCAGCAGCTCGCGCGATTAACCCATGCATGTGCGTCTCACGTTCAAAAACTACCACGAGATTAGCGCTTTTCAAATCCGGCGACCCGGTTTATGATCCATAAGCGTCATGCGCCCGACAAAAGCCCTGATATACCTCGATAATCTCAAGCATAATATCACAACCTTGATGGAACATACCGCCTCCCGGAGTGAAAGAGGCCGGCGGCCGCTGTTTTGTGTTGCGGTAAAGGCCGACGCCTACGGACACGGCATCTGCCGGGTCGCCGAAACCGCCCTTGGCGCGGGCGTCGAATACCTTGGCGTGGCGGCCGTCAGCGAGGCGCAGCAGCTACGCGCCGCCGGAATACGCGTCCCCATCCTCCTCTTCGGACTGACGACGCCTGACGAGTTCCGGCAGGTCGCCGAGCTCGGAGTTCAGCCGTTCGTGGCGGACCGTAATTACGCAGCCGCATTGGACGAGGTTGCTGGCACCCTTGGTACCACCGTTCCGGTGCATATCAAGGTGGATACCGGCATGGGTCGCATCGGATGCCGGCCGGAGGAGGCTTCGCAGCTGGCACGGCAGATCGTCGCCGCGGACGGGCTCACTCTCGCCGGCCTGTGCACCCACTTCCCGGTCGCCGATACGCCGGATTCCGAGTTCACCCGCCGGCAGGCGCGCACGCTCGGCGCTGTGGTAGCCGAGCTTCGCGAGCTGGGCATTGACCCCGGTATCGTCCATGCCGCCAACTCGGGTGCAATCATCGAGTATCCCGAGGCGTGGTTCGATATGGTCCGCCCCGGAATTGCGGTGTACGGCTACTATCCGTCAACCGAACAGGTCCGGCCGCTGGAGTTGCGGCCGGTGATGGAGTTCGCCTCGCAGGTGGTGTTCACCAAACGAGTCCCCGCGGGAACCGGGATATCGTACGGACTGAGCTACCGGACCGAATGCGAGACCGTGATCGCTACCGTGCCGGCCGGTTACGGCGACGGGTTCAACCGCCTGCTGTCGAACCGGGGCGAGGTCCTGATCAGAGGAAAGCGGTACCCGATTGTCGGGCGCGTCTGCATGGATCAGTTCATGGTCGATATTGGCACCTCCGGCGAGGTGCGGGTCGGTGACCACGTCACGCTGTTCGGGCCCGATCCGAACGGCCCGGACGGTGAGGAGATCGCCGCGCTGATCGGCACCATCCCCTATGAGGTCACCTGCAGTCCAACCACCCGCGTACCGCGTGTGTACCGGGAAGCCGAACCGTCGTAGCGCTCTGCCGGCGAGCGTGGCGGCGCCGCCTACCCATGCTCATCGGCCAGAGCGAGGACGATATTCGTCACCGTTTTGGCGGCGGCCACCATCGCGCGAACGGCAACCCACTCGTAGCGGCCGTGCAGGTTCTGCGCACCGCAGAATACGTTGGGCGTCGGTACTCCCATCTCGGTCAGGCGTGCGCCGTCGGTGCCTCCGCGTATGCTGGAGATCCGGGGCTCGATTCCCAGCGCCCGTATCGCGGTCTTAACCAGCTCGAGAATCTGGGGATTACAGTTGATCTCCGGAAGCATGTTGCGATACTGCTGCTCGCTCTCGAGCACGATCTCTACTCCCGGGAACTTATTCTCCAAACTCCGGGCGAGCGACTCCAGAAAGGCCAGACGCCGCTCCACGACGCTCATATCGAAATCGCGAATGATGAGATCGATCTCGGCCGAGCCAAGCCCCCCTCGCATCTCCACCGGGCAGTAAAACCCATAACGCCCGTCGGTCGCCTCCGGCGACTCGCTGCGCGGCAACGCCGCAACGAACTCCGAGGCAACCGTATTGGCGTTCACCAGTTTGCCGCGCGCGTAGCCCGGATGGATTACCTGACCCGTAATCGTCACATGGACTCGGTAGGCGTTGAAGCACTCAGGCTCTATGCTGCCTTCGAGCCCTCCATCCATAGTATAGCAGAAACGCGACTGCAAACGCCGCAGCGGGAAACGGTCCATCCCACGGCCAATCTCCTCGTCCGGCGTGAATACGAGCTCAACCGGTCCATGGCGTAACTCGGGGGTTCGCGCGAGGTATGCACCCGCGGTCATGATCTCGGCGATGCCGGCTTTGTCGTCAGCCCCGAGGAGGGTACTGCCGTCACTGGTCACGATTGTGTCGCCGACGTAATCAACCAGCGGCGGCGAATCGGCTGGATCCAGCTCGTACCCATGCCCAAGCGCCAGCTTCGCGCCGTCGTATTCACGATGGACCACTGGGACAACGGATTCGCCGCTGATGTCCGGCGACGTGTCGAGATGCGCGAGGAAGCCGACCGACGGCACCGTTTCGCAACCGGGCGTAGCGGGAAGACTCGCGATAAGGTAGCAATGGTCGTTGAGGTAGATATCGCTAATCCCGATTGCACGCAACTCCTTGGCAAGCAGCTCAGCCAGTGCGCGCTGGCCTTCCGACGAGGGAGTGATCGTGTTACGCCGATCTGAGGTGGTGTTTATCTGCACATAGCGCGTGAAACGCTCGAGCACATCGCTTTCAAACCAGGCCCTGTCGTGTTCCAGCGTCTGCAGTTCCTGCCGTTTCGTCGCCATGCAGATGACCGTAGCAGATCACCGTGCGTGAGGCAAGCTAACCCTCTCGCTTGACACGATCTTCACACGCCGTGGATAGCGCCTTAATCGCGCAGCCGTAGGTTGTGGATTGTAGCGAGGGCGATGCTTCCCTGCTGCACCTGCGGCCGTAGGCCGTTTTGGTAAGATCCTGAATACTGAGACCGAAGGAGCAGGCCGATGAATCTTTGCTACAGAGTCGCGCGGTACGGCACCGCGATTATCGGCAGTGCGTTGCTCGTGATCGGTCCGGGTTCTGTGTTCGCACAGTTTGAAGAACCCGCACCGGACGAGCCTCCACCGCCTGACGAGGCACCGGCACCTGAGCAACCTGACCCTGATATGCCGGATGACGAGTTCGCGCCCCCGCCTGAAGACCCGTGGGAGGACGAGGAGGCTGAGGATCCGTTTGACGACGAAGAATGGGAGGATGCCTGGGACGAAGAACCTGAGTTCGATCAGGAGTTCCCCGAAGGCGATGAAGCGTTCCCTGAAGCCGATGACGGCTTCCCGCAAGGGGACGACGAGTTCTTCGACGGCGAGGAAGGATTCCCCGAGGCGGGCGAAGAGCCCGAAGGTTTCCCTGATCCTGAGCCGCCGGCCGATCCGGAAATGCCGCCGGCCGAGGAAGGCATGCCGCCGCCTGATGACGGCCTGCCGCCGCCGGAAGAAGGGATGCCGCCGCCTGACGACGGCCTGCCGCCGCCTGATGACGGGCTTCCGCCGGCCCCGGAGCAGCAGCCCCCGGCACCGGATGAAGGCATGCCGCCGCCCGACGATGGCCTTCCTCCGGCACCCGACCAGCCGGCGCCGGCTCCGGACGGTGGGATGCCGCCGCCCGACGAAGGCATGCCGCCGCCTGATGACGGGATGGCGCCGCCACCTGACGATGGCATGCCGCCGCCACCCGAGGACGGGCTGTAGCCTCCACCGTGGCGGCTCCGGCCGGGGAGCCGCCCCCGGCCGGAGTCACTAACCCTTATTCTTCCTCCATCTCGACAGCCGCGCCCGCCTCCGGCGCGGCTGTCTTTTGTTATGCGACAAAATCTGCTATGACTTGGTTATCCGCGTATTCTCACTGACCCCGCTGATGCAGGTGCCAACGCTCAGGCAGTGCCACTCAGGCGGCAACACCGCGATGTCGGAGGCTTTAGATGTTCGAAACGGTCCTGATTCCCCTGAATCTCAGGGAGAGTCCCCAGCTGGTTGAACGGGTCGCTGCAGCGCTCGCTGCCTACGGGGCGGAGTCCATCATCCTCCTACACGTGCAGTCAAGCCCGCAGCCGTCGCGCCGCAGCGCCGAGCTCGACCGCCACGCTGAGGAGCTCAGGCAGGCCGGCTACCGCTGCCGCGTGCTGCAACGCTCCGGCTCGGTAGCGCCGACCGTAGTTCTGACTGCCGCCGAAGAGGGTTGCAGCCTTATCGCATACCCCTGGCGGTACAAGAGCTGGATTCAACGGAGCCTCGTCGGCAGCGTCACGAAGGACATCGTACGCCTCTCCGACCGCCCGGTTTTCGTGTACAAGCCCGCGCGCGTGCAGAGCTCGCGCACCGAAGGCGATCTCAACGGCCCGGTGGTTATGTACGCAACCGATTTTCGTGATACCGACAGCGTGGTAATTCCGTACCTCACGGCGCGTCTGCCGGATACCGGCAGCTTGCTGCTGCTGCACGCCGGCGAGCGCGCGCCCGACCCCGCGGCGGAAGGCCGACGTCTGGCGCGGGTCAACGCTGCACTCGAGCGACTGGCAACTGAATGCCGCGAACCCGGCCATACCGTGACCACCGCGTCGGTGGTTGGACGCCCCCGAACCGCGGTGGTTCGCCAGGCGCAGCGCAACCGGGTCGATGTGCTCGTGATCGGCAAGGCGGACTCCGAGCGCGCGCTCGCAACCGTGCTCGGCTCTACTGCCGAATCGATAGCCTACAACGCGCGATGCTCAGTCCTGATCATTCCGCGAACCGCAACTCCGGAGGAACTCTGAGATGCCGGCTAGCACCAAAACCACCTCGGCGCGCAGGCAGTTCGTCTTTGTGGTCTCGCTCGCAATCGTTCTGCTGTTCGTGCTGATCGGCATCCTCGTCCCCACAGAGCTGGACGCCTTGACCGGGCGGCTCCACGAGATCGTGATCAGAGAGGTCGGCTGGGGATACCTGCTCGCTGCTTTCGTGTTTCTGATCTTCAGCCTCTATATGGCTCTCGGCCCCTACGGGCGTTTGCGGCTCGGCAACGACAACGAGAAGCCGCAATACAGTTACTTCGGCTGGTTCAGCATGTTGTTCGCGGCCGGAATGGGCATCGGTCTGATCTTCTGGGGAGTAGCGGAGCCCCTGAGCCATTACCTGCAGCCGCCCGAGTACATCACACCGCGCTCCGGCGAGGCCGCCGGGTTCGCTGTTGCCTACAGCTTCTTTCACTGGGGTATCCATCCGTGGGCAATCTACATCGTGATGAGTCTCTCGATCGCTTATTTCTCTTTCCGCCGCGGCATGCCGCCGCTGATTTCGAGCTGCTTCTACCCCTTGATCGGGGATCGCATCTACGGTCCACTCGGCTACGCGATCGATATCCTGGCGGTGTTTGCGACTGTGTTCGGTATCGCAACCTCGCTCGGTCTGGGAGCAATGCAGATCACCGGCGGCTTAGCCGCGGTTTTCCCGATTGCAGCCGGCGCGACCACTACGCTTACCGTGATAGCTGTGGTAACGGTGCTGTATATGATCTCGAGCATGGTGGGCCTCGATAAAGGCATACAGGTACTCAGCCGCGGCAATGTGATGGTAGCGGTACTGCTGATGGCCGCGATGCTGGTGCTCGGCCCCACTGCTTACATCCTCAATGTTTTCACCACAACGATCGGTGAGTATCTGGCTACGCTGATCAAACGCAGTCTGGACGTCAACCCGTTTAAGGGCCACGAGTGGACGCAGTCCTGGACACTGTTCTACTGGGCGTGGTGGATCTCCTGGTCGCCGTTTGTAGGGTTGTTTGTCGCCAGCATCTCACGCGGCCGGACGATCCGGGAGTTCGTTTTCGGGGCGCTCGCGGTACCGGCGCTGCTGACGTTCTTCTGGTTCGCGGTGTTCGGGGGTGCATCGCTGCACCTCGAGCTTGAACGCGGGGTGGCGATTGCCGAGCGGGCGGTCGCAGATGTCTCCACGGCGCTCTTCGATGTCTACGCCTATTATCCCGGCACAGCGTTGTTAAGCGCGATCACGCTCGTGTTGCTCGGGGTGTTCTTCGTGACCTCGGCGGATTCCGCTACCTATGTTCTGGCTATGATGACCTCGCAGGGGAACCTCACCCCTCCGATCTGGAAGCGCATCACCTGGGGGCTGCTGCAATCGAGCACGGCAGCAGTGCTGCTGCTCACCGGCGGACTGGAAGCCTTGCAGCGCATGGCGATTCTGGCCGCGCTGCCGTTCACGGTGGTGATGCTGCTGATGACACGCAGCCTGTTGAGGGCGATGCGCTATGAACGCCTGTACGAACGCGACGCGAAACGCCGGTAGATCCTGCGGCCCCCGCGGCCGCAGCCCGGTAGCGCTGCGGTCGCGACCATTTGCCGAAGACCGTGATTTTCCGTAGTATATGGGCTTTATGAGTATTCCACGCTTCCCCGAGTTTGCACCGATCTCGTTCGAGATGCAGCCGGCCCTTCACCCGGATCTGGCGTTGCTCCCGGACGGTATATCCGAGTTCACCTTCGCCAATCTGTACCTGTTCCGCAACACATACGGCTATCAGCTCAGCTGTCTGACCGACGAACACATCGCCATATCCGGGAGCAAAGAGGGCAAACGCTTCTTCATGTTGCCCTGCGGGCTTCCGGACGACAAAGGCATCGTCCGTGAGCTGTTCGACAGTCACGACTATCTCAAAGGGCTCGCGGAACGTTTCGCCGATCGGTCGCGCGTTAGTTTGGAGAGCATGGGTTACATGGTCCACGAAGACCGTGACAACTTTGACTACCTCTATCTTCGCAGCGCGCTCGAGGAGCTTCCCGGCCGCAAGTATCACAAGAAGCGCAATCTGATCCGCGCCTTTATGAACAACTACAACTATGCCGAGTACCCGATTCGCAAAGGCGACGCCGAGAAGGCGCTGCACATACTCGACCGCTGGACCGACAGCCGCGACGACGCCGGTGACTATAAGGCCGCCCGCGAGGCGCTCGTGTACATGCGAGAGCTCAAGCTCAGCGGTTATCTGGTAGAGGTGGACGGCGAGCCGGCGGCCTACACCCTCGGAGAGCCGGTAGCGAAAGGCCGCAGCTTTGCAGTACACTTCGAGAAGGCGATCGGAGATTACAAAGGAATCTATCAGTTCATTAATCGGGCGTTCGCAGCAGTACTGGCGAAGCATTACATCTATATCAATCGTGAACAGGACCTTGGGGATCCCGGGATGCGACAGGCGAAGATGACCTACCGCCCCTCGGGGTTCGTCAAGAAATACATCGCCGTACCGGCGTAAGACGTAACGGGAGCGCCGCCGTCGGTCGCGCGCCCCGGTGGAGCATGCACCGAACCCTACATTATTGTATCTTGGGACAGAATAGGATACGCAAACGTATGATTTATGACGTAATGCCGCCGCGCCGGCTATTGTCGGCGCTGCACAGGTCCTTTACATATAACGAGTTAAAAAAGAATGGCGTATTTGGCACAAGGATTGCATCATTCGGTGCAGGAAACAACGCATTAGGAAGGAGCACAACATGGGCTTGACAAACACTCCACAGGACGTCCTCGCTCTCATGGAAAAGGAAAACGTACAGGTCGTTGACCTTCGATTCATGGACTTCCCCGGGCTGTGGCAGCATTTCTCGGTACCGGCGCACGCCATCGACGCCGATTCGTTTGAAGAAGGGCTCGGCTTTGACGGCTCGAGCATCCGCGGCTGGCAGGCGATCAACGAATCGGACATGATCGTGAAGCCGGTGGCAGACTCGGCCTTCATCGATCCGTTCACCACCCACAAAACCCTCGTGATGATCTGCAACATCTGCGACCCGATCACCGGCGAGGATTACACGCGTGACCCCCGTAACATTGCCCGCAAGGCCGAGAACTACCTGCTCAGCGCCGGTATGGCAGATATCGCCTATTTCGGCCCCGAGGCTGAGTTCTTCGTCTTCGACGATATCCGATTCGATCAGAACGAGCACAGCGGCTACTACTTCCTCGACTCGGTGGAAGGCCGCTGGAACTCCGGAAAGGATGAGGGACCGAACCTCGGCTACAAGCCACGCTACAAGGAAGGCTATTTTCCGGTACAGCCGTCAGACAGCCTGCACGACATCCGCACCGAGATGATGCTAACGATGCAGGCGATGGGCATTCCGGTGGAAGCCCACCATCATGAAGTCGCCACCGGCGGACAGAGCGAAATTGATATGCGTTTCGGCAAGCTCGTCTGGATGGCGGACAACCTGCTGAAGTACAAGTACATCATCAAGAACACCGCCAAGAAGCACGGCAAGACGGTCACCTTCATGCCGAAGCCGATCTGGAACGACAACGGCAGTGGAATGCATATCCACATGTCGTTCTGGAAAGACAACAAGAACCTGTTCTACGGGGACAACTACGCCGGCTTATCGCAGACCGCACTTTACGCCATCGGCGGCCTGCTCAAGCACGCGCCGGCGGTGCTCGCGTTTACCAACCCGACAACCAACAGCTACAAGCGGTTGGTGCCCGGATTCGAGGCGCCGGTCAACCTCGCCTACTCGCAGCGAAACCGTTCGGCCGCGATCCGCATCCCGATGTATTCGGCGAGTGAAAAGGCCAAGCGCTTTGAGTTCCGCTGCCCCGACCCCAGTTGCAATCCTTACCTCGCGTTTTCGGCGATGGTAATGGCCGCGGTCGACGGGATCCAGAACAAGATAGACCCGGGCGAGCCCCTGGACAAAGACATCTACGATCTGCCGCCGCAGGAGGCCGCCAAGGTGCCCAAGACTCCCGGTAGCCTCAGAGCAGCACTTGAGGCGCTCGAGGCCGATCACGAGTTCCTGCTGCGCGGAGATGTCTTCACTGAGGATGTCGTCGAGACCTGGATCGACTACAAGCTCGAGAACGAGGTGACCGCCCTGGATCTGCGGCCGCATCCGTGGGAGTTCTCGCTGTACTACGACATTTAGACTGCCGGCTGGTGCCGGACGGCCCGCCGGTGCGCCGTAAAGCGGCCGATGCGAGGCGCTTGCTGCATGCCCGCGCCGGACCGGTTATCGAACAAGAAAAAAGAGACAGGCGTTCGGTGAAGCGTTTGTTTCCATGTGGTACCCTCCACCTTCGGCTCCGGGCTTACGCCCGGAGCCTTTCGTTTACCCGCAACACCGGGCAAGCGTCGAGCACGTGCTACAGCACGCGATGCATACGGTACAGCTCACGCCCCTCATAGCGACCGGCGAATGAGAACAGTTTGTGGAGCTGCGGATCGGCGAGCCACAGCGCTTCTTCATCAACGAGCAGCTGCCCCGCTTCCAGATACTTGCGGCCGAGATGGAACACAAAGTTTACCGAGTCGGAGATGATGTCGCCTGTTCGCCCCCGATCCTCATAGATCGTGTCACCGACTGTCAGCGCCAGCCGGAACCCGACTGCGTGCGACAGACTGAGACGCTCCACCGCCATCAGGGTCTGCGACAGCATCAGGCGTACGCAATCGCGCACCAGCGGGCAGCGTTCGCCGTCGAACGGGATGAGGAAGAGGCAGGCGGTGTCCGACCAGATCCAGGAGTGAGCACCGTACCCGGTGAGCTCCCGTTCCAGGTACCCGCGAAACTTGGCCGCCAGGCCCTCGATTCGATGGGTGCTCCAGATCCGCCGCAGATCGCCGTCGATATCGAGCTCGCTGTACAGCATCAGAAAGGTGTACTCCTGCGAGACGAAAACCCGCTGCCAGTCCAGTCCGGAGGGACGATAGCTACGCGTTCGCTGCTTAGCTTCTGCGCTGAGCACCACCGTAGTCCCCTGCCAATCAGCGTCCGGACCGTCCGTTGTGCCCGTAGCACTATCCGCCGCGTCATCACCGCTCCCGTTACTCCCGTAGGCTTGCTCAAACAGCGTAACCGCCCGCCGTACCCGCCTGGGGCCGACCCCGTCCTCAAGCACGCCGGGGCCGATATAGTCCACCGCCCCAATGTGAAACAGCTCGGCCGGATCGGGGACCTCCTCGGTACTGTCGATGACGCCTACGGCGTGCTCGGGCCCTTTGGTAAGAAACCGCAAGGTGCGCTCGCGCACGAACTGCGACTCGCCCTCAAGGTCGTAGTACAGCACGGCCGGCTCCGAGAGGCTGCGCAGCACAGTGCGCAGCTCCTCTTTGGGGTAGAACTCCAGCGAGTAAGAGCGACTGCGATCCAGGGCGGCAAACCTGTCACGATAACTCTCGTCGTCGGTAAACACCACTACCCGGATCACCGCGTTTCCTCAAGTCTAATCTGGTATTGGTAATACCGGTGCCCGTGTCGTTCGGCAACCGGCGCAAGGCGTGCGGCGTACAGGCGGTCCAGCGAACCGTACACCGCATCCGAAAGCGTCATTGAATCAGGTGCGGTGAGGTTCGCCTCGATCTCGGAGACCACATTGAGCGCCTCACCCGACATATCCTCGAACCGGTTTTGATACTCGCAGAGCCCGCTGTGCAGCGCAATGCGAATCCGCAGCGGCTCCTCGAGCGGCGAATCGAGGAGGTTGTAGAGGAACATATCGTGGAGGACCACCATCGATGCGGCGAAGGCCTTATTGTTGCGATCCTGATCGATAAAGGCCGCAAGGCCGCCGTCGCCTTCCCAGCTCCAGATCCTCCCATTGCGCCGTTCCACCTCCCGACGGAGCAGCTGCCGAAGGTGTGCGTAGGTCTCTTCTATCCGCTCGGGAGGATAGCGCCGTACGAGCAGCGAGTTTCCGGCGATATCCAGGCGCAGCAGCGTGAAGGTGCGCATCTCCCCGGGCTGCAGCACGCCCCAGTTGCGCGTCTTGCGTCGGTCGGTATCCTCAACAAACTGCAGCGTCCCATAGTCAAAGATGTAACCGGCTTTGATCAGCTGATCATATATCTCCTGCAGCCCGGTGAAACGATAGCTGCGCCCGATGAGGCCATTCTGCTGAATCTGCATGAGCAGCGACACAAAGGCGAGGAAATTACCGGAACCGACGATATCTTCTACGACCTGTCGCGCCGCGTCCTGCGTGGGAATAGGAATGCTGTCCGGGAAGCCGGTGCGCTCGTTCAGATCGTAGTTGCCCAGTATACGCCGCGCCACCACGACCATGGTATGCACGTCGAGCGACTGTGCCAGAGTCTCAATGCAAAGTTTTCGTAGCCGTGCCCGAATCCGCATGCCCTTATCGTCTTTTCGCACACATTCTGTTTCCCGTGCAGCATACCACAGTCCCCGTTCGGTCGAGAACCGCTAATGCCTTTACACTGTCAGTCCGTACATTATCGTATTGTAATGAAGTTGAATGACAAATACCAGTGTTTGTAATCGTATTGCAGGTTTTCGCTAGCTCACTCGCTCCCGCCGCATTGGGATTGATGGTGATTCGTAGACGGTGGTGGTATGATAGGCGACGAATCTTTTTGGAGGAGCAGCATTATGGAACGATCACGCATAGTGAAAGTCACGCTGGTCGCGCTTCTTGCCGTGTGCCTGTTCGCGCTCGGGCCGTCACGGGCTTTCGCTGACGGCACGAATTTCGAACGCATCAAAAAAGGTATGGATAACGCTGCGGATACCTTCGCTACAACGCTCCCGTTCTATTCCACCCTGGGCTTGAACACGCCGGATGCCTATATCGGGCAACTGATGCGCGTGCCGCCCAACGTAACGCTGGGCCTGCATACCGGGGCAGCTTTCATCCCGGTAGGCGAGCTCGAAGGCTTCCTCGACGAGTTCGGGGTTGATGTTCCGAGCAAGCTAGACCGCGTCGGCGCGCCCCTGCCCGCCGCGCTGGTAGACGCACGCTTCGGCGGCATCGTGCTCCCGTTTGATTTTGGGGTCAAGCTCGGCTACCTGCCGGAGATCGACGTGCCCGGAACCGACGCATCGCTTGACTACCTGCTTGTGGGTGCCGACGTGCGCACCCCAATCTTCAGCGGCCGCGGGCCCATCCCCACCGTCTCGGTCGGCGCAGGCGTGAACTACGTCAGCGGCAGCCTGAGTTTTCCGATTCAGGATATCTCGGTCGACTATGAGAACGGTGGTACCACCCAAACACTGACCGTTGAGGACAGCCGGTTCGCCGCCGACTGGAAGGCGACCGTGTTCGACCTCAAGCTGCAGGCCTCGAGCAACCTGCTGATCCTCACCCCCTACGCCGGGCTCGGCGCATCCTACGCGCTCACCGAGACCGACCTCGAGATCAAGGGTGATCTCGACGATAGCAATAACGCTGCGCAGGCCGCCGAAGAGTTCGGCCTGGAGGTCGACGACTCGATCAAGAGCTCGGCCGACGAAACCGGCTGGAGCGTGCGCGCCTTCGGCGGCACCTCGATCAACATGGCGCTGCTGCGGCTCGACCTCGGCCTGTCGTACAACTTCCTCGGCAACAACTTCGGCGCCAATATCGGCGCGCGCATCCAGCTGTAGCGGCGCAACCGACGAAACCAGGCCGCCTCTGCCGGGCCGTGCCTGCAGCCGGCCCCGGTTTGAAACGCCGTCCGCAAAAGACACCTAACCACTCCACCGCCAAGCCTCGGCCGCGGGCTTGGCTTCGTCTGTGCCGCACACAGTAGCCCCGACGCCACGGAGAAACCGGGCCCGGCTGCGCTCATCTATCTGCACGGCCATAAAATTGCAGGAAGCGCCGCTTTGGGATAGAATGCGCACTACCGTTCACGCTCGATCAAGGAGTCTGCATGCCGAGCTCAATAGCACTGGACCGCGACCGCACCCGCGCTTTGGCTCAGGAACTCGATGCGATCTTCGCATCGCACCTTGAGTCCTTCACCGCCTGCCGTGAGATCGCGCGTTTTCTGGGGACGGAGGTGCAGCCCGACGGCGCGGTGCGGCTTCTGCACTGGATTCCGGAACTGGAGGAGATACTCGCTCGCGGGGGGCGTTTTGAGCTCGAGTTTCTCACCCCGCCTGCGGATTTTCGGTTTCAAAACCTTACCGCTGGGGAAACGCAGGAGATCGAGCTCTCGCGTGTGCGGCTTCCGCTCGAGCCGCTGCAGGACCTGCTTGCAGGCGTCTACACCGGGGTCAGAGCAGGGACGCGCGAGATTGCGGGGGCGCTGTATTGGATCATCTATACCGCACCCAACGGCCATGAGCATATCGTCCGCGATCCACTTGCCTGTTCGATGCCGCTCGGAGTGTATGCACCCTGCGAGGTCTACGACGTCGATGCCATGCTCGCTGAGCGCCGGGATGCCGACTACTTCACCAGCCACTACAAAACCGTGTTTCCCGACGGAAGCTACCGCGCGTGCGACATCGGAAGCACGCTCGAGATCCACCCCAACACCGCGACCGCCGGCGGCACTTTGGCCGCCCTCACACGCACCTATCGCCGCATAGCCGACAAGATCCAAAGCGCAATTGAGCGCGGCGCGGCGGAGATCTACGCCGGGCTTACCGCCGAGGAGCTCGGCTTCGTCGGCTATGACTCGGTGGAGCTCATGCCGGAGGTGCCGCAGGGCGAGCGCGTTCAAACCGGCACCGGAGAGTTCTTCGTGCTCCCTCAAGAGCCAACCGGCCCCGCGGCCTCCAACACCGTGCGTGCAACCATCAAAAAGCCCGATATCACCGGCTGGGGCTATGATGTGGTCATCTACGGTACTACCGCAGTCAGCCCCTCGCTCCTCGAGACCGGCCGCCCCGATGAGTTTCTCGAGCTGATCGAAACCCTGCACACCATGCCGGACCGCCCCATGCAAGTCGCGCTGGACTCGGTGCTCGGCCACGCGGATTTCCAAGGTGCGAAGCTGCTGCGCACTTTCGAGGATGACGCCGGCGAAGACCCCAAGTACATGCACAGCGCCTATCTCGCCGGCCCCAACATGTACGGCCGCGACGTCAACTACCGCCATCCGATGGTGCGCGCAGTCCTGCTTGAGATGTACCGCCGCAAAAACAACTTCGGTGTCGATGCCATCCGCGTTGACGGCGGACAGGACTTCGTCCGCGATATCGATGAGACCACCGGCTTGAAGATTCAGGACGATGAGTTCCTCAATGAGATGGCCACCGTACCACAGGAGGTCGCCGGCATCAGGCGCAGGCTCGACATCAACATAGAGGACGGCCGTCCCTGGCCCGACGACCTGAACTGGATCTACAACTCAGCCTATCTCTGTCACGTTTGGGAGCGGAGGCTGCCGTTTGGCGACCGGGTCAAGCAATGGAGCCCGCTGATATTCGCCCACAACGTCCTCGCCAAGTTCAAATGGTTCTTCAGCAAATGGGACCGCTACAAGGACGTGTTCAAGGAAGGCGCCGACTGGATCACCGGTAACGCTACCCATGACAACGCCCGCTATTTCTATCGCATGGTCTCACCCTCCCCCGGCAGGGAGTACTGCGAGGGAACACCGCTCGAGCAGTACCACAACGACCAGCTCGGCGAATCGATGAAGACGATCGCACACAACGCGCTCGACCACAGCGCACTGACCGCCCTAAACCTCGCATTCCTACCCGGCTCGCCGATGTTCTTCCTCAACGCCACCGCCCACACACCGTGGCTGTTCTTTCGCGATGTGGCCGACGAGTTCGACGTCAAGATCGCCGCCGACGAGGGGGCACGCTTTCTCGCCTGGTACCTGGACGATCAGCTCTATGAAGCCGACCGCAACTTCCGGCGGCTGAAACGGCTCGGCTTCCACCAGCGCAGCGACCTTGTGGCGAACCCACAGGCCCCTGAAAGCGGCAGCGGGTTTCTGGAGCTCCTGTACGCCAAGGCTCTCAAGATCAAGACCGACGCCATGACGTTTCTGTATCTCTACGACAGCGTTGATGAGCTCGGCGGATATCTCAGCGCCGAGGACCTCGATTACGCCGCCGACCGGCTCCTCGCCCCGAGCGTGAAGGCCGACCGGGAGCTCGCGGCTCAGCTTGAAGCCCGCATCGCCGCAGACCGCCGGGAATCAGAGCGCAAGCTCGAGTTTGCCAAAGCGATGATACAGCCCACGATCGACCAGATCTCTCGGGAACGCGCCGAAGGCTCCCAGCAGCGGCTCCCGGTTTTGGAGGAGCAGCTCTCTAAGCTCGCGGTGCTGCAACGGCTCAAGGACGAAGGCAACGACGAGGCTCTGCGCAGGCTTATGGAGCACGCGGCGATGCAGGACGAGTACAACCTCGACACCTGGGCCGCCGACCCTGCGCTACGGCGCGCCGCCCCGCGCGCCTTGCGCTCCGCGGCCGCCGGCGCGAGAGCTCACCCGGTGGACGGAGCGCACCCGAGGGACGCAGGTCGGCCGAAGGGCGGTAGTGCCCGCCTCACGGCCGAGCACCTCCGGATCTTCGCTCGCGCTTTCATGCGCGACGCCGCCGAGATCTGCAACCTCTCCCGGCACAGCGGACGAGTGCCGTATGAGAAGGCCCGCTATAACTTCGAGCTGCGCCGCTTTCGGCGCGCGCATCCATGGCTCGCGCAAAACCCCACTAACGATATCCATCGCGACTACTTCAACCGCAACGTCGTTACCAACGGGGCCCGGCATCTCGGCGGCTGGTCGGACACCGGTGACATCATCAACGCGAATACAATCTATTACGGCTGGCGCACCGACCCCGAGGGACGTTATCAGCTGCTCCTCATCGCCAATATGGAGGGCAAGCCTCTGGCAAAGTTTGCGCTGCGCTTTCTCATTCCTTTTGAAGCCGAATGGGAGGTCGTCCTGAAGTCACCCGGCCTTTCGCAAATGCCGAAGCGAATCGACCGCTATTTCGTGATCGAGCAGTTTGCCAACGGTGAAGCTGTGATTCTGAAACGGGAGTTATGAAGACGATGAAGAACCCGCAACTGCGATGGTGGCAGACCGCCGTGTTCTATCAGATTTATCCGCGCAGCTTCCAAGACAGTAACGGCGACGGCGTCGGCGACCTTGAGGGGATCATCTCACGGCTGCCCTACCTGGCAGCCGGCGGCGACGACAGCCTGGGCGTAGACGCGCTCTGGATCTCCCCCTTCTATCGCTCGCCGATGCGCGACTTCGGCTACGACATCTCGGACCACTGCGACGTTGACCCCATCTTCGGCGATCTAGAACAGTTCAAACGCCTGGTCGCGGAAGCACACCGGCTCGGCCTTCGGGTAGTGGTGGACCTCGTGATCAATCACACCTCTGACGAGCATCCCTGGTTTATTGAAGCGCGCCAATCAAGGGACAACCCCAAACACGATTGGTACATCTGGCATCCGGGAAAGCCCCGCCGCATCCTCGGTGGCCTCGGCCGGCTCAGCGCAGCGCTCCCCCCGCCGCTTAGCCGGCTCGGGGGTCGCCTGCGGCGTCCGCGCCGCCCCAACAACTGGCGGTCAATCTTCGAGCAGCGGAGCGGCTGGTGGTGGAACGATCCGACTCAGGAGTACTACCTCGGCACCTTCACGCGCTACCAACCGGAACTCGACTGGCGTAATCCGGAGCTCAAGGAGGCGATGTGGGACGTCGTGCGGTTCTGGCTCGACCTTGGAGCCGACGGCTACCGAATTGACGTCATCAACTGGTTCATCAAGGACGACCGGTTCCGCAGCAACCCTCTGAGTCTCAAGATGGACCCCGATATGTTTCAGAAGCATATCTATGACCGAAACCGCCCCGAGACACACCAGCTGTGCCGTGAAATGCGCCTCCTTACCGACAGCTATCTTCACCGCGAGGGTCAGCGCGCGGAACACGAGCGGGTGCTGGTAGGCGAGGTGTTCACCGACGACACCTCGATTGCAGCCGCCTATCACGGAACCGACGACAATGAGCTGCACATGGCTTTCAACTTCGATTTCATCTATCAGCCGTGGAGTGCTCGCCGTTTCTATCGCTCAATCGTTCGCTGGTACGAGAGCATCCCGGCGCATGCATGGCCGAACTTCACGCTCTCCAACCACGACCAGCGTCGCCACTTCGGCCGCTACGCCAGGGTCGACGTAGACCCGGGGGCCCGCGCCCGTGTGGCCGCCGCGATGCTGCTCACCCTGCGAGGCACTCCATTCCTTTACTATGGGGAGGAGATCGGGATGGAAAACCTCAAGGTCAGGCGCACAGAGCTCCGTGATCCCCTCGGCGTTCGCATGTGGCCGCTTAGCTCCTACGGGCGCGACCCGGAGCGAACGCCGATGCAGTGGGACTGCTCCCCTAACGCCGGATTCGCATCGCCGCGGGCGACCCCGTGGCTGCCGGTCAATCCCAACTACATTTCCAAGAACCTTGCACGCCAACAGCGCGATCCGGACTCGCTGTGGTGCTTCTACCGCGATCTCCTTCGCCTGCGCAAAGCGCGCCCCGAGCTCAGCGCCGGCGAAATCGCCTTTCGCACCGGCGGTGAGCAGGACCTCCTCGTCTACGAGCGCACCCACCCCACGGCGCCCGGAGAGCTCGAGCAGCTGAGCTCCGACCGCCGCCCCTCGGGAGAACAGCGGTCAGGAGATCAGCCGCCGCCCCAGCAACCAGACCAGTTGCAGGGGCAGCCGCCAGCGAGCGACCGCCCGAAGGGCGACCAGGAAGAAGACACACGCGTGTTGGTGTTGCTCAACTTCGCGGATGCGTCGCGCAGGGTGCCGGATGAGGTCGCCTCCCGGGCCGCCGGCGGCGAGGTACTGTTCGGCACCAACCGCAAACGCGGCTTGCGGCTAACCTCAGACGGCCTCGAGCTTGCCGGCTGCGAAGTGCTGATCGTGGACGTGACCCCGCGCCGATAGGGCCGCCGCGGCTCGCGCGATTGCACACGGCTCCGTTTTGCACTACGCTCCTAACCATGTTCACTCGGATTCAGGCGCTCCGGTTTCGGTGTTTGCGGCACGTAGATCAGAGGATCGGCCGGTTCGCGACGCTGGTGGGCCCAAACGCGAGCGGTAAGACCACGTTCCTTGATGTACTCGGGTTTCTTGGAGACTTGATCCAGAACAGCGGTCAGGTTGCCACTACGGCTCTGGACCGCAGCGCGGACTTTCGGAAACTCCTCTGGATGAGCGAGGAGTCCTCATTCCAGCTCGCAGTTGAAGCGAAACTGCCGGACTCCGTCAGTGCCCGAATGGCGCCGTCCTTCCAGAACTACCCGCTCGTGCGGTACGAAATCGAAATCGGACTCGATCCCGGCACCAACTTGATCGGCCTGGAGCACGAGGTGCTTTGGCTGCTTGCGGAGAGTTCGGAGAACAGCTCGGAGCAACGGGAGCTGTTCCCGCAAACTGTTGACTCTCCCGAGACTCTGTTCTTGAAACCGGGGAAAGGACGAAAAATCATTCTATCCAACCGTCCGGGCCGTAACGCCAACTATGTCCCTGATGGAAAGAAGACCTACAATCCATCATTTCGGCTTGGGCGCGAGAGCGCGGCCATGGCAAACATTCCTGCCGATCGCGATAGTTTCCACGCCGCGCCATGGTTCCGCGATCTGCTGGCAAAAGGAATCCAGAGTTTGACGCTCAATAGCCGCAAGATGCGACAACCAAGCCCGCCCGGTCTTGGGCGCGGGTTTCTGCCTGATGGTTCCAACCTTCCGTGGGTGATTGCCGAGTTGCAGCAGGATGAGCCTCGGTGTGAAGATTGGATTGACCACTTGAGGACCGCCTTACCTGACATCGAACGGATTAGGAGCATCGAACGCCCCGAGGATCGTCACCGGTATATCGTGATTCGTTACAACGGCGGTGCGGAGGTGCCATCCTGGTTGGTTTCGGATGGGACATTGCGACTGCTAGCGCTGACGATTCCTACGTACCTACCAAACTTTACGGATGTCATGCTCGTCGAAGAACCGGAGAACGGTATCCATCCGCGAGCGATAGAGACGGCTCTACAATCTCTCTGTTCAGTTTACGACGGACAGGTTCTGCTGGCCACCCATAGCCCGGTAACACTTAACATGATCGAACCATCCGCAGTGATTTGTTTCGCGAAAGATCCTTCCGGCGCGACCGATGTCGTATCAGGAGACCGCCATCCGGCTCTCCAGGAGTGGAGACAGGGGGATCCGGACCTCGGTGTTTTGTTTGCAGCAGGGATTCTCAGCTGATGGTGGAAAAAACCGACTTGGTCTTGCTTGCAGCCGATAAGAATATGGAGTACCTCTGCAAAGCGGGACTTCGCCGACCGGAAGCACTCGGCATAAGACCGATTCGCATCGAGTTCCGGGTCCACCCGGCGAGGGACGGCGGCGTACGCACTGATAGTCCGCGAATGCTTTCGCTCGAGCAGTTTCGCTTTCGCCACGCACTGATGGTACTAGATCACGAGGGGAGCGGCACGCGCTATGAGGCAAAGGATCTGGAGCGACAACTGGATGAGCAGTTGCAGAGATACTGGGGTGACCGAGCGAAAGCAATTGTTATCGAACCCGAACTAGAGGCCTGGGTCTGGGCGAGCGACAATGCGCTCAGACAGATACTTCGGTGGCAAAGTGAAAGGCCGGTACGCGGCTGGCTGCGCGAACAGGGGTTCACCGTTGACGAGCTCGGCAAACTTGAACGCCCGAAAGAAGCGTTGGCCGCTCTCGTTCAAGCCGTACGGCAGCCTCGATCGGCCGCACTCTACAGTCGTATCGGTGACCGTATCAGTTTAGAAAACTGTGTAGATCCGGCGTTCAATCGATTGAAGCAGCATCTTCAGAAATGGTTTCCGCACGGGCCCTGAATCGTGAGACCGGAGCCGTCGTATTTCGGCTCATCACAGCATAGTCCTTACGCTGCCCACCGATGGCTCCGGTCGAACGGAGTGAAGCCCAAAAGCAGCTACCGATGGACTGACGCGGCGCGTTGACATCGTCTCAGCGCGCCGCTACACTGCCGGTATATGCAATGCCCCGTTAGCTCAGCTGGATAGAGCAACTGCCTCCTAAGCAGTAGGTCGTGCGTTCGAATCGCGCACGGGGCATGACATTGAGCGCATTCCGACTGTCAGCGCGTGAGTC